>CP166130.1:1905000-2257500 GCA_041228335.1 Alphaproteobacteria bacterium LSUCC0684 | reverse complement strand
AGCATGAAGCATGGCAGAGCAGAGCACCTACGACGCCGATGAAATTTCCCTTACCGATATCGCGATAAAACTCTGGCGGCGGCGCGGGTTGATCATTGCCCTTCCGGCGTTGGCAGGGATTTTGGGCCTTATTGCCGTGCTTGCGATGGCAACTCAATCCCGGATGCCAATCGTGTATTACCTCAACCTTACGGGCATTGAGAAAGGGGCCTACCCCAATGGCGTTACCTTCTCGCCCAAGGATTTAGAGGCGCCGGAGGTGCTGGCAGCACTGGCGGAAAGGACGGGGATTGAGGATAAAGAAGATCTGCGTGATGCCATCAATGTCAGTTTCTCAAGCCCGATGACCGCCGGGATCATCAAGAAATACAACGACAGACTTGGCCAGAAGGGGCTCAATTCCGCCGAGATTGACGCGATCAACGCTGAACTCGATGAAGAGCTCAAGCGCGCAACCCAGAAAACAGCGCGTATTTCCATCGATTATCAGTCCCTCGGGATAAGCGCGGATGAGGGCGCCGAGATCGCAATGCTGCTACCTAGGTTATGGGCGGAGATATTCACCACCCAGTTCCGTGTCCTCGACAATACGAAATTAAGTGGTGCGGCGCAGGCAACCTCGCTCAGCCTCAGCACGTCCATTGGTGTGCTTGAGGCCAGCACCTATATCGAAACGATGATCGGTGCGATGGAAATCCTCGAAGAAGATAGCCGCTTAAGCTCGATCCAGACGAGTGACGGCATCACACCGGCGGATTTGCGAACCAGGATTGTCAATTTCAACAATATCTATTTAAGCGCGATCCTCAGCCGCAACCTTGGCACCGATGATGCGCTGACGCGCTTCTATCAGCAGGACCTGCTGCTCAAGATCGAAAAGGTCAATGAGGAAATCCGCGGGATCAACGAGTCCATCCAGTCAATCCAGCAGGTATTGAATGGCGAGACAGCCCAGCCGTCGGACAGACCCAGTTATCAGTCTGACCGGGTTCAAGTGACGGGAGACGCCATTGGTGATATCGTCCAGCTCGTCAATCGCTCGTTGCTGGCGGAGTATCTGACCCAGCTCTACGAGGACAAGGCTGAGCTGATTGAAGATAGGGCTGATCTCAGCATGCAGGCAAAGAAAATCAACAACAAGGTTGAGTTCACAGTCGAGCTGATTAGCGCCGCCCAGGTGCAGCTTGACCGATTGAATGAAAGCTATATCGATCTGCTGGTTCGGGCGCGCGCAATGAACCGCCAGAACAGCGGTACCCTCTTCCAGGCGGTCGGGGAGCCGGTAAAAATAGGCTCGGCTTTGCCAGGCAGGTCGCTCCTGATCATCGCCTTATCGGTGCTGATCGGCGGCTTTGTTGCGGTGATGCTTGCCCTGATCCTGCCGCCACGCCAAGATAAACTTGCCTGAATAAGGCCAAAGGACGGCTGAGATAGATATCACTTGCGCCCCTTTTTGTTTCCGCTCCAACATTACGGATAATTGTTCAGGGTATCTTCAAAATAGATATCACTTCAAGGGTAAAGCTTTCATTATCCCACGCATCTATGACCGTAGTCTTGCGGTGGCATCAAGGCCTGTGATGATGGCAATCTCGAGATTGATTTACGCGCCTCAAAGAGATAAAAAACAAAAACAATGTATTGAACGGGAACCCGCCGCTTGACCCATCTTGACCGCTACCTTGAAGCCGACGCAGACAACATGAAAATCCTTCCTGCTTTGAGGGCAATTGCGCGCGACGCTAAGGACGCGCTCGGTGAATTGCCACGATGGGAACGAGGATTTCATATCTTCTGGCTGTTGGGGCCCTTCATCCTGCTGATCGAGCGCACGCCAGCCGATGTCTGGCTGAGCCTTCTGGCGATCACCTTCGTGATCCGCTCCATTATCAAACGCGAGGGCGACTGGCTCAAGCCCTTCTGGGTTCGGGCGGGTTTTGTCTTCTGGATCTGGTGCATTATCGCCGGCGCCATCTCAGACCACCCCGCCTACTCGATGGGTGAGGCGTTTATCTGGTTCCGCTTTCCGCTCTTTGCCATGGCAACCGCCTTCTGGCTTGCGCGGGACAGGCGGCTTCTTTACGCGATGCTTGTCTCCACCGCGCTGGGGCTGGTTGCGATGTGCTTTATTCTGACGGCGGAAATCATGATCGTCGGCCAGCAGGGGGGCAGGCTCTCCTGGCCCTACGGCGATCTGGTGCCAGGCAATTACGTCGCCAAGGTTGGACTTCCGGCTTTCACGATCATGGTGGCGCTGGCGGTGTCGGTAAAGGGCCGCGTTGCGGCGTTATCGGGCGTTATCGCCCTCTTTACGATGGTGATTTCCGTCATGACCGGGGAGAGGATCAACTTCCTCATCCGCGCCTGCGGAGGCATGCTTGCGGGGCTCGTCTGGAAGCCAAAGTGGGGGCGGTATCTGGGGCTTGTTGCCGCCGAAGTATTGGCGGTGGTGTTGGTGTTTTCTGCCCTCCCCGATATGGCAACAAGATACACCGATGAATTTATTGCTGGATCAACTAGTTTAGCTGAAAGTGGTCATCTGCAGACCTTAAATGGCGGCTGGCAGGTGGCTAAAGATAATCTTTTGTTCGGGATTGGCACAGCAAATTACCGGCTTACCCCACCTGAGTTTTTTCAAGCTATCCCACAAACAAACTGGCAGCCTCACCCGCATAATTACTATCTCCAGTTTTTGACAGAGACAGGCTTCATTGGGTTGATATTGGGAACAGTTTTTCTGTGGTCCATCATCTGGACCTGTTTCAGGGCGAGTTTTAAAAACCGCGCCAATGTTTTCACAGCCACGGCATGGGTTATCCCCTTCGGTATTTTCTGGCCCATCGCCACCAGCGCAGATTTCTTCGGCCAGTGGAATAATGTTTTTATCTGGAGCGCGGTTGCTTTGGCAACAGGTATTAAAAAATCAACTTAATATGGAGTTTGATTTAAGATAATAGTATTTTAAGAAAATTTAATTATAACGAGGTCAGGGATTGACTTGGCTTTTAAATAATTTGACGAATACTTTTCGATTAGCACTTAATGCTAATCGCAGCGTCAAGCGCGTGATACAAGTAATTTGCGATATAGCGACGATATTGTTGTCGTTGATTGGCGCGATGGCACTTCGTCTCGAAACGTTCTCGTTTTTAGAACTTCCATCCTTTTACCTTAGTTTTGCGATCATTGTGGTTCCAACTATCTATATATTAGCAAAGATGGGGCTCTACCATTCCTTTATTCGTCATGTCTCAACAGAAGTGGTAATGTTGGTTGCAATAGGTACCTCTGTCTCTGTTGTTTTATTGATTTTAACCAAAATCACTGTTGTGCCTTTGATTCCATGGACAGTGCCTATCATATATGCTGCATTACTGTTCATTGGAATTAACGGAATAAGATTTGTTATCCGATCAGTTTATCGCCTGACCAATGGGCGGTATCAAAAACATATCGCAATTTATGGCGCTGGTGCGGCATCGGCGCAAATTATTCACTCCCTAAAATCAGACCCAAATTATATGGTCCGTATGGTTATCGATGATTCAAAAAATCTACAGGGGGAGAGGATGTTTGGCCATACGGTCATGAGTTTTTCAGAAGCATCCAGCAAGTTTGATAAATTTGGAATATCAACAGTTTTGCTTGCAATACCTAGCGCCAGCTTTTCAGACAGGAAAAAAATTATTTCACGTCTTTCCGAGTACTCCCTTGATGTAAAGACCATCCCGGGGCTTTCTGGCTTGATTAATGGGTCGGTTACAATTAATGAATTCAAAGATATAGAGATTGAGGATTTGCTGGAGCGCGAAATGGTAAAACCTGACCCCAATCTCCTCTCAAAAAACATCACAGGTAAAACAGTCCTTGTAACAGGTGCCGGTGGATCAATTGGAAGTGAATTATGCCGGCAAATACTTAAATTAGAGCCAGATCACCTTCTATTACTCGACATTTCGGAATTTGCAATTTATAACATTTTTAGTGAACTTGAAAGTCTCGCATTGGACCTCAGGGTCAAGTTATCCATTCATATAGGATCGGTTTCAGACCGATCATATGTTTCATCCGTCCTCGATGAGCATAATATCGAAACCATTTATCATGCTGCCGCTTATAAACATGTTCCCCTGATGGAACAAAATCTTATACAAGCAATAAAAAACAATTCTCTAGGTACACTTGTGATTGCCGAGGAAGCGCTCCGCACAAAAGTCTCTAATTTTACACTCATATCCACGGATAAGGCAGTTAATCCAACAAATGTAATGGGGGCATCAAAGCGTCTTGCCGAGCGGATTTGCCAGTCGATGAATGGCAAACAGACGAAAACGCAATTTTCCATAGTTCGCTTCGGGAATGTGCTGGGTTCATCAGGGTCGGTTGTGACCGTGTTCAAAAAACAGATTGCGGCAGGCGGGCCGATAACCCTTACCCACCCTGACATTACCCGCTATTTTATGACGATTGGTGAGGCTGTCCAACTCGTGATACAGGCAGGCTCAATGTCAATTGGCGGTGAAGTTTTTATTCTTGATATGGGAAGACCAATCAAAATCATGGATCTTGCGTTTAAAATGGTTAATCTCTCCGGTCTGACCGCCTATTTCGAAAATAATGAGAAAGGTGAGAATGGGGATATTGCAATTCGCGTAACTGGCTTGCGCCCCGGTGAGAAAATGTATGAAGAACTATCCTATGGAGACAATCTGACGCGCACATTTCATCCAAGGGTAATGACTGTGCAAGAGGCGCCCATAGCGTTAGACCAATTACGAGGGCTTTTAGCAGAGATTGAGCAACTTGTCGAAGCTAATGATACAATTCTTTTGACAAAGATCTTGGTAAGGCTTGCTGATTTCACTCCAAGTCCGGCCCTAGTGTCCTCAGTATCAAAGCCAAGATCCAAGAGTTTTTCTGACAAAATTATTTCACTGCCATTGGATAATACCCGCGGGTGAGCTTCTGTCGATCCTAATAGGCTCAGATGGATGGTTTTTTGAATGCTCTCAGTGCAATTTCAGTTAAGCCAACCTAGAGAAAAAGATCTTAACTTTTAAAGATGTAACCTGAAATAATAATTAGGATTTACGTTGCGTTGGGTTTGATAAGAGCAGTTATCGGACCCAAATGGGTTCGTTTTGTGATTTTTTATGGTTTGAGTGCTTTTGACAGCTGGGCCGCAGATTTTTGAAGATACCGATTTAACTTTGCTAAACGTCTAATCCGCTGAGTCACCTCACTCCCACGATTCACCTTCGGTGAAAGTATGTTGATTAATGTCTTTCGTTCGCGTTTGTTAACCGTCATGAATGCAGCCAACGCTTGTTCAGAGAGAAATTCATCGATGACCTCATCACTCATCAAGGCCATCGGATCAGGCCCCTCTAAATAACTTCCTTCAAACGCTTGCATCACTCTTCGGTGAGATAACAAAGCTTCAGCAGCTTTGCTCGCCTGGTCCCTGTCAAAGCCTTCATTAACGAAGGCAGCTACCCAATGAGAAAATCGCGGATCAGCAAGAGGATCAAACGCCTGGTTTAGACCGTGTTTTAACGCGTTTTGAGATGAAGCACCCTTACCGCTTTGAGTTCTCGGGCCCGTCGACGCTTGCGCATTGCGTTTATTTGCTTGGCTTTGTTTCTGGCTCATGATCTAACGCATAAACCTCTTTCTCTAGCCGATGCAGCTCAAGATCCATTCGCTTTAACAGGCGCTTTTGCAAATGAATCGATTCCAAGCTTTTTTGAAGATGACGAAGGTTATACCGCTGCCGCTGAATCAAATCATCGGCGAGTTGAATATCTTTTGCTCTTTTAACAAACGCTAGTGCACGACAATCTTCTAAGGTGCGCTGATTGCGATCTAAAAGCGCTTGTGTAATCTCTGAGGTTAAGGGTTCTTTACCGGCCAAAATCGCTTTAAGGTCTTTAACGTTATAAAAAGGTCCTACTGCATAATTTCGTTTACCTAACGCATTATCCAACTGTTCAGCGATGGACTCTAAAATGATGGTCTCTTTATCATCGGTATGTTTACGCAGCCAATACATACACTCGGCCATCTGTTCACAAAAAATCACGCTTAAGGTATCTGGCGATTCTAGATCTGAAAGTAGCCCTTTCAAGATATTCTCGTAGTGACCCGATGGGTCGTTAAGGTGCACCGTACGTACCGACTTAAGAATCTCAAGACCACGCTTTAATGCATCATCAGCCACCAATCACTCCTTCAGATGCAAGATCACGCCAGGGTTTTTTAGCGGATCGCCTGTGAACTCAATACCCGCTCTTTGAAACGTCTCGATGACAGTTTGCAGACTTTTCGCATTCGCACTCGGTATTCCATCTGACATTTCATAGCGCCTTAAAGTCGTTGCTCCAACCCCGCTTCTATTAGCTAGATCTTGAGCACTCCAGCCCAAAAGAGCACGCGCTGCTTTAATTTGACAAACACTAATCAAGTGATATCCTATTGGAATAAATTATTCCTTTAATGGACAAATTTATTCATAAAATTATGGTGAATTACTAAATATTACAAACCAAGACTTTGTTCTTATTTAGTTCTAAATCCTAGGTTAAACCCAATTTTACAAAGTAGCAAGGTATCGAAAATGAATATCGAGAAACTGTTTACATCACTCGAGGGTGCATACGCACCCAACACTATCAAAGCCTACCGCTCTGACCTTGAACACCTCACTCGTTGGTCCCAACAAAACAAGCTAAATCCACTGTCACTCAGCGGCACGGAATTTGTGCAATATCTTGAAGAGATGGGTCAATCACTCACTGTAGCCACGATGAGTCGACGTGTCGCTAGTATCAGTCGGCTTCTCGATTTATTAAAACAACCTAACCCGACCAAAGAGCCTGATGTAATCCTCGGGCTTAAGCGGCTTAAACGCAATTTAGGCATAGCTCAAAAACAGGCCACGCCACTCACGCTAGAGGTCATGCGTAAGCTGCAAGCAGTGTGTGATAACACCATTCTGGGTTTACGTAACCGCTTACTACTCCAACTAGGCTATGAAAGCATGCGTCGACGCTCTGAGATATGCGCATTTAAGTTTGAGGATGTAAAAATATTACCAAACGGAAAACACGTCCTGCTCTTACGAAAATCAAAAACAGATCAGTTTGGTGAGGGGAAGTTAATCCCCATTTCAGATGAGCTTGTTGAGATGATCAGTCACTGGCAAGACAAGATCAAACAAACTGACGGATACATCTTAAGAAGCTTTAAACGCGACTTAAGCATTAGGGAAAGTTTAGTCCCTGCTGCTTTGAATAAGATACTGAAATTTCTTCAGCGCAAAGCGAAATTGAAGGATATTGGCGAGCTATCAGGTCACTCGTTTCGAGTGGGTGCTGCTATAGATCTTCTTGATAAAGGTGTACCGCTTGAAAGGATCATGCTTCGCGGTGGATGGAAATCTGAGAATACCGCGTTACGATACTTAAGGAACTGGGATGATAGCGATTGGCTACTTATTTGAGTTAAACGGAAGTATTAGCCAGACTGTTTTAAAAATGATCTTGATATCAAGCCATAACGAACGAGTCTCAACGTACTCATGATAATAACTCAATTTATTTGGAAGTATTTTTTCAATATAAACACGATCTGCATCACTTACATTTGCTATTAATTCATTCTCATTACGAAACTCTATAGAAGCTTTATCAGTAATACCTGGCTTAACTGAAAAGATGATTTTTTTATCTACATCAGAATAAGCATCCACATACTTAGGCACCTCCGGTCTTGGACCCACAAGGCTCATATCACCAAGGAGCACATCAATAAGTTGAGGTAGCTCATCAAGTTTATATTTTCTTAAAATCTTACCTATTCTGGTTACCCTAGGATCAACATCAGTGGTGACACTTGGCCCTATATCAGATGCATTTACAACCATTGTCCTAAATTTATGAATTTTAAAAAGACAAAGATATCTACCCACCCTTACCTGTCGAAAGAATACAGGTCCTGCAGAGTCAATCTTGATTAATAAAGCAATAAGGAGAAAAAAAGGCGATATAACCAAAAGACCAAAAGCAGAAAATACAAGATCAAAAAATCTCTTAAGCATTGTTTAGTATTTTGGCAACTGTCGAAACGACCCTCTCCATATCCTCATCTGTCATCTTACTGTAAATAGGCAATGAAACTGATTGCTCATAGATACGTTGGCTAACAGGAAACATTTCAGGAGTTAATTTATAAGTATCACGCCAATAAGGATGGAGATGAAGAGGGATATAATGAACGCCGCAACCAATACCATTTTCATACATCAGCTCGATGAAACGATCTCGAGAAAGAGGTAGCTCTTTATTTAGTTGTATGACATACAAGTGCCACGCATGTACATCTTCATTAAGTGGCATTGGCGGCAAAGTCAGGGGCAAATCTTTAAGATGTTCATTATAAAAAATAGCAATCTCTTGTCGTCTGTTTTGAAATTGTTCAACTTTTTTAAGCTGATGAATGCCTAGGCTTGCTGCAATGTCAGTTAGGTTATATTTAAAACCGGGGGCTATTACCTCATAATGCCAAGATGGTTTTTTTGAGGTGAAACGATCAAATGCATCCCTGCTTATCCCATGCAATCGCATTTGTTTAGCGCGATCGGCAATCTCCTTATTGCGAGTAACTAACATTCCACCTTCGCCAGTGGTCATTGTTTTATTGGCGTAAAAACTAAAAACTGTCGAATCGCTATTTAAAGTACCAATAAACTTCTTGTTACAGGTGGTAGGCAAAGCATGAGCCGCATCTTCGACAATGTGTATATGGTGACTCCTAGCAACCGCAATGATTTCTTCCATTTCACATGACAAACCTGCAAAGTGGACTGGCATAACAGCTTTAGTTCTAGAAGTAATACCTGCTTTGAATGAATCAACACTCATATTGAATGAATGAGGATTAACGTCAACAAATACAGGAGTGGCGCCAAGATAACGCACCACCTCAGCTGTGGCGGTGAAGGTATGAGTGGGAACAATCACTTCATCACCAGGTCCGATACAAAGCGCCTCTAAAGCTAAATGTAAACCTGAAGTAGCAGAATTCACAGAAACGCAATACAAGTTAGAATCACCTAGAAATTCACTAAACATTTCTTCAAACATTTGGGCTTTGGGCCCAGTCGTGATCCAGCCAGAGCGAAGGGAGTCTACAACCTCCGTAATTTCATCATCACCAATTTCCGGCAACGAAAAAGGGATAAAATTATTCATAGATAACCTAGTCGAATAAGCGATTTTTCTGCGTACTTAGAAATGGACACTAAAGTCTGTGTAGAAAGAGCACGAAAAGATTTAATATTGTTATCCTTTCTAACAATAGCATCATATTTTTTGACAACAGCATCTGAATCTGAAATACCGATAAATGAGCAGATATCATACAGAAATTTTGAATCATCTACTAAATCCTCAAATTTAAGATGAGTAACTCTATTAGAATCAATAAGGGAAAGCTGTTTATCAGCAATATCAACGCAGCGGGACCATTGCTTAGAACAAACATCTTCAATAGACAATTTATGAATATCGGTATCTATACCATTATAGCGCGGCCCCCACAAACGAGGAGTGTCAGAAAACAGGGAGCGAAGAAAATTAGATGCAAACCATAATGCATATTTATAGTTAGAGAGTGGGAAATATTTAAGCTTGTATAAAATATATGAAATAGAAATTGAGGAATTCCACTGACGAATAGAAGATTCAACAACAGCACGACCATCTCGAGTCAAATGTATAAATAATGCATCAGGATAAATTACATTCAAATAAGAAACACGGAGTGTATTTGATACGGTTTTATCTAAAAAAAAAGTAGAATTATCGGCATACTTTAAAAAATAATTAATAAATGATTTTATTTTTAAAATTTTAGACTGAGTCAACATAGAAGGAAGAAGCTCATCATGCTGACAATTTTCGGAACCAAAACGCCAAATAAAAGAAATATCATAAGGTATGGTATAAATATCTTTTGAAGCAGATAAACATTCACGAAGAAATTTAGTGCCAGATCTAGCAGCACCAATTATGAAAACTTGCCTTGGAGGATAGTTACTTAAAGTCATTTTGAATCATCTAAAACGAATGTATACCCCCTGTCATCATAAGAAAGAAACTTATAACCATAAGAAGCGAGAAGTTCAATATATCCATCAGATGTCCATGCTAAACAAATGTATTTAACTCCCATTTTAATTGTGTTAACCATCCCAGCTAAAATTTCAGATTCAGCACCATTTGTTGTAATACTAACGAGATCAACGGATTCAATATCTAAATCTAAAAGAATATTATCAAGAGAATCAACAGGAATTTCACAGCATTCGTAATTAAGCAATCTATCAGAATCATAATCCTTTGTATTAGCAGTAAAATTTGTGGCAGGATGAGACTTATCATAATAAAAATATAATGTATCAGGACAAGACCAAGAACCCTTATTTATTAGAATGGGATGTAAATTCGGGAACTTAAGAAAAGATTTTTTATATTCATTTATATTAGAGAGATCGGGCTCGATAATAACAGTTTTACCAGTATTGCCAGTAAGAAGTGCGAATGTAAAAGCTCTAGATCGGGCGGAATGAAGAGTATCTGATGGGGCACCAATTTGAATAACAGTATCTCCTTGATTAATTAAACAATAAGGGTAATCATTTTTTTTAAAGAGAAGTGCAATATGATATTTAAGTTTAAAAGGAAAAAGAAAAAGAATTGAATTGATAAATTTAGTAATTGATCGGTGAACAAAAGTATCGTGAGACCAAAAATGTCTAAAATATCTTTTAGAAGAAAAATTTTTCATAATTAACCTACGAATTGATCAAAAAACTGGTATATCTATTTATAAGCATAGACGGATGATAATTATTTAAAAAACAATTATATGCATTTGCACCATGGGTATTACATAAAACAGGAGAATTGTAATATTGAGTAATAATTTCGTGTAAGTGAGAAGTATTAGAGTCATAAACGGTGCCGCAACTAGAATTATTAATAATATTTGAAATTTCAGAGCAAGAATTCCCTTGATACAAAATAGGTTTTCCTGAAGCAATAAGGCCATAAAACTTACTAGGGACCATTAAACCCTCGTAACCTTCCTTTAAAGAAACAAAGTGTAACGATGTAATTTTATATAAATCAATTAATTGGTCAAACGGCAAAAAATCAAGCAATAGAACGTTATTTAGGGATGAAGTATGATTAGATATATATTTTCTAGATACACCAGAACCAACAAATACAAATAAGATATCAAGATTATCTGATAAAAATTTTGCTGCATTGATAATAGAACCGAACTCATGAAAATAACCCATGTTTCCAGTATAAGTAATCACGAATTTATTATTTAATTTATACCTATCTGAAAAATTATTTTTAGAGACACAATGAGATAGTAAAGACATATTAGGCCAATTAGGAATCTTAATTAATAAATTAGAAAAAACACCTCGTGATAATAGCTTATCTTTCATGCAATCACCAATTACAATAACTCCTTTAGAGGAATTGAATACATAAACTGATAATTTTTTTAATATTTTTAGTACCAAATTAGTTTTAAATTTATTTATTAAAAGATCGGGATATAAATCCATTACGTGAATAAAAAAAGTGGAGCCACATAATTTAGATAATAAACCACCAAATATATAGAATAATGGTGGCTGAGAAAAGTAGATAACAGAATATTTTCTATAAATAAAAATAAATATAGGCGCAAGCATAAAATAGATGATTGAGCAGATTCTTTTATTTTTAAAACCAAAGGAAGGCACTTGGATATAGTTAATATATTGAGAAGCCACACTTGGGCGATAAGAGCATGAACTTACAAGGGCAAAGCAAGTATAACCTTTGATTGATAAAGATTTAGCGAGGTCATTAAAAATAGGAACAACTGGATCAAACGTGTTAATGAATAAAAATGAATTATCTTTTCTCATTGTAACTACATTAATTTCAGAATATTACGAAAATTTATATCTGATAAAATTTTTGAATAAAATAAAGATGCATTATCACTATAGTAATCATAATCATCAAGAATTTTTTTTATAGCTTGATCTAAATCATTAAAATCACTTAACACAATACCAATATTATACTTTGAAATAACAGAAGACCAGTAAGGAATTTCATTTATAATAATAGGCTTTCCATATTTCAAATAATGGAGTATTTTTCCTGACGAAAGACCAACATATTTAATATTACAGGAGTAATCGCGATCATAATACGCAATACCGATCTTAATCTGTCGAACAAGTGAATCGTAATTTTTAAGAGATAGATTACTATTAAAAATGATTGATTTATTATCAGTCAAATTTGTTACTTTTGGTAATCTAGAGTTTAAAAAAAGAATGTAATTTTTAAACTTTAAATTATCAATAAATTTATTAATAGATCCCCATTTTGATTGTAGCGAACCGCTGTATAAAACAATATTTTCGGTCGCGAATGAGGGATAATTACTTTGTACATTCGTTCCATAAGTTGTTATATTGGGGAAAAAAGATATTCGATTTATTGGAAATTTATAAAGTGCTGAAAATAATCGAGCTCGTGGTCTATCTTGAATTATTGATGATTTAAAAACGTATTTTACATGCTTAATATATAATTTATATAAAAAATATAAATAACATAATTTAAAATCCTCCTTAAAATAAAGTTCTAAATTAAAAAAAATATTTTTACTTTTTGTGAAGATAAAGAAAGGAGAAAACAACAGTGACCGTTCTCCAACGAAAATAATACTTGAATATTTACCGTAACAATACTGTCGGACCAATCTAATGAAATAATAAATTGTAAATAAAAATGAAATCTCTTTATCTTTACGGAAAGTTTTTAGATAAATTAAATTTACATTACTAATGCTCGGACTCTCAAGTACCCCATTATCAATCGATAGTACATCCATCTCGATGGATTTCGAAAAAATTTCTATAAATGAATGCACACAAGGCGTCTGAGAAATATGGCCATAAGGATAAACAACTAGAGTTTTTTGCATTTGGATAAAATTATTTGAATAAATAGTAAGGCGATTGCGATTATATAAAAATTATCGGTCAATTTCCATCCCATAAAGAAATTTATAAACGACAACATAAGTATTAAATATATCAGATGGTATAAAACATTCGATCTAGAAAGGTTAAATATAACTGAGCTCATAACACCAAAGATAAAATACATAAGGATTGACAAAAAATACCCATAATCAACATATAAATATTTCTGTGATGGGTATACAAGCCATGCTATATAACCATGATACCCAACGCCCCTATTATCTAATCTAGTATAATCAACTCCAAATAAATGGTGAAGGATATTAAATACTCCTTCAAATGTTTGATATCCAAGATAATTATGATCTATTTTTGAATCAAATAGTTCACTGAAATAATATAATGGTAGCGCAAAATAACTAATAATACTTTTAAGTGAACCATAAAGTGTTGGCTCGTCAATATATTTTCCCTGAAAGTAAGTGAAGAATAATGCAGCAAAAAATATAAATGCAAATAATATTAACATTTTGAAGTACTTATATTTTATTTTTGAGTACATTATTATTGGCATAAAATACAATACAATTAGATCTGAAAACCTAGCTCTACTTATATCGTTAAAAGAAATTATAACTGCAATAACGACAACCAATGGAAAAGTTTTTATTTTATTCCTTAATGAATCTTTTAACGCAAGATTAGCCACAATTACATATGAGATTGAAATACTCAATATATGTGCTATTGAAGGTCTATAGTAATTTGAAGCATTATCAAGGCCTGGGTTTGCCACATTATTCCTTATATTGTTCATTTCTTGAATATAGTTTATCAGTCCGTTCATCGAGCTAATAATAGTAAATGCGACATAGGTGGTTAATAAGAAAAATGCCACAAGATAATACTTTATATTAAATTTTGCTCTCGCCTCACAAGTTTTGTTGTTTGTGCTTGTAATAATTACCCCTGCAGAAAATGCTAGGGTAGTTATTTGTAAAAATAGCAGGGTCTCTATATTAATTGCAGCTTCGAATACAATCGCATAGAATACACATGCGACCGCTAATGCTATGTGTACAAAAAATACTGGATTGAATGCTCCTATTATTCTATTAGATATCAATGCGAATGCAATGTTAATCAATATAGAAGATGTATGAAAAAATCCACTTATTTCCATTGCATTTTTTTTAGTGTCAATTGAATAATATACGCGAGTATTGATTTTATTATTTTTATATCAATACTCAATTTAGTTATCGCATTATCTTTATTTGATATTTCCTGTAGAAATTTTCGACTAAAGCCTAGAAAATTTAAACTATAGTTTTTCGTTATAGATATAGCAATGTATCTTGACAGATGTTTATATATCAAATCATTACATGCCATTTTTTTATATCGCATATAATATTTTCTATGGATATATATAATGGCATTTATCATGTTACCTGTATTTGATGATATAGACTTATCATGATTTACATAATATTTGAACAACTCTTTATCAATAAATATAAAATTATTTCTAGGGGATAGTGACAATGCGAAATCCCACTCCTGAAAGGCCATGACGTTTATATCAAGATAATTTACTTCCTTAATAGCTTTTTTTGATACAAGCATAGATTGAAACATTGGACCTGTTTTATAAAGCAAATTTATGTCGACTGGCTCTTGTATCCTGCAATCAAATTTCGTTTTACTACCTGTGTCAAGATTGATTTTCGTACAATTTGAATAAACTATAATGTCTTCCCTATAATTAAATTTTTCTAATTCTCCTATTTGTTCTTCTAATTTTGTTTTTATCCATTCGTCGTCTGAGTCTAAAAATCCAATCCAATTACCCGTGGCTGCTTTTATGCCAACATTTCTTGCATTTTGAGCGCCAATGTTTTTCTTTAACTTTATATATTTTAGGTTTTCTATTTTAAATTCTTTTATAACACTCTCAGTGCTATCGGTTGAGTTGTCATCGACTACAATTATTTCTTTTACAGGATATGACTGATCCAAAATTGAATTTATGCATCTAGAAATAGTCTTATCTCTATTATATACCGGTACAATTACTGAAATTTCGATTTTTATATTCATTGTCTATTATTTCTTATGCCAAATTCACTATTCTTTCTATTTTATTTAAAGTCTTTATTCTTATTTTAAATGGCAACTACTTAAATAATTTATGGGGCTGTACCAGATAACTAGTACAAGTTATAGGTATAGTGATGAGAAAGAGCAGATTAAGCCGATTGAAGCAGACTAAATTGATGGAGCATTATGTTGCGGGAACGACGGCGAGATGTGCCGCTGATTTGGTGGGTGTAAACTTCAAAACAGCAGCATATTACTTTCATCGTCTGCGGGAAATCATCGCCCTTGAGACGCAAAATAACGATGTGCTTTCAGGTGAATTTGAGGTGGATGAGAGTTACTTTGGAGGCACACGTAAAGGCAAACGCGGGCGAGGTTCTGCGGGCAAAGTTCCTGTGTTTGGTATCCTCAAACGTGGCGGTAAGGTTTACACACAGATCATTCCAGATGCGTCAGGTCAAACGCTTATACCTATCATAGAAGATCGTATTATGCCTGATAGCATCGTATATTCAGATTGCTGGCGTGGATACAATGTCCTTGATGTATCTGAATTTAAGCATTACCGCATTAATCATTCAGTATTGTTTGCAGATAAGAAAAACCACATTAACGGCATTGAGAACTTCTGGAACCAGGCGAAACGGCATATGCGTAAATTTAACGGTATTCCTGCCAAGCATTTTCCGCTATTTTTAAAGGAGTGCGAGTGGCGATTCAACAACCCATCACCACAGACGCAATTAAAACATGTCAAACAATGGGTTAACAAACATATGGGCTAGTTATCTGGTACAGCCCCTAATTTATTTATTGGCCATGGGTAGCTTATAACTTTTTTATCTTACTTTCAATTATCGGTTTTTGTCGTATTCCATTATTTATTTTGATCTATTCTATATTTTAAAATTGTAACATATTTCCACGTAATCAATTCTTATCAAATCCATCCTCAGAATAGTATGGGATTTTATTATTAGGATTGCATCGAGTTAATTTTCTGATTTGTTTTTTTACTTGCTCGTTTATGACAGATTATCCTTATTCTGATATACCTATTAATATTTTTCGTTATTTTATAAATTGTCATTTATCTTTAATTAAAGATTCCATTAACTTTTGTATTTTCTTGAATTATCTTATCAATCGTTATTGAAGATGTTTAATATTTTAAATCTATTTATTAACTTCGTTGGGTAATCAATTCCCACATCAAATCAACCCAACTGCGATTCATCAGGTAACTCAAGCCTAAGTACAGTGGTGCCGAGACCATAACAGCAATCACCAGGCGCAATAACCAACCATCAAAGTCCGCAGCCAGAACAAACGAGACGCCAACTGCTATCCCGGCGATTAGAAACGGTCGCAATGAAGCCACGGCAGTCTCAAGCAAAGTTGCCTTACAAAGCGGATGGATCAGTACAAACCATCCCGGTATGAATAGCGCGACGCTCAGCCCAAATAGCGACCAAGCAAGACCTTGTGGGCCGAAAGTTGAACCAAACAACACGACCGGAGGCACAATCAAAAGCATCATAAGGTTCCATTTGAGCGAAAGATCGGCCCGCCCCATGCCAAGCAACAAACTGCCTACCGGGTTTCCGGTTGAACGCAATCCACCCCAGAGCGCCAAGGTTTGCAACAACACCGCCGACTGTTCCCAGCCCTCTCCTAAAACAAGATGAACAATCTCTGGCGCAAAGAAGAACGCGCCTACATAGATCGGCGCATTGGTTGATGCAGTCATGTTCAATATTTGCAGATAGATGGAGCGCACCCGAGGAATATCATGCTGCACTTCCGCGATCAGTGGAAACGCAACTCTCGTAATGATTGGATTCACAACAAACTGAACCTGGAGCACCAACTGGCGCGGGATGCTATACAACCCCAGCTGAGCGGCAGCCAAAAGACGTCCACCAAGCAACAAATCGATCGTCAGATTGATTTGATTCACAACATTATTTGCAACCAATGCGCCGCCAAACCCAAGAAAAGATCGTACTTCGACAAACCGCAGACGCATCGCCGGCCGCCAACCCTGCGCAAGAAAACCCCATAACAATAGAGAGGTAACGATCGCAGCAGCAATAGAGCCAACAACCAAGGCATAAACGCCCCATTCAAGCAGCGCTCCGGTAATGGCAACGGCCAAGCCAAGTAAGGCGGCAACCACTTCGATCACTACAACCGGCCCAAAGTGCAACTCCTTCTCAGCCGCCAGACGCACCTGAATACCGAGTGCCGCAATCACAAAAGTAGTGGCACTCAACATCATCAGCGGCCCGACTCTCTCATCGCCGAAGTACAAAGCAAATAGCGGGCTCAGGAGAATCACCAGTACCATCAATCCGAAACTGAGCAAGACATTGAACCAAAATAGACTCGAGCGCTGCTCCTCGCTCACATCTCGGCGTTGCAGAAACGCACTGTTGACTCCGAAATCCGAAAATAGCGCAGCTAAACTTAACACAACAGTGACCATTGCCATCAAACCGTAATCTTCTGGGGCCAGAAGCCTCGCCAGGATAGCGATTTGAGCAACCTGCAGTAACGCTTTGGCAACTGCTCCGATCGTTGTCCAACGAACAGCAGATAACGTCCGTCTACGAAGCGTCATACCGCGTTCGGCTTCTTCGCTGTAACGAAATAGCCAGAAGACTCCAATGACCAATTACGATCTAACTTATCTAACCACGGTGCAGTCAATTGACCAAGCGTCCAAAAAGGTACTAATACTGTAAATGCCAAAGCTTTTAAAGGCTTTGGGCCACGAACAAAACGCCTAGAAAAATAATTAAATTTCATCACCCACGTTGTAAAGAAACCGGATTGCGGTTCGACAACCACATTAATAAAACCCGCTTTTTCAAACATAAATTCTAGCCCATATGGCGTATAGCGATAAAAGTCATAAGGCGCTTCGTGAATCCACCACTGCCAAGGCACTTGCAGCACGATGTTCCCGCCCGGCTTTAAAATGCGACAGGCTTCGTTCAACATATTCTGCGGCTCGCACAAATGTTCCATAACAGAAAGTGACACTATAGTATCGGCCACTTCCGAATCAATCGGCACAGGCTTATTTAAATCCGCAGCGACATCTGCTTTGGTGTCATGGAAGCTCCCAGCCCAGTCAACACCAACATATTGATCAACATAATTTAGAAAGAACTTTTTATAAGTTGCTTCACCACAACCCAAGTCATACATAACACCCTTATATAGCGGTGCGTTCTTTAATAAAAAATTTTCGCCGATGTTATAAACCAACCAATTGTGCAATTTGCGATTATGGTGATTTTCACTTATTTTCATCTTTACTCTTCTTCACGTTATATTTTCTTACGTCGATATATCTCTATATTTCAATTGAACAAAACGGCGGGCATATTCATCCATTGGCAAAGGAATTGAATTCCCGACGGTCTCAACTGTAATACCACCGTTTATAACGGTAGGTTTTAGTAGAGCTTAGGCTGCTTTTGTAATCCCCCCATTTTTAACGGGAGGTTTTAGTAGAGCCTAGGCTGCTTTCAACAGCCATCTTGGTGGTACGCCGCCAATAGCGGTATTTGGTCTTTCATTGTTGAACTTCCAAAGCCACTGTGTGGCAAGTAACTGGGCATGCTCAACGGACTCAAATTGATGCAAATCGAGCCATTCATGTCTCGCTGTTCGATTGAAGCGCTCAATGTATGCATTCTGAGTTGACCTACCAGGCTGGATATACAGCATCGTTCTCTGGTTCTCTGTAGCCCAGTTAATCAGCGGTCCAGAAATTAGCTCTGGGCCGTATTACCAACGGAGTGATCATTAGCCCTGATCCTTTCCGTTCTCTCGCATGCTATTCGAACCACTGGGAATGTAAGTCATTTTCCGGTTCATTTATTAACGCCACACAACAGATGAGGACCGGAAATGACTAAGCAAACCCAGAGATTACAAAAAAAACATCCACACCCCAACCACCAAAATCAGAAAAGAAATTGCCGACTGGATTGGTGCGTTCAAAGTCATAAAAAACCTGCATAAAGTGATGAAAAACAACGAGTAACGCCGCCCCCTCAAGAATTGGATGCTATAAAAAGTCTGATTCACGAAAAAACTCAACAACATTTACAATCACTTTCTCCCGCTCCCCCTCACTCATTCCGTAATACATCGGCAAGCGAACTAGGCGTTCGCTTTCGGTGGTGGTGTATTGGTCTATGCCGTTAAACTCGCCAAACTTTTGCCCAGCCGGTGCGGAGTGCAATGGGATGTAGTGGAACACCGCCATAATATTATTGGCTTTTAAATGGACGATAAAGGCACTACGTTGGTCGAGGTCTTTTAGCTTGAGGTAATACATGTGCGCGTTGTGTTGGCAATGCTCAGGAACAATCGGCAAATCCACCAGGCCTGGTGGTAACTGTTTAAATGCTTGGTGGTACGCATTCCAAGTTGCTAAACGGTTTTGGTTGATGTCATCCGCTTTTGCTAACTGTCCCCACAAAAACGCGGCTTGCAATTCGCTAGGCAAATAGCTGCTTCCTACGTCCACCCAAGTATATTTATCTACTTGTCCACGGAAAAACTGACTGCGGTTAGTGCCTTTTTCGCGAATCACTTCTGCTCGTTGTAAAAAACGTTCATCGTTAATAATCAACAATCCACCTTCCCCGCCGCTGGTGTAGTTTTTGGTTTCGTGAAAACTAAACGCGCCCAAATGGCCGATTGTGCCGAGTGGCTTGCCTTTGTAGCTGCTCATCATGCCTTGTGCGGCATCTTCCACTACAAACAAATCATGACGCTGGGCGATATCCATAATCGCATACATCTCGCACCCCACCCCCGCATAATGCACCGGCACAATCGCTTTGGTGTTAGGTGTAATCGCCGCTTCAATTTTGGTTTCGTCGATATTCATGGTATCTGGGCGAATATCCACAAACACAATTTTTGCGCCACGCAACACAAACGCATTGGCGGTGCTGACAAAGGTATAGCTAGGCATAATCACTTCATCACCCGGCTGAATATCCAACAGAATCGCCGCCATTTCCAATGCCGCCGTGCAAGAAGGAGTGAGCAAGGTTTTAGGGCAACCTAAGTTTTCTTCAAACCAGTCCTGGCACGTTTTACCAAAAAAACCATCGCCCGAAATTTTATTGCTCTGCATAGCCTGCAAAACATACTGCTTTTCATTGCCGGTTAAAGGGGGCTTATTGAACTCAATATGCCTCATTTAAAACTCTTCATAAAATTTTTAGCGTTTGGGCCTTCATTAAAGATCAAATCTAGAATAGTCACACCATGTTCAAACGGCGAGTGTAATTGTTGATAATCTAGATAACCTGAATAATCCATCCACTCGACTTGAATGCCCATTTTTGCGGCCAAGGCGACATCAAGATAATCTTTTGCCGCTGGGCCACTTAAATACACATCCGCACTAGCTTGTTGGCAAATCCCCAATAATTTTTCTGTTTTCCCTTCGACTAAATTAAACTCACTTGACCAACGAAGTTTAGTATTGATACCCAAAATTTCATTAATGATTTTAATCAGCCTAAGATTTACTTGACTCAACAATTCTTCATTGTTATTTAGATAAAAATCTTCAAAACTATCTTTATATTTTTTAAAGTACGAGGTTTTGGTATAAAATTGCTTGATAGTTTGCCAATGTTTAACCGCCCAATCTGGTTCGGAAATACGAGTTTCATTGATTTTCTGAAAATATTTACCTTTAACATCGACAGGAACAGTTAACCATTTAGAGCCTTGAGAGGTTTTTATTTTATTGCGATTTCGCCAATCACGGCGGGTGTATTGCATGTCATCATACAAAACAAATTCATCAACGGAATTTATTAGATCAAAATACCCCTTCCAAGGAATATAGTTTGATTGCAAAATAGCTATTTTCTTCATTACATTTAATTAATTCCTTTGTCTTCTTGATAGAAAATGAGATCGTTTTCCGAATCCACCTCTCCCCAAGGATCTAAATTTTTTAAGGCCTCTATTTTAATGATGTTGCTATCGATAATATTTTGAAGCATGTGGGTCATTTGCATTTTGTCGCATTGTTCTGGTGTCAGACCTGACCGAATCTGCAACACATTCGCCCATCCCTTAGGCGTAAATCGAAGCAAACCCATATACTGACCTTGCACCTCATCAACAGATTTTGGTTTGTTACCAATCTCGACCAATGTGTGCTCAGTCGTTAGACGAAAAGTTTCCGCATCCAACAAGGGATCACCAAAGCGCTTAGTCCAGAGCTCCAGCCAATTTGGATCATAGGTGACAGCTAGGGATGCATCACATTCCATCAAGGACTGCACTGCTGAGGGGCCGTAGAAAATATCCGAGTAACTTACGATGCACGGTTCAACCCGTAACCATGCCTTTGCGCAGGCCAGCGAAGAGACCATATTGGTATCCGCCCAGCGTGGGTTATGAAACTCCATCAGCCCACGATTGGAAAGCATTTCTCGCTTGTAACCAGTGACGATAGCGATATCTGAGATGCCTGCATCGCGGAGTGCATCCAGTTGCCAATCCAGCAGTGCTTTCCCCCTCAGCTCGACTAGACACTTCGGACGTTCCTTGGTCAGATTTTTCATGCGGCTGCCGCGACCGGCGGCAAGGATAATTGCCTTCATAACAACTCGCTTTCGTACTCTATCAGTGTAAATGCTTCTCGGCAGTAAGGCGCACGCATGGCCAATAATCTGGGGTTGCGACGTCGAGGCTTGCCATACCGAAGCGCTTTACCAGTATGCCAATCCAAAACCTCTCCGCCTGCAGCCTCCAACAAAGCTTGACCTGCAGCTGTATCCCACTCGGAACTGCCCACAAGACGCGGAAACACATCCACTTCTGCGGCAGCAAGCAAGCCGTATTTTAATGCGGAACCAACCGCGATTCGCTGGTCGATTTGATTCTGGGCTGCGAACACATCGACATCCGGGTGATCATGAAACCGACTGATCGCCATCCTACAGGCGGGTAATTGCACCTGTGGCAAAAGAGCCGATTCCGCTCCGTTCCTGATTCGCCACGCACCCAAGCCCTGGGCGCCCCAATAAAGATCACCAAGTGCAGGAGCAAATACCACCCCGAGCACAGGCCGTCCTTGATCGACGAGGGCAATATTGACGGTGAACTCGCCATTACTAGCCATAAAATCCTTGGTGCCATCGAGCGGATCGACCAACCAATAACGTTCGGCATCGAAATGGAGGTCTTCACCTTCCTCAGAGACGATGGTCACTGCGCTGTGAGCGAGGTGGCGGACAATGACCTGATGCGACGCCTGATCCGCCAGTGTCAATGGCGAGCCATCCTGTTTGAGCGACACCGATAACGGCTGCTGATAATGTGGCATGATGGCATGTCCCGCCAGTCGCGATGCCTCAAGTGCCAGGGCCAGTAGTTTATCCACCGAACAGCGCCTTGATTCGGTAGTTATCGTCGGCCACAAAGTGATCTTCTCGCTCAGGATGCCACATCCAGCCTTCCCACGGCAGCACACGGTGACGAATCGCTTCGATTTCTCCGTCTTCACTACGCGCCATCACTTCAAAATCACTCGGGCAATCAGTTAAAGAGTAGTTGTGGTAACTGTTCACCTCTGTGGAAATTTCTCCGCTCAATTGATGTCGCGTTCTAACATGCCCGCTGACTCGATGAAAAGTCGCACCAGCCCAATGCGCCATCATCTGCATACCGCGACAAATCCCAAGTACCGGTAAAGTCAATTCTTTCGCATAAGAAAGCAAGGCAAGCTCGGTTTCGTCACGCTCAGGGTATTGACCAATGTCGTTACCTCCAGAAAGCACTAAAGCAGATGGTCGCAAAGTCATCAACCAACCGCGAATAGAGTCACCCAAGCCATTCGGTACCGGCACAGGCACATAGCCACATCTTGTCAGCCACTCTATCAAACGCTGATCTAACGCGTCTCTCGTTTCATTGCGATCAGAAAAAGAGTCTACCCGCTGGCTAACGGCCACCACCTTCACGCCAGCACCTCTACCCGCCGCCCGGCGCAATCTAAATACAGGCGTTGCGCTTCTGACCAACGGCGGTACAGCACTTCACCTGCACCGATAACTGAAGGCAACCCAAGCTCCCCCGCACGAATTGCCATGTGAGAATTCGCGCCACCCCACGCCGTAATCAGACCGGCAATAGGATAGGCAAACAACCAGTCGAAGCCCGGGTCAGCATTCGGAATGCAGACAATCGCTCCAACCAATTGTTCGCGAGCATCACAACCCACAACTAGCGCGGTTACCTGCTTTTGCGTAATAAAGTTCGGCGCAGTATCCGGCCATTCAAAAGCCCAGATATCCTTCGGCTTAGCAATCAAGGGGGGCAATGAAATCTTGAGTGTTTCGTCATATCGCGCCTTCCCTTGTTCAATAGCATTCGAGAGCACTTTCTTTGGGTCAGTCGCTGCAACATGTAATTCCCTGAAGGCGGCAATGTCGCAATAAGCCAAATCCTCACGAGCAAAGCCGTATTGATCGCCAACCTCTGCGATTAGGGCAAGTGCATCCGACAGGTTGCGGGTGAAATGAAACTTCGCAAGCTCGCGCAACTCGATACCCGCCTGCATGAAGTCGAACAATCCAACCGGGTCAGGCTGCAATCCGTGAGCTTCAAGTAACTTCGCGATCTCGCGCATCTGTTGCAATGTTAATGCAAAAGGCTTGACCGCCTCCGGCGCCGGCAAACTCTGGCTCCAATCAAAGTAGAGCTCAGGTGCTTCATCATAGCGAGGCGAGAGAATGTCATAGGTACCGGGCCGCAAATGGCCATAACGCGCCAGAAAAGTAGCCTTATCCAACATGGCTCGATCGCGCGCCAACTGCCCGCTCACGGTCGTTACACTGCCAAGAAAAGCGTCGTAATCTGCCTGCGAAAACACGCCTACAGCCACCAAAGACTTGAGCATTTGCACAGCCACAAATCCTGCTCGTGCCAGACCAGCAAAAGGCAAGGTACCGTATCGCTTAGCATCTTCCAGCAACCAGTAGATACGCTCGAGCGGCTCTGAACTGGCACCCAACAACTCTTCACGCCGAGCGGTAAGCGTATCGATCTTAGCCGCATCACCCCTCCACAACCCCTCTTTGGGATGAACGATACGGTTGGTGAGCTTGCGCAGGCTATCAGCAATAGCTTCACGTTCGCGCTTTGAAAAACCTGCTTGAGACAGACTTTCTAGTCGCTCCGGTAAATCCAGCGTATAGCAGGAGAAAACAATTTCAAACTCCACTTTGTCATGTAATGTGGGTTCGGCCAATAAGCGGTCGATATAGTAATCGACCAACCGTCCGGCAAGCCCTTCATCCAGATCAGCGGGGATGAAAGAGTTGAACGATAACCGCACATCGATATAAGGCAATCCAAAAAAATGCGGCATCAATGGGAAACTGCGCAAATTTCGGTAACCATAGTTGTGGCGCTGGTAGGCCCAGATAGAATCTGTGATGAGTTCGCGATACAGCGATAGCGCCAGTGGCTTGGGACGAACGCCTACAATCTCGGCCGGGTTCCAGTCCGGCATCACACCATAAACCGTGCGTCGACCAATAAGAAAAGGATGCGGTTGCATCCCACTAGCCACCTTGCGCTCGATCATTTCAAGCCGCGCTGATTGAGTCTCTGCGGATTCCGGAGTACCCCTAAGTATTAATGGCCGCGCCTGCAACAGCCATAAGATCTCATCATCACCCTGACAAGTTACTGCAAATTCGCAATCGACTGGCACGTTATCAAAGAGCATTAGAAGCTCATCAAGCAAGTCCATGATTGGCGCCAAAGTTGACGATGATGGAATTTTGCTATTCGCTGCCTGCTGCCAAACACGGCCACCTAAACCACCAGTGACCTCAGCTGTATCGCCACCATCCGTCCAATTCACCATGCGATAGGGCGCGCAAGTATTAGGATCATGCGAAAAAGCTACTCCAGAACGTACCACTTCAGTCAGCATGGGCTGAATCAACACCTCATCGCTGATATCTGCTTGGCCGTAGGCGGCAACAACCTCTTCTATCGCCTTTTCTAATCCTACTGAATCCACATTTGGAATAGACAGGAATGCACCTGCATTAGACGAGTCAACACCATCTTCCCGACCACAACTGGAACGCACAATCCACAAATCAGAGCCAAGCGTTTCTGCCAAACCAGCAAGACAATTCTTTCGATCCGACTGCCAGCTTCCTACTGAGAAAGCGTGCAGTGGCAAAATACAGGCTGTCCGCAGCACAACCTGCAGGCTAGCCAACGTACCGGCCTTGGTAGTGAAGACCAAGGGCATTTAGGTTAATCCTTACGACGAGCGGACCACGCCCGAGTTAGATAAGTTGCCTCGATAACTTTCAGACCAGAGATACGCTTTTCGACAAAATCTAGGAAAGACTCAAATTTATCTGGCCCGAGTTGTACGCGCAGATCATTTACTGAGCGCCAAGCACCTAGATACCTATCAACAGTCATTTCAATAACGTGACGACCTTCCAGATACACCACATCGTCAAAGCGGGGAGATGCCCATAATTGCTCAGTCAAAGTTTCAGTGATTCCGGAACGACCGGAAGAAACACGCTTAATGTTAGGGCGCAACGTGTCCAAATGCGCTTCGATTTCAACCAACAGCGGGTTGACCTCAATCAAGCGTGGATTCCAGAGCGCAGTGAAACGACCACCAGGCCGCAGCACGCGGTGAAACTCCTGAGTAGCTTTATCAAAATCAGCCCAATGAAAACTTGAAGCCATAGACAACCAATCAGCAGAAGCATCAGATAAGCCTGTTTCTTCTGCGCTACCTGCCATCCATCGAATGCTTGTTTTCTGAGTGTCAGCAATACCGTTAACCCTCATATCGTCATTTGGTTCAACCGCCGTGACACTTTTAACACCCGCATCAAAAACCATACGGCTCCAAATACCAGTACCTGCTCCCACATCTACAAAATCAACATCAGACGCGGGCTCGCTTATCAAGCCCAACAAGGCTTTGAGTACCGAAGGACAGTAGTCCGGCCGATGTTCAGAGTAATCTTTTGCCAGGCCGGTAAAATCACCGGCTTTAAGTGTTTGAGTCATTACGCTTCTCCGTTTTTAAAATCAGTAGTAATTCATCTGCTAGATTTGCAACTGAGTGGCCCGGATCAAACTCCACGACCCAATCAGCAGCTTCAGGTTCATCGATAGGCAAATCAAGCCCAGCCACATGAGTCAGTTCACCCGCATCGAAGCGACGGTAAATCTCCTTGGGATCACGGCGACGTAGTTCATCGAGCGGCACCTTCAAATAAACTTCTAAATAGCCGGGAAGGTACGCACGATTCCAGGTGTGTACTTCGCGAAAAAGTGAAATGGTGGCAATCACCACTGTAAACCCTTGTGCTGCGATAACGCGGCATAGATGCGAGTATTGCACCGCTAACGCCAAACGTCCTTCACGCCCATGATTGGCAGCATTTGCCGCAACCGCTCCAAAAACCTCTCGAAGCTCATCTCCATCGAGCATAACCACAGCTTCGCCTTCAGCGCGCAAACGAGCAACGACTTCTTGGGCCAAGGTCGACTTTCCGGCACCAGATAGCCCAGTAATCCAAATAACCATTTAATTAAGCCTATGATCCATAATTGCATTTAAAAAAATTGACTTCGAGTTATCTAAATTAAAAACATAAGACTCTGTAGTCGCCACTCTATCGTTCAACTCAAGGCAAGAAATTATTTCAATTGAAAGCTTGTTAGTTTCAGCGACCAAAGGGCCTAAAATTTCGATTCCTGATAGCGCTTGCTGTGCAAGTGAGTGATCTTCACAATAAAAAATCACTGGCTTATCAAATGCATATCTATAAGTAATTGCAGTACCTGAAACATCAGTAACCATAATACAGGAATCTAAATACGAATTAAAATAATCAACAGATGTATCAAACACAAAATCAAACGTCGAAAATCTCTTTTTTATATTCTCAAAAAGAACTCGATTTAAACCATGCCTAATACTCAAAGGATGAGGCCGAAAAACGACAGAGAAGCCTGAAGAAAGAAGAGATTCTATTATTTCAACAGACTTTGGTAGCGATGATAAATTTTTATAAATTGTATCATTTGAATATGTTGGAGCGTACAAAACTTTTGGCTTATCGTGACTATACACTGTCGACACATCAGCCACCCTTTTTCGCAAATCATCGAGCTTTGGGTATCCAACCTTCAATACCCTTTTCCCAAACTTTTTTTCTGACTGAAACCTTTCGATCAACTCATCATACTGTTGTATTGTAGCTGTTAAGAAAACATGATAAGAATCAAACCCACCCTTAACAAAACCATCAAGCCCAGCCACAGAATGAAAGTAATAATACCTGGGTGTTTTACGAGGAAAGTAATAATGCTTACCTGAAACACTCGATAAAAAAACAAACGACTCAAATAAAGGCAAAATCCTGGAAGAGTTATTGCAGATCAAAAAGCATCCGCTCATAACCTCCCTCAACTGAGCATCAAGGTTCGAATCTTTCAGCCACTCGGGAAAAATAAAAATTCTGTAGCCTTCTTTATGAAGGCTTGTAAGTACACTATTTATGTTTGATATATAAGAGGGGAGGCCACAAGATACAAAAATACGTTTATTAACAGGTGTTAACAGTATCCTAAAAAAAGAAAATGAGCCAAACAAAGAGAAAATGGCAACAATTTTCTCTGTAATAGGACCATAGCCAAAAAATTTCTCAATGAACTTGAGTATATTCATCCAAATATTAACCTCAAGCCGCAAATCAGATTCGACTCAGATATAGCATGAAGCGATGAGACCAGAGTTTACATTTTTTTGTTTTTGAACAATTGGGACTTGCCATTTACCAACACCAATCACTAGCACTTTCTTCATAGCAGACATTCGCTTAAGCAGTTTTTTAATACATTTATTGAAAACAATTCTTTTATCTTGAACCTGTTAGCATCCATATATATATCAATATAGAATGTATCTTTACATTCAATATCTTCAATTTTAAAGATTTGGATATGATGCTCTGATAAGAATTTATATTGAACCGTATCCTGCCGCATAAACACTTTTTTACCTAAACCCAACAGCGTAATGGTATTGCCCATCGCTTGTTGCCGTTTGTGGTTGAAAATAGCGATGTCAATTTTGCCTAAAAATTCAATGTACTGGTTAAACGGCATGTGTTCGGTTAGCGCTTCAAATTTATCGCCAAAGCGCTGCTTTGCTTCTTCAATGATGCTTTTGGCATAGTCTTGGTTACCATAAGTCAAAGGCGCGTAGATTTTGATGTCTCGGTCTTTAAAGGCTTCGAGTTTATCAAACACCTCTAAGTGATTATTGCTTGGGTCGGCGGAATTGCCCACCAAGATATTAATGCCGCTATGTTGTTTGTGTGGTACATCGTATTCTTTGTAGAGGTTGCTGGTGTACATGAAGCATTCGTGACATTCGCCTTTTGCGCCATACCATTGTTGCGCAAGTTCGTAATTGCCTTTCATGTAGTCCACCAAATGTCCCATCTTTTTAATCACCGGCCGGCGAAAAAACTCACGCTTCTTCCATTTCCAATTGCGTTCGCCAAGTTGGTACACAAATAAATCGCCACCCCACATGACCCAATAGCATTTTTTAAGCAGCCATGGCATGCAGAATAGGATGCAAACCAGCTTAATATCAAACAAGCCATGCAAGATAACTTTTTTGGCTTGGTGCATTTTAATCACGGCTTGCCCGTAGTGTTTTAGTAGCCCTAGGATGGTTCTTTTAGCCAGTTGGACATTCACATGGGGTTTTAACTGGTCTTTAGCCATGCCATCGGTGAGCAGAAATTCATGTTCGCTAAACTCGAAGTGTTCTTTAACAAACTCGATAAACGGCGGAATAAATTTATCGCTGTTGGCAATATGGAGGATTTTTTTGCTCATAACCAGGCCTGGTGGTTTTTAATTTTGAATTGCATTGCTGCAACACTTTGGTTTGCGGTTTCATAAATACGGTGCACATAGGCTTTGTATTTTTCTTTATTGGGTAAATAAGCTTTGGTGACAGGGATCATTTTGTTTTCGCTTGATAGTATGTTTTAGCTTTAATACGGCAAAGTTCAGCTCAAAGGTGGTTTCACTGTCGGTTGTAGTGAGTCCGTCATCGATGATTTCAGCTAAAAGTTCTCCGCTTTGAGTCATTAGGGCTTTTTGCTCGTCCGGGGTCGTTTCTTGTGAACTGATTTGGGACACCACACGAGTGAGTTGGCGCAGTTTGCTGAAGGCTTCGATGATAGCCAGGGTGGTTTCGGTCGCACGCTTGCTTTTAAGAATGGTGGCAAGCATGTACAAGCCTTTTTCGCTAAAGGCTTTGGGCTTGTATTTTGTGTGTTGTCCTTGCCCCTCTGATTTTAAGGTCGAAATTTTCGACCTTAAACTTAACCAGTCATCGTCAGTTAATTCAACGATATAACCTTGCGGAAATTTCTGGGTTTTTTTAACGGCTCCATTGATACGTTTGGTTTCGACTTAGTATAGCTGAGCAATATCACTGTCCAACAGCATTTGCTGGTTGTTCAGTTGAATGAACTTAGATTGCACTTCATGAATAGTGATTTCGTTGTTCATTTGATTAAGTCCGCTAGATATTGCCCATAGCCATTTTTGCTGAGGGCTTGCGCGGTTTGCGCGACTTGGTCATTGCTGAGCCAGCCGTTGCGCCAGGCGATTTCCTCTAAACAGGCGATTTTGTAGCCTTGGCGTTTTTCGATGGTTTCGACAAACATGGCGGCTTCAAGCAGGCTTTCGTGGGTACCGGTGTCGAGCCAGGCAAAGCCACGGCCTAGCAGTTCGACATTGAGATCACCGCGTTCCATGTACATCTGGTTGATGGTGGTGATTTCGAGTTCGCCTCGGTGGCTGGGCTTCACTTCTTTCGCCATTTCTACGACATCATTATCGTAAAAATACAAGCCGGTCACCGCGAAATTGGATTTGGGTTGAGTTGGCTTTTCTTCGATGCTGATGGCTTTTTTGTTTTCATCAAACGCCACGACACCAAAGCGTTCCGGGTCTTTGACTTGGTAGCCAAAGACAGTCGCGCCCGTTGGACGGCTTGACGCGCGTTTGAGAATGGGTGTAAAGCCTTGTCCCCAGAAGATATTGTCGCCAAGCACTAAACACACGCTGTCGTTGCCAATAAAGTCTTCACCAATCGTAAAGGCTTGCGCGAGACCATCCGGGCTGGGCTGGATGGCATAGCTGAGATTGACGCCAAACGCCTTGCCATCACCCAGCATACGCATAAATCCGGCTTGATCTTCGGTAGTGGTGATAATCAAAACATCTTGAATCCCCGCTAGCATCAGCACACTCAGCGGGTAATAAATCATTGGCTTGTCGTAAATGGGTAAAAGTTGCTTGGAGATGCCTTTGGTGATGGGATACAAGCGAGTGCCGGAACCGCCTGCTAAAATAATTCCTTTCATTTAGGCACCCTCACCTAATCGACCTAAGCGATAGTCACCATCGAGCACACGTTGCCACCAGTTTTGATTGCTTAAATACCACTCAACGGTCTTGCGCAAACCTGTTTCAAAAGTCTCTTGCGGTGTCCAGCCAAGATCACGCTCGATCTTTGAGGCATCAATGGCATAGCGCACATCATGACCCGGACGGTCTTTGACATACACGATCAAATCCTCGTAACGCTCAACACCTTCAGGCTTGTTAGGTACAAGCTCTTCAAGCAAGCCACAGAGTGTGCGTACCACATAAATGTTAGCCACCTCGTTATGCCCACCGATGTTATATGTCTCACCATCCTTGGCCTCTAAGGCTACTTTGACCAGGGCTCTTGCATGATCTTCTACATGCAGCCAGTCACGGATCTGCAGGCCATCACCATATATGGGTAATGACTTACCAGAGATAGCATTGAGGATCATGTGAGGGATCAGCTTCTCAGGGAACTGATAAGGACCGTAGTTGTTAGAACAGTTAGTAATAACAATGGGTAAACCGTAGGTACGGTTCCAAGCACGGACTAAATGATCGGAGCTCGCTTTTGAGGCGGAGTACGGGGAGCTCGGCTCATAGGATGTTGTCTCTAAGAACAAATCATCCGTGCCTTCTAAATCGCCGTAAACCTCATCGGTTGAGACATGGTGAAAGCGAAAAGAGGCCTTATCCTCATCAGCCAAACAAGACCAATACTCACGTGCCGCTTCTAATAATGTATAAGTACCGACAATGTTAGTCTGAATAAACTCAGAAGGACCATCAATGGAACGATCGACATGGCTCTCGGCCGCCAGATGCATCACCACATTCGGCTTAAAATTAAAAAAGATATTACGGACAGCTGCCGAATCACAGATATCGGCTTGAACAAACTGGTATCGATCAGATGAATCCACATCAAGTAGAGAATCGAGGTTACCGGCATACGTGAGCTTATCGAGATTAAGTACCTGGGCATCAGTTTCATTAATCAAATGACGAATGACAGCAGAGCCTATGAAACCTGCGCCGCCAGTGACTAAAAATTTCATAACTCTCCAGTATCAGAAAAAATCTTAAACATTACGTCTGCAACAATCGAAATTTGTTCAGCTGAAATACCCAGTCCAGAAGGCAGATAAAATCCTCGATCGTAGAGGTTTTCCGCAACAGGTAAGACTTGATCACTAACTAAACCCAGGCGCTTAATTACTGGTTGATTATGTAACGGGCCGAAAAAAGGTCTTGTCCCAATTCCAGCATTTGATAGTTTTTTTATCACATCATCTAACTGGAAACGCTTATCTATTAATAGCACCCCATACACCCAGTAAATATTTTCAGCGTAATCGGTTTTTCTAAGCGGCAACTGTATGCCCTTCACCGATGAAAATAGATCGTTATAAAGACCGCCAATCCATCGTTTTTTTTCTATAAAGCGATCCAATTGCTCTAGCTGTGCAACACCCACCGCCGCCTGCAGATTTGTCATCCGTAGATTCCAACCAAGCTTTTCGTGGATAAAGCGCTTTCCAGGTAGAAAACATAAATTTCTCAAAGATCGGCAAGCATCAGCCAAATCATCATCATCCGTGAGAATCATCCCACCCTCACCGGTAGTAATATGTTTGTTTGGATAAAAACTGACTGTACTTATGTCGCCAAAAGATCCACACGGCTGATTTCTGTATGTTTGCCCAATCATTTCAGCAGCGTCTTCAATCAACTTAATATGGTACTTTTTGCACAACTCCAAAAGAGGATTCATATCTACGGGTAAACCATAGATATGCACTGCCATAATGGCTTTAGTTTTTGGCGTAATTAACTCTTCTACTTTAGTTACGTCCATGTTCCAAGTGACTGGATCACTATCAACAAAGATTGGACGAGCACCCGATCTAATAATCTGCAACACACATGAAATAATCGTAAATGAGGGTAGGATCACCTCATCCCCATTGCCAACACCAAGTGCCTCAATCGCAGCATCAATCGCAGCGGTACCGTTTGTCACGGCAATTGCGTGCTTTCTACCTACCCTTTCAGCAAACTCTTCTTCAAAACGTTTAACGAACGGGCCTTCCGAAGATATCCATCCAGTATCGATACATTCAGCTAGATATTTTTTTTCATTACCATCAAGTAGAGGCTCATTAACAGGGATAAATTTAGACATTCTTATATCTTCCTAAGAGCAACACATACTCCCCAGGTTGATGAAGATGGTGCATAGCCAGTTAAAAACTCCTCTGAGAGAATGCGCTCAAACCCATTATTTTTTGCGAAAAGGTCAATCTCAGGTAACGACAAATATCTCATGTTATGCGATTCGGAAAAATTCTCGACATCACCCGAGGCCATACTCCGGACAAACACTTCATAATTTACCTCAACAATATTTGAATTTTCTTTCATGACAGGTTCAGCAATACGAGTAACCTCAAGTTTATCGTCGGCCATTCTCTTAACCCTAACATCAGGCTTTTGGGTTAATACTGCGGGCAGATACCAAAAATCGAAAATGAAAATACCCCCTGGGTTTAAATGATCAGCAGCATTTCTAAAGGCTGAATTCAACGCCTGATTCTCACTTAAGTAACTCATGACATGAAAAAGCGATAAAACCGCATCAAATTTTTTATTTAGTTTTACCTTGGTGATATCACCCTGCTGACATGAAAACTGCTCATTCACAGAAGCCCTAGCGACCATCCCATGACTCATTTCGATACCATGAACATAATACCCAAGATCACCTAACATTCTGGCGTGAATGCCTGTTCCTGAACCAAACTCTAAAAGCCCCCCTGAGGAAACCCCAAACTTGTTGAGTAATTCATAAATGTAATTCGTTTCTTCTTTGTAGTTCTTATCTTTATAAAGTAGATCATAATAAGCACTGTATTTATCGAAAACAGATGTCATTTGGTCAATCCTTAATCACTACTAAATCGCTCGAAACAGAATTGAATCTTGTTTTATCGTTATCACCAGCATAAGGTCCTTGTTTCACCTCAATAATCTCACTTGGCTCTATCATCTCAAAACCATGTCCGCCAAATGCAAGCAGAATGACATCACCACTTTTTAAAATTCGGCTTTCTTGATAACTTTGGTCTTCACCATAAAAATCAACTCGCACAAGACCAGACTTTATAAACAACACTTCTTTGGTAAAGCTTACCTCTCTGGGAACTGCATTATGCACATGCGGGGGTATGACATAACCCTTTGGACGATTCATATACCCCAGTTGCTGAGAAAAATCCTCTGGCGTGAAAAAATCAATACCTTCGCAAAAGAAGTCATTCTTAATAATTATTGCTGACAATATTTCATCTATAAATATTTCTTTAACCATAATTAAAATTTCTCTCAACCTAAGCTTTAGATAAAAAATATTCTTCAATGCAATTAATGACTGAAGATAACAACTTTTCAGCTTTATCTATCGCGCAAGATTCAATGTAGATTCTTAATTCTGGCGCATTGCCAGAAGCTCTTAAGTGAACAATATCACTCGTATCAAATTCAACACGTAAGCCATCGGTTCGATCTATTGATAGAAGTTGCGTTGCATTGGGTAACAACATGTCAATCATTGCTTCATAGTTATCTATTAACGAGGCAATTAACTGCTGACTTACGTTAGTAGGTATATCTTGTATGCGATCACTGGCCGTATAGCGCTTGGGCAACGACTCAGTTAGTTTAGAGATTGGCTTTTGAATTTCCTCGGATAATCCCAGCAAGGCAATCATCGGCAATATCGCGTCGCGAGTGGGAAGTGCCATAAGAGGAAAATTATTCATCCGAGTCTCTGAGCCGAGTAGAAATCCACCATTCGCCTCATAGCCTGCGATAACCTCGCCCAGGTGTTCATTCTTCAAAATATCCATGGCCTCAATCACATAGGGCGAGCCAATTTTGGTTCGTGTTATTGATTTAAAGAGTCCTGACTTTTCGACTGCGGTGTTACTACTCACCGGCGTTGCGACATGTGAAGCCTTTAAATACTGCGCACAAAGAATGCCAACTATGTCGCCGCGTAAGAACTCACCATGCTCATCTGCGATAAGTGGTCTATCTGCATCACCATCGGTTGAGACAAGCATGTCAAAGTGATGCTCCGCAGCCCATGCCTTAGCTTGTTGGATATCTTCTTGTCGAACTGCTTCAGTATCGATGGGCACAAACGTATCTGAGCGACCCAACGAAATTACTTCAGCGCCAAGCGCCTTAAACAGGGTGCTTAATAAATCACGCGCCACGCCGGAGTGCTCATAGATCGCGATTGTTTTGCCCTTTAAGAAGTCCGGTGCAAACAAAGATGTGTAACGAGTTAAATACAGCTCGGATGCTGCTGAGTTAATTTCGGGCAACTCAAGTCGCTCAATCGAATCTGGTAAAGACACAGTCGAGTCCATGATGGACTGCTCGTCGTCTTTCGATATCTCACCATCTAGGCGGTAAAACTTGATGCCATTGCGATCAAATGGGATATGACTACCGGTGACCATAATCCCAGGGATGTTATTCTGTATGCCAAAGTGGGCTAGCGCCGGTGTTGGTAGCGCACCAACATACTCGCACGTAAAACCCAGCTGCTCAGCAGCTGTTATACAGGCTTGAGTGATTCGTGGGCTTGAGGGACGAAGATCGTGCCCAATGACAACACGCTTATGTTTAATCGGCGTGGATTGCAGAAAGGCTTGTGTATAGGCAAAGCAAACCTCATCCGATAAGTCAGTCACTAGGCCACGCAGCCCACTGGTGCCAAACTTGATATTCGCTTTATCGGCGAGGTCTGATATTAAGACTTTCATCGCCCGTAATTATCTTCAAAGCGGACGATGTCATCTTCACCAAGATAGCTGCCTGATTGAACTTCAATGATCTCTAAGGGTGTTTTGCCTGGGTTAGCGAGGCGATGAACTTCACCTAAGGGTATGTAGGTCGACTGATTCTCAGTCAGTGTGATCACCTGATCACCACAGGTAACTTCTGCGGTGCCTTTAACAACGATCCAGTGTTCAGCACGCTGATAGTGTTTCTGAAGACTAAGGCTAGCGCCAGGCGCAACTTGTATGCGTTTCACTTTGAAACGATCACCCTCATCAATGCTGTCATACCAGCCCCATGGGCGGCAGACCTTGCGATGCAGGTCCGACTCTTCGCGACATTCAGCTTTGAGTTGCTCAACGACCTTCTTAACATCTTGAGAGCGCTCTTTATCGGCGACAAGTACCGCGTCTGCGGTTTCGACAACGATAACGTTATCGATACCGACTAAGCTCACCATGCGGCTTGAGGCGTTAACATAGCTATCAGTTGAATCAACACAAAGCACATCGCCCTGCAGGGCATTGCCATCACTATTAGTTGGCGTCGTGTGCCAAACGGCATCCCAGGAACCTAAGTCATTCCAGCCCGCATCTAGTGGCACCATTTTGATGGGAATATCACTGCCGGGTAACTTTTCAATGACGGCGTAGTCCACCGACTCAGCAGGTATTTGCTCAAAGAGTGCCTTATTGGGACGGGTAAAATAACCATCCGCAGAATGATCAGCCCAGGCCTTGTTGGTTGCCTTGGCAATATCGTCGCGGAAGGTTTCAATGGCATTTAACCAAACTGATGCCTTGACCACGAACATGCCCGCGTTCCAAAAGTAGCTACCATCACTAAGATACTGCTCGGCAGTAGGTCCGTCGGGTTTTTCAACAAATTGCTCTACAGTGGCATCATTGAGATTAGCTTTAATATAGCCATAGCCGGTATGCGCTGAGTCTGGTTTTATACCCAGCACCACTAGCGCGCCATCACTAGCTAACTCGATTGCCTTAGTCGCAGCTTGCTGAAAGGCAAAATCGTCTTGAATCGTTTGATCGGCAGGCGTCACAAAAAGAATCGGATCGCCTGATGCTTGTGCGTGCAGTGCCGCAAGCGTCATAGCAGGTGCGGTATTACGACCCACGGGTTCTAACAACAACGTTCCATTGATCTTGATTTCGCGTAATTGCTCAGCGGCCAAGAAGCGATGCTCTTCGTTGGTCACAATAACGGGAGCATTGTTTGCGATCTGATCGCCAGAAAGTGATGCGCAGCGTAAACAGGCCTTCTGGAACAGGGTTTCGTTACCCCCCAGAGCTAAAAATTGCTTAGGGAAGCCCGAGCGTGACAGTGGCCACAAACGCGTGCCTGAGCCACCGGCGATAATGACAGGTAAGACATTCATTGAAGCGTTATTCGTTGTATTCCATCACGGCAAAACCATGATCTTTTACAATCTCATCACGTTTTGCGATCTTAAGATCTTCCTGAACCATCTCGGCCACCAACTCATCAAAGGTGGTCTTGGGCTCCCAGCCAAGTTTAGCTTTTGCGTTAGAAGGATCACCTAAGAGCGTCTCAACTTCGGTTGGTCTGAAGTAGCGTGGATCAACCGCAACGATCATCACCTCACCATCATCCTTGATCCAGTAGCCTTTTTCATCGACACCAGAACCTTCCCAGCGAACTGTCATGCCGAGCTCTTTAGCCGCCGCATTAACAAAGTCACGAACCGAGTATTGTACGCCGCTAGCGATAACAAAGTCTTCAGGCGTTTCTTGCTGCAACATCAACCACTGCATCTCCACATAGTCACGGGCATGCCCCCAGTCGCGTTTGGCGTCCATGTTGCCCAGGTACACACAATCCTGAAGACCCAAGTTGATACGCGCCAGCGCACGGGTAATCTTTCGGGTAACAAAGGTCTCGCCTCGGATAGGAGATTCGTGGTTAAACAGGATGCCGTTACAGGCGTACATGCCATAAGCTTCACGATAATTAACCGTAATCCAGTAGGCATATAGCTTCGCGACCGCGTAGGGACTGCGTGGATAAAACGGCGTGGTTTCTTTCTGCGGAATCTCTTGCACTAAGCCGTAGAGCTCAGATGTGCTCGCCTGGTAGAACTTAGTTTTCTTTTCAAGGCCAAGGATTCGTATCGCTTCCAAAATACGCAGCGCACCCAGTGCATCAGAGTTAGCTGTGTATTCGGGTTCTTCAAAACTTACCGCGACGTGGCTCTGTGCAGCTAAGTTGTAAACCTCATCTGGCTGAACCTCTTGGATAATACGAATCAAGCTTGAGCTATCGGTCAGGTCGCCGTGGTGCAAAAAGAACTTAACGTCTTTCTCGTGACGGTCGCGGTAAAGGTGATCAATGCGATCGGTGTTGAATAAGCTGGTGCGACGTTTAATGCCATGGACCGTATAACCCTTACCCAGTAGAAACTCTGCGAGGTAGGCGCCATCTTGGCCTGTGATACCGGTAATCAGTGCGACTTTGTTATCCATCTAAACGTGTTCCTGCTGTCAAAAAATCTTTGTAGGCCGAGTCAAGGCCTTCTTCTAAAGTGATGCTTGCCTGCCACCCAAGTGTATTTAGACGCGAACTGTCCATCAGCTTGCGCGGTGTGCCATCAGGCTTGCGGCTGTCGTAGATAATTCTACCTTTGTAGCCAACGGTTTCCCCGATCAAAACAGCAAGCTCGGCGATACTGACATCACTGCCATAGCCAACATTAATGTGACTTAGCGTCGGCTGAGTGTGTTGTTGGTAAAGGTCATTATCAAGATTCATCACGTGAATGCTCGCCGCGGCCATATCGTCGACGTGTAAAAACTCACGCTTGGGCGTTCCGCTACCCCAGATAGCTACCTCAGGTGCGTCGTTGACCTTCGCCTCGTGAAACCGACGAATCAGCGCAGGGATGACGTGAGAGTTTTCTGGATGATAGTTATCACCAGGGCCGTAGAGGTTAGTTGGCATCACGCTGCGGTAATCGATCCCATGTGAGTTACCGTACTGGCGGTTGTAACTCTCACAGAGCTTTATCCCGGCTATCTTCGCGATGGCGTAGGGCTCATTGGTATACTCAAGTGAGCCGGTGAGTAGGGCCTCCTCACGCATCGGCTGATCAGCAAGCTTGGGGTATATGCAACTTGAGCCCAAAAAGAGCAACTTTTTAACACCGTGCTTGAAGGAAGAGTTAATAACATTAGCTTCTACTATTATATTTTCATAAATAAATTCAGCAGGGAAAGTAGTATTAGCATATATGCCGCCGACCTTAGCTGCGGCTAGATAGACCTCGTCTATCTTCGAATTGGCAAAAAAGGCATCCACAGCAGACTGATTGGTTAAATCAAGTTCGTTGCGATTACGGGTGACGATTTCAACGTTGGGGTCCAGGGCGAGCTTTCTGAGAATGGCCGAACCCACCATGCCGCGATGGCCTGCTATGAATATCTTCATGCATCACCCCCAAACAAATCGCGGGTATAAATCTTCGCATCCACATCAGCGAGCTCATCGCTCCTACGATTCGCAATGATCACATCACTGATCTTTTTGAATTCTTCGAGATCTTTTATCACTCGCGAATTAAAGAACTCATCTTCGGTCAGCACTGGCTCGTATACAACAACCTCAATTCCTTTTGCTTTGATGCGCTTCATCACGCCTTGGATTGACGATGCACGGAAGTTATCTGAGCCTGATTTCATAATCAGACGATACACACCTACAATCTTTGGCTGCCTTGCAATAATGCTATCAGCAACAAAATCCTTACGCGTGGTATTTGAGTCCACAATCGCTTGGATCAAGTTCTGTGGTACTTCACTGTAATTTGCACGAAGCTGCTTGGTATCTTTTGGCAAGCAATAGCCACCATAACCAAAGCTTGGATTGTTGTAATGAGACCCAATACGCGGATCTAGCCCGACACCTTCGATGATCTGACGACTATCTAAGCCATGCACTGCAGCATAGGTATCGAGCTCATTGAAGTAGGCAACACGCATCGCAAGATAGGTATTGGCAAACAGCTTGATCGCTTCTGCTTCAGTTGGGTCAGTAAGTAAGACATCAATATCTTTCTTGATAGCACCCTCTACCAACAAATCAGCAAACCTTTGGGCGCGATCTGATCGCTCCCCCACAATAATGCGGGATGGATACAGGTTGTCATAAAGCGCTTTCCCTTCACGCAAAAACTCTGGCGAGAAGATAAGATTCTTACAGTCCGTACTATCCATTAGCTTCTGCGTATAGCCCACTGGGATCGTTGACTTGATAATCATCACCGCCTCAGGATTCACGCTCTTCACATCACGAATAACTGCTTCAACCGACCCGGTGTTAAAGTAATTGGTTACTGGGTCATAGTCTGTTGGTGTGGCAATCACGACATACTCAGCGCCCGAGTACGCTTCTTGCTTATCTGTTGTTGCTTTGAGATTCAGCTCACGATTCGCTAGAAAATCTTCAATCTCGGCATCGACGATGGGTGATTTATGCTGGTTAATCAGCTCGACTTTTTCTGGAATGATATCGAGGGCAACCACATCATGATGCTGCGCTAATAACACTGCATTAGAGAGTCCCACATAGCCTGTACCCACAACCGCAATTTTCATGAAGAAATTAACCCTTTGGTTCTTAGAGTCTCTAGGATCTGCTCAACACATAGATCAAGTTCCTCAGAACCCGATGCCACTGATATCTCTGGATTAATGGGGGCTTCATAGGGGGAATCGACACCCGTGTAATTTTTTATCTCGCCAGCCCTTGCTTTTTTGTATAGCCCTTTAACATCACGACTTTCACAAACCTCTAGCGAGGCATTGCAATACACCTCAATAAACTCACCATGAGGAAATAGGTTTCTCGCCATCTCACGGTCAGCTCTAAATGGGCTAATGAATGCCGTTAAAGCAATGATGCCTGCTTCGGTCATTAGCTTTGCGGCTTCCCCAATGCGGCGTATGTTTTCTTTTCTGTCGTCCTCTGAAAAGCTTAAGTTCGACGACAGACCATGTCGCACGTTATCCCCATCTAGCACAAAGGTGCGACAGCCTTTCTCATGAAGTTTTTTCTCAACGGCATGTGCAAGCGTTGACTTACCTGAACCTGACAGACCGGTAAACCAAAGCACAAAAGACTTATGTCCATTCAGCGCTTCACGATCTTGTCGTGTGATCAGTGACTTCTCCCAGACTACATTTGTACTTTTATTATTCATAGCCTTCTTAAGCAATTACAGCGGCGATGCGCACACTAAAAAATGAGGATTTAATAACGAGTTTGCGTTTTGATTACAGCCAAGCGGCTTCATTTCAGGAAAAGCCAATACTTGACCGCCAGCGGCTTCAACCACGGCCTGAGATGCGGCGGTATCCCACTCAGAGGTCAACCCAAGTCGTGGATATAAATCGGCTTTACCCTCTGCAACAAGACACAGTTTCAATGAGCTTCCCATCGAAACAATCTCAGCATCCGCATAGTCTTTCATGAAGGCTTTAAACTCATCTGACTGATGCGATCGACTACCCACCACGACCCAATCAGCACTGTTTGCAGATCTCGGTCTAACTGTTATGGCTTGCTCAATGCCGCCTTCGGCTTTAAAAGCACCCGAAGATTTACCGCCCCAATACGTCACCTCAAGTGCAGGTGCATAAACAACACCGAACACTGGTTGATGATTAGTCACTAGCGCGATGTTAACCGTGAATTCGCCGTTCTTTTTGACAAACTCTTTCGTACCATCAAGCGGGTCAATCAGCCAGTAGGTTTCCCAACTCATGCGGTTACGCTTTTCGTCGCCTGATGACTCTTCTGAAAGTACGGGTATCTGCGGTGTTAACTCGCTTAATCCATCAACAATGCAGTGATGCGAAGCTAGGTCAGCTTGGGTTAAGGGACTAGAGTCGTCTTTATAATGAACATCAAAATCGTGCGCGTAAATCGCCATGATTTTCTCGCCGGCAGCTTTTGCCAAGTCAATCACGGCTCTTTTTTGAACGTTAGTTAACATATTGATTTAATTAATTATTATGGTTTTAAGTGGCGCTTGAGTCATACTGATGCAAAAATACCGATAATGGCTATTATCGCATTCAATCATTGCAGCCATCATAAACTCTGTACATTCCAGCACCTGACTGCCCGCTAAATCCCATTACCGGGCAGAAATTAAGATTAAGGACACTTACTCAACCAAAATCAGATCTTTAGCGGCGAGCGATACGCTGACTTTCCCGGATATCAAATCAAAGAGGCATTTGACGCGCTGGTTGGCATCCACCCTGATAAGTTCGGCAACAAGCCCTGCAAACGGGCCCCTGGCAATCTCCACCTTCTGTCCCGGGGTAAGGTCAATACTGGTCTGATTGTGGATTTCATGGGTGCTGTTGCTCATCGCTTCAATAAAGGCGTCGGGTAGTGCGCCGATGCGATCCCCAACCCTGACGATATTGGAAACACCGTAAGTCGAGCGCACCTTGCGGGCATCATCGGTGGTGGTGTCAATATGGACAAAGATATAGCCCGGGAAAAACAGATCCAATCGGTTGATAAACCTGTTCTGCTGCCGTTTTGTAACGTTGATCCTTGGCGCGAGAAAATCAAACCCCTGCTGCGTCAGGTTTGCCTCGGCTTTATTGGCCTGGTTCGGCTTCACGTTCACGGCCGCCCATATTTTGTCGGTGCTCAGGCTCATCCTTGGCGCTCTCTTTGCTTCAGGTCATTTTCAAGCAATGCTATTTCCTTTTTCAGGGTGTCGAATTCGCGCTTCTTTCTTTTCAAAAATGCGATGGTGATCTTCCGTTTGTGATTGATGCCTGAAGGTGTCAGAACATAAGCATAGGCCAGTTTATTTTTCGCGTTCCTGAAATTCTGTGCTTTGACAAAGCCTTTTTCGATCAATGCATTGAGGCAGAAATGAATTGTCCCAAGGCTCACATCACAGGCCTCAGAAAGGCGGCGTTGCGATTGCCTTGGCTCCGTTTCAAGGGCGTTCATCAATCTGATTTCGAGTTCTCGTTGCATGACCGAATGAGCCTTCAGGAAGATGCTTTCAAAATGTATTCACGCTACCGCACGACATGAGAAACATCCCAAGCCGTTCAATACGTGTTCAGAGATTGAACGCAAGGCTTTAAGATGTCAATGGCTATCGATAAAAATGGAGTTAATAACTTCATTCTCGCAAATATAAATCATCAAACCTCACGATATCATCCTCCCCGAAATAGCTCCCCGTCTGGACCTCGATGATCTCAAGCTCACCCGAACCCTCATTCCTGAGCTGGTGCTTCTCACCAACATGGATATAGATGCTCTCATTCGCCTGCAGCACAAATTCCTCATCCCCGCGCACCACGGTGGCGACACCCTTCACCACCACCCAATGCTCAGACCGGTGCCGGTGGCTCTGGAGCGAAAGTCGTCCGTCCGGATCAACATGGAGGATCTTGGCATGGAAATGCTCGCTTCTTGCGATCGTCTCAAACCATCCCCAGGGCCGGTTCTCCCGTTCCCTTGATATGGCCTGATCCACCCCGCCGTCTTTCAGCTTGGCCACAATGGCCTTGACGTCTTGCGCCCGCGCCCGGTCTGCCACCATCACGGCATCGCCCATCGCCACCGCCATCACGTCTTTAAGGCCAATGCCCGTCAGCACCTGGCTCTCCTTCGCAGCCCATAGGAGAGTGTTTTCGCTGTCGATCTGGTGCGCCGCGCCATGGAGGATATTGCCCGCGCCATCCACCGCCTGCTCGCGCGCCACCGCCTGCCAGTCGCCGAGATCAGACCATGCGCCGCTGAACGCCATGCATCCAATCTGCGGCGCTTTTTCCATGAAGGCATAATCAAAGCTTTCCGATTGCACTTCACTCCACGCCGCCGGGTCAAGCCGCAGAAAATCAAGATCCCTGGCCGAGTTTTCGACCGCACGCCGCACCGCCTCCAGCATCTCTGGCTGGAGCTCTGCCGCGAGATCAAGTAACGCACCGGCCCGCATCATGAAGATCCCCGCATTCCAGAGATAACTGCCATCTTCAATAAAGGCCTCGGCCATCTCAGCATTAGGTTTTTCGGTGAAAGCCTTAACCGGCGTGATCGCGCCGCCCCAATCCCCCAGCCTGATATATCCATATCCTGTCTCCGGCCGGTCGGGCTTGATCCCGAAACATATGATCAGCCCCTTACCAAGATTGGCCGCCGCTTTCTCTGCCATCGCCGCAAACGCTTTGGCATCGAGGATGTAGTGGTCCGACGGCATCACCATCATGATCGCCTGCGCGTCATTGGCGGCAAGGTGGCAGGCCGCGGCGAGGATCGCCGGTGCGGTGTTCTTGCCCTCAGGCTCGATCATCACCTTGGCATCGGAAACCCCCGCTTCCTGCAGCTGCTGGCGGGCTATGAAGCGGTAGTCATCGCCGGTAATCACGAGCGGTGCAACCCCGCCAAGACGTGTCGCCGCCTGCTGAAAAAGGCTGCCGTCACCGATGAGGTCAAGGAACTGCTTGGGGTAGCTCTTGCGGGAGAGGGGCCAGAGCCGCTCGCCGCTGCCGCCGCATAAAATGACCGGGATGATTGTTGGCATTATTTCCTCAGCACGTCAAAGCACCTCATTTTTATACATGCACAAAAATGGAAATGCCAGAAGAGATGGGTTTCATTCAACTTTAGGCATCAAACTTGCTGCAGAGCCTTTCAATTAGAGGCTTGAAAAAACTTTCTCAAAAACCTAAGGATCACATCCATACATTGACCTCTGCCTCTTCAAGATATCGAGCCAGCACATTGACGCTCTTCCAACCGCCTGCGCGCATGATGGCTGACGTGGCGTGCCCGCGCCGCAACAACTCCTGTGCGGCGCCAACCCTAAGCGAGTGCCCTGAATAGGCATCTGCATCTTCGATGCCCATCTCCTTAAGCGAATTTTTGATAAGCCTCTTCACTGTGGTGCAGGAAATCGATCTCGGTATGGCAACACCCTTGTAAACAGGCTGGAACAGCCAGTCAGCATTAGTGTTGCGGTGCTCAATCCATTTTTTCAGTATTTCGGTGCAGTCTTTACTGATATGCGCGCTCCTGCCAACTCCATACGGGTCGGCCTTGCTGCGCCGGACAATTACCTTCGCTGCGCCGTCGCCCATAAATTCAAGGTCAGTAATTTTGAGCGCTGTCAGCTCAGACCTCCTCGCAAGAATGTCATACCCCACATGGAGGAGGGCTTTGTTTCTAATACCAAGGGCATTTTCTGGCTGATGGTTGATGATGTCTCGCAGCAACTCCGGTGTGATACCCTTCGCCTGTTTGGGTCTTGCAATCATTTTCCTTCGAACCCTTCGCATGGCTAGATTTACCAACTCTCCATAGGTTGGATCGTCATGGCCTGTGAGGAGGTGGATTTTACGGATGGCGCATACCCTGTTGCGAAGCGTGGAAGGTTTCAGATCGTGAGATGTTGACTGGATATACGCGGCGACGAGTGATGGCCTCGCAGGAAGAGGCGTATACCCGCGATCAACTGCCCATTGCTCGAATGCAGCATAGCAGGCGAAGTAGCTTCGAAGCGTTGCCGGCGCGTAGGCACCATCAAGCCTCTTGAAATCCTCTCGCCAATCAGGTTTTGTAATAGCATCAAGCATATAATTATTATGTCATAAAATATGACACTAATAAAGGTTTAAAATTGATTACAGGTGCACAAATCAGAGCAGCGCGAGCTTTGCTGGATATAACTCTTTCTGATCTTGAAAAGATTTCAGGTGTTAACCAGCGAACTTTAATTCGTTATGAAGCTCAAGACGAAGTGCCAGCCGACAGAGCTGGAAATCTTGCAAAGGTCAGAATTGCACTGGAGCATCAAGGCATTGAGTTTATTGGCACGCCGGATCACAACCCCGGCGTCATCCTCAAAAAGTAATTTTGATCAACTCACCAATACACCCAATATCCCCTTTATTCGCAACAAATTCACCCTACCGGGGCAATGACTTGGAGGCCCAGATCATCTAGAATTGGTTATCCAAGAAACAGGTAAAGGATTTCCAAATTGAGCCAAATCAGCAAGCTTGAAGCAGCCACCCAGCTCATCTCGCCGAACTTCCCCCTCATGCCCGATGAGACACCGGAGGAATTTGAGGCGTATCGCTCACGCATCATCGGCGCGCTTAAGCCCAGGAACGCACTGAGCGAAAACATTGCCGAGGATATTGTCTAAGCACACTGGGAAATCCATCGGCTTGAGCGTTGGCGATCGATCATGATCCGTGACCGAGCCAAAAAGTATGACGAAGAACACGCCGGCGAAGATCTGAGCCTGGATGAAATCATGGCATTTGCCTACCGCCGCGCCGTGGTGTCCGTTCAATATTATGAAGAGAGGATTGAGGTACTCCATCGCAGGGCAAGGAGGCTCTTTCAGGATTACAGAATGTGGCAGCCGGTTGAAGCAAAACAGGCAGAGGATGTAGTCGAGCATGAAGATGGGTAAGCAGTCCAAAGCCAATAAGAGGAATGCCCAAAAATCCACCGGCCCAAGATCATCGGAAGGCATGGCGAGGTCATCGCGGAACGCCACGCGCCACGGGGTAACATCCAAGTTGTCACAGGAGAAAATTGATGAGGCAAGAGAAATGCTCAGGCTGGATGAAATCGGCATCAGTAACTCAATAGCCAAAGATAAGCTGGCGGCGGCACATGCAGAAATTGAGCAAAAATTGGAGGGAAGGGCAAAACTCTTCCTCACCCTATACGACTGGCAGTTTTCGGAGAACCCCAGCTATTTTGAGGCTGGGCTACTTGCGGAAATTGACGACGTCATTAACGAGGACTTGCTATTAGACCCTAATTATTTCGCCTCAGTGAATTACTTCAAGGACCTCAAATTCAGGCTCAGGATGGAAGCAAAAATGATGAACCCAGCCTTCATGAAACAGCTCAAACTCAATGATCGCTACCTTGATGAGGCGCAGTCAAAGCGAAGGACTGCCATCAGATCAATCATCCGCGCTGGCCAAGACGCCGCCACCCCGCTAGAATAATTCCCGAACGTATAAGGGGCTTGTATCCGGGGGGCATAAAAGCCCCACAAACAAGGGAAGTGCATATGCACGTGTTGGTCACCGGCGGGGCGGGATATATCGGCTCCCACACCATGCTTGAGATGTTGACCGCCGATCACACGCCGATGGTGGTGGATAATTTCGCCAATTCCTCGCCCATCGCGCTTGAGCGCGTGGCCCGGCTATCGAACCGCGCCTTTGATCATGCCGAGGCCACCCTCACCGACGGCGGCGCCATCCGCCGGATCATCGAAGATTTTCTGCCCGACGCAGTGATCCATTTTGCTGGACTAAAAGCCATCGACGAGTCCGAGCTGAAACCTCTTTCCTATTATGAGGAAAACGTCTTCGGCACGATCCAGCTTCTGAAATCCATGGACGTGGTGGGCTGCAAACAGATCGTCTTCTCCTCCTCCGCCACCGTCTATGGTGAGCCGCACTACCTCCCCTTTGATGAGGCGCATCCTCTCAGCCCCATCAATCCCTATGGAAGAACAAAATATTTCATCGAAGAAATCCTCCGCGATTGGGCCGCCACCGACCCTCAAAAATCCGTGATGCTGCTCCGCTATTTCAACCCCGTCGGCGCGCATATCTCGGGTGATATAGGCGAGGACCCGCGCGGCATCCCCAACAACCTTGTCCCCTTCATCGCCCAGGTGGCGGTGGGGCGGCGCGAGAAGCTCATGGTCTTCGGCGATGATTACGACACGCCTGACGGCACCGGCATCCGCGATTATATCCACGTGAGCGACCTTGCCGCGGGCCATGTCGCGGCACTTGATTACGCGTCACGGCATCGCGGGGTTGAGGCGGTTAATCTCGGCACCGGGCGCGGGCATTCGGTCATGGAAGTCATCGCGGCATTCGCCAAGGCATCCGGGCGGGATATCCCTTATGAAATTGCCCCCCGCCGCAAGGGTGACATCGCCACCTCTTACGCCAAAATCGAAAAGGCGAAAGCCCTTCTCGGATGGGAGGCAAAACTCTCCCTCGATGCCATGTGTGCCGATACCTGGCGCTGGCAGACCCAAAACCCCGAAGGGTATGGCAGTTGAGTTGATTTTGTAGGGCATGAAGGCCCTTGCATTGTATAACTATATTTATTATAATAAGAGATAATCATGGAGTCCAAAAATGATAGCACTCAAAGTCACCACCGTCGGATCATCCGCAGGCGTTGTTCTGCCGAAGGAGGCGCTGGCCAAACTCAACGTGGCTAAGGGCGACACTCTTTACCTCACCGACGCGCCGGACGGAAGCATGCGCATCACCCCGCAGGACCCTGAATTTGCGCGCCAGATGGAAGTCGCCGAGAAAATCATGCGCAGGGACAGGGATGTCCTCGCGGCGCTCGCCAAATAAAGCACCCAGAGAGAATTGAAGATGAATAATCGAAATTGGATCTGGGTCAGGCCAGACGTGGTGATGGCTGTCCACAACGATCAGATTGCAAGGCATGGCGGCGGAGAGGGGCTTCGCGATGCTGGCGGGTTGGACAGCGCTCTCGCCTACCCTCAAAACCTTGCCGCTTACGGCGATCCGGGGATGGCTGAACTCGCGGCCGGATACCTCTTCGCTATTGCCAAGAACCACACCTTTGTCGACGGCAATAAGAGGACGGCATGGGTGACCTGCAACATTTTTATCGAAATCAATGGTGGTGAGCTGGTGTTCGACAAGTTCGATGCGGTGACGTTTGTCGAGGGCGTCGCCGGCGGCACCATCGACTACAACGGCGCGAGGGACTGGATCGCGGGCAGGCTGAAAGTAGACATTTAAAGCAATAATAGCTACTATGGCCACAGTAGCTATTATTGGGCTATCCATGAAGACCTACACTGCAAAAGACGCCAAGAACAGATTTGGCCAACTCATCGACGACGTGAAGTCATCGCCGGTTTCGATCACAAGGAATGGCAGGAACGTCGCCGTGATGATTTCCGCAAGCGACGCGAAACTGCTTGACCATTTAGCTCAATGCCTTGAGGAAAAGTACTGGTCCGATCGTATTGCTGAGGCAGAGAAGAGCGGCTACCTATCCGCAGAGGAGAGCAACAAACTCCTTCAAGAAGCCCTGGGCGACGACCGTGAGACAAGTCCAAAGACGATGGATGCCTGCGAGAAGGGCCGCGAGAAACTTTCAGGCCACTACAGAGCTCTCGCCAACATCTCTTTGAGGGAGAAAATGCCAATGGATCAAGTCACCAAAATCGCTGCGGAATTGGTCAACGAGGATTTGGAAGACCTGGAGGACTGTGACAAACGCAAAAGCGAGGCGAGCCTTACCTACGAGGAATTTGTCCGCCGCCTCAAGGAAGATGGACTGATCTAGCGCACCAAAAACACGAATTTCCCGAAACGAACCCATTTTGGAAAAACCTTTTTCAAATCAACGGCTTCACGCAAGATCTAAGCCCCGCCCAATTAAGGCAAATACCTGCTAAGGCCTATCATTAATGATTTTGGTGGAGAAAGAAGTCCCAATACGTATCCTTGAGCCCGTCTTTCAAGTCAATGCGGCGCCCCCAGCCCAATTCATTCATCCGGCTGATATCGAGGACCTTCCGTGGCGTTCCATCAGGCTTGCTGGTGTCGAACCGGAGCTCGCCTTCAAAGCCCACGACATCGGCAATCATCTGGGCCAGGTCCCGGATGGTGATATCTGAGCCGGTGCCAAGATTGACATGCTCATGGCCGGAATAGTTCTCCAGCAGGAAGAGGATGCCATCGGCGCAGTCATCAACATGGAGGAACTCCCGCCGTGCCTTGCCCGAACCCCAGACCTCCATCACTTCGGCGCCCGCCAGTTTCGCCTCATGAGCTTTACGCATCAGCGCCGGGATGACGTGGCTCGTCTCAAGATCGAAATTGTCATAGGGGCCATAAAGATTGGTGGGCATGGCGGAGATGAAGTCACATCCGTGCTGGTTGCGATACGCCTGGCAGAGTTTGATCCCGGCGATCTTGGCGATCGCGTACCATTCATTCGTGGCCTCGAGACTGCCGGTGAGAAGCGCGTCTTCCCTGATCGGCTGGTCAGCGAATTTCGGATAAATGCAGCTGGACCCGAGGAAGAGGAGCTTTTCCACCTTTTGCTCAAACGCCGCCCGGATGATATTCGCCTCGATCATCAGATTGTCGTAGATGAAATCAGCGGGACAGGTCGAGTTGGCAAGGATACCGCCGACTTTCGCTGCGCAGATGATCACCGCATCAGGTTTGGCCCCGTCCATCCATGCCTCGACTTCGGCCTGACGGGTGAGGTCTGCCTCCCCGCGGCTTGCGGTAAGGATGGCGCAATCACGTTTCTCCAGCGCACGGACCACGGCCCGGCCTACCATGCCTCTATGTCCCGCAACCCAGATGCGTTTGCCCTCAATCCGGTACATCAGAAAACCGCGAGCCTGATATCGCGCCGGGGCTCTTTCGCGTTATGAAGCGCGACACGGACCATCTCGGTGACCAGCTCTTCAAGGCCGATCTTCGCCTCCCAGCCAAGCACCTCTTTTGCCTTGGCCGGGTTGCCGATCAGGAGATCGACTTCCGCCGGGCGAAAGTATTTGGGGTCGACCTTAACAAGGATATCACCGGTCTTGGCATCGCGGCCCACCTCATCCACGCCGTGCCCTTCCCAGGCGATGCTGCGGCCCACTTCGGCAAAGGCGAGGTCAACAAACCGGCGGACGGTTTCGGTCCGCCCCGTCGCCAGCACAAAATCATCCCCCTCATCGTGCTGGAGGATACACCACATGCCTTCGGCATATTCCTTCGCGTGCCCCCAGTCACGTTTGGCGTCGAGATTGCCGAGATAGAGTGTCTCTTGGCGCCCCACCTCAATATTCGCCACCGCCATGGCGATCTTCTGGGTGACAAAGGTCTCCCCCCGCATCGGGCTTTCATGGTTAAAGAGGATACCGTTGGAGGCAAAGAGGCCGTAGGCCTCCCGGTAATTGACGCAGATCCAGTAGGCATAGAGTTTCGCCGCGGCATAGGGCGAGCGCGGGTAGAAGGGCGTTGTCTCGCTTTGCGGGGTTTCGACAACTTTGCCGTATAACTCGGAGGTCGAGGCCTGATAGAACCGCGTCTGCCCTTCAAGCTCAAGGGTGCGGATCGCCTCCAGCATCCGCAATGCGCCGATGGCATCGACATTGGCGGTGTATTCCGGTGTCTCAAAACTCACCTGCACATGGCTCTGGGCGGCGAGGTTGTAAATCTCGTCGGGCCGGATCTCTTTGAGCAGCCGCAACACATTGAGGCTGTCGGTCAGATCACCGTAATGGAGAAAAAACCGCGGATCCGGGTTATGCGGGTCTTCGTAAATGTCATCCACCCTTGCGGTGTTAAACGACGAGGCCCGCCGCTTGATGCCATGCACCTCATATCCCTTGGCCAGCAAGAGCCGCGCCAGATACGCCCCGTCCTGCCCCGTCACCCCGGTGATCAATGCTTTTTTCAATGGCTTAGTCCTTTATTGCTAGCTCTTCAATCAATGTACATAATCAATCTCAATGATACACATCTTCATATTGAATGGTATCTCCTTCACATAAATACAAATTATTTTGCACTCAATAATTTAACATAATTCTCCTGCAGTTTATTTTGTCTCTGGGAAGGCTTGTCCTGCAACTTTTCAAACAATAAACTAACCTGATATCGAACCAGAGATAATTTAAATCATGTCCGTTCAAAAGGGAAAATTCTTAGTTGTAGACCTTGATGGAACGCTTCTGAGGTCTGACATGTTGCACGAGAGTTTTTGGTCAGCATTAGGGCGTGACTGGCGCGTAACTATTTATTCAATTCCAGCGCTCATTCGGGGAAAAGCCTCACTCAAGGATTATTTGCAGGAAGCATCAGATATTGAAGTATCTTTGTTGCCATATAACGATGAAGTCATAGACTACATCAACAGATTTCGTAAAGAAGGTGGTCGGGTTGCCCTAGTTACTGCTACGAATAATAAATTTGCCCAAAAAATCGCAGATTACTTGGATCTGTTTGATGAGGTTCATGGTTCAACCGCAGACCATAATCTGAAGGGTAAGGCAAAGGCACATTTTCTCAATAAACATTTTGGCAACAATTCATACGTCTATATGGGAGATACAGAAGCAGACCTGCCTGTTTGGAAGCAATCGATCAAAGCAGTGACAGTTAATGCTTCACCTAGTCTAAGGAAGAAAGTCGAGTCTCTTCAAAAACCCTTTGAACATATCGAAATATCTGTGAAATCACCTATCCAATATCTCAAAGCCATGCGACCACACCAATGGCTAAAGAATATTTTAATATTTTTGCCAATTTTGGTGGCGCACAAGATTAATATCGACACGTTTTTTGCAAGTTTTATTGCGTTTGTTTCCTTTTGCCTTGTTGCCTCAAGTGTATATGTGCTCAATGACCTCATAGACCTTAACGCGGATAGAACACATCCTAGAAAGCGATTTCGTCCATTTGCATCAGGGTCCCTGTCGATTGCCCATGGTGCCCCTATAGTGATTGGCTTGATTGGTACAGGTGTTATTCTATCATCATTTGTAAACCAAGCCTTCCTGATAACTCTGGTGTTGTATTTTTTGCTTACAACGCTGTATTCATTACATCTAAAGAGCAAGATTATCATTGATGTCTGTATGCTGGCAGGCCTGTACACGTTGCGCATTTTTGCTGGCAGCGTGGCAGTTGATATTGAAATTTCATTCTGGCTGATGGCATTTTCTGTATTTATTTTTCTCTCACTTGCTTCAGTCAAACGCCAAGCTGAACTTGTAGATATGAAAGAACGAAGCATAGTCATCGCAAATGGGCGTGACTATCATGTTGAAGACCTGCCTGTTATTACAATGGTTGCCATAATATCAGGTTATCTTTCGGTTCTTGTAATGGCGATGTATGTAAACTCACCAGAAATTGTAGACTTATATTCAACTCCTTCAGCATTATGGGGAATCTGTTGTGTTCTGCTATATTGGATTACCAGAATAGTTCTTATTACCCACCGAGGGAAAATGCACGATGACCCGGTTGTTTTTGCTGTGAAAGACAAAGTAAGCCTTATATGTCTCTTTGCAATACTTGGGTTTGCATTGCTGGGATGGCTCTGATGAGTCTCTATACGCTGGCTTTTCGCTATGTTATTTTTTCATTTATTGCAATCTTTGCTAATCTTCTAACCCAGCGGATTGTGTTTCTTTTTGGTGATACAAAAACGATTTTTTCAGTAGCTCTAGGTTTAGGAACGCTGACTGGACTTATCCTAAAATATATCCTCGATAAGCGATGGATTTTTTATGATTTATCATTGGGGCTAGAGGATAACAGCAAAAAATTCGCGCTTTATACATCTATGGGGATTGTCACTACTCTAATTTTTTGGGGTAGTGAGGCAATCTTCTGGCTCAACTGGAAAACTGATACCATGCGTGAAATAGGTGCGGTGCTTGGTCTTTCTATTGGATATATTGTGAAATATAATCTGGATCGCAAATTTGTTTTTACTGACAAACATTTGGTCAATACACCATGAAACTGGCTGGATGGGGAAGATACCCGGTAATTGAAGCGAATATATCAGCACCTAGATCTGTTGATGACATTATCAGGCAAATCACAAAAGGTACATCAATTGCTCGAGGCAACGGAAGATCTTATGGGGATAGCTCAGTAAGCTCCAGCAACACACTTCATATGAAACATTTTAATCGCATGCTTGCCTTCAACGAAACATCTGGTCAGCTTGTGGCAGAAGCAGGTCTACTCTTAGCAGATATCATTGATGTTTTTCTTCCTGAAGGCTGGTTTCCCAGTGTTACTCCCGGAACAAAGTTTGTTACCATAGGCGGCATGATTGCAGCTGATGTACACGGCAAAAACCATCACAAAGACCAAAGCTTTGGGCAATATATAGATTGGATTGATATCATCAAAACTGAAGGAAAAATTGAACGCTGTTCCAAAACAAAAAACCCTGAATTGTTTCATAGAACAATTGGTGGAATGGGCCTGACGGGCATTATTATTAGAGCGGCAATCAGGCTCAAACGAGTACCATCTGCATGGATCAAGCAGCGTACACTCACCGCTGAAAACATAGAACAGACTATTGATCTCTTTGAACAATCACTGGATTCAACGTATTCCGTTGCCTGGATAGACTGTTTGCAAAAAGGTAAAAAACTTGGCCGATCATTAATTATGTTGGGCGAGCATGCTCAGCTTGAGGACCTCCCGGATACACTTGCAAAGAGCCCTTATGCTTCTCCAGTAAAACAAAATATAACAATACCTTTCTTTCTTCCAGCATGCCTTCTTAACGGTTTGACAGTGAAGACGTTTAATAAATTCTACTACTGGAATTCCAAGAGGAAGGATCAGTATCAACTCGTAGACTGGGATAGGTATTTCTACCCTTTAGATGCAATCCTGGGGTGGAATAAAATATATGGCCGCCGTGGGTTCGTTCAATTTCAATGTGTGATCCCACTCGATAAAGCCAAAGATGGTCTTAGTGAGCTATTGCAGACTATTTCCGTTGCGAATGTTGGTTCTTTCTTGTCAGTCTTGAAAAGATTTGGAGAGCAAGAGAGTCTATTCTCATTTCCCATGAAAGGATATACTCTAGCATTGGACTTCCCTGTTAACCCAAAAACCCTCAACCTTATGCAACAATTGGATTTAATCACCTTAAAGCATGCTGGACGGTTTTATCTTGCGAAAGATAGCAGGATGTCTCGCGATACTTTTTTAAGTTCTGATCCGCGAGCCAAAACCTATAAATCTTTCAGGGTAGATGGTGGTCTAAATTATTCGTTTTCATCTGCTCAATCTGAAAGGTTAGGTTTGTGAAAAAGGCGCCAGTCCTTATCCTCGGTGCAACAAGTGATATCGGATTGGCCATCGCTCATCGATTTGCAAAAGAAGGCTACCCCATTCAACTTGCATCAAGAGATGTAAAAAGACTGGAGTCAGATCGCGCTGATTTAGAAATACGCTATAGTACTAAAGTAAGTTTGCATGAGTTTGATGCCATAAAAACTGATTCTCATCAACGTTTTGTAAAAAAACTCCCAATTATGCCTGGGATTGTTGTATGCGCCGTTGGATATATGGGGAACCAATTTGAAAGTGAGCGTGATATAAAATCAGCATCTCTCGTGATGCGAAGTAACTTTGAAGGCCCAGTTAGCATCTTAGCAGAGTTTGCCAATCATTTTGAGCAGAGAAGATCTGGAACAATTATTGGGATCAGCTCAGTGGCAGGCGAAAGAGGCCGCGCTTCAAACTATGTATATGGTTCATCAAAAGCGGGTTTTACCGCTTTTCTGTCTGGATTGCGTAACAGACTTGCCGATAAGGGCGTTCATGTTATGACCGTTCTTCCAGGCTTTATTTTGACAAAAATGACGTTTGATTTAGGATTGACGCCATTCTTAACAGCAAACCCAAATGCATTAGCTGAATATGTATACAAATCTTATCTTAAAAAGAAAGATATCATTTATTTTTATAAAAGGTGGCGATTAATAATGGCATTACTTTGCCATATTCCGGAGCGTTATTTCAAAAAAATGAAGATTTGATTTAGATCATTAAATTTACCGGTAGCTTTTGTAACTTTTTAAACTTTTATGAATGTAAACTTCTGAATTGGGCAATGGGTTCATGTTTTTAGAAAAACTTCAGAACATTATATTGAATGAGAAAACTTCTAAATATTGTATTTCTCTATTTATTTTAATTATTGGATTTAAGGTTTACCAAAATATCTGGAATGAGCTTCCTGGGGCATGGTCAATTGGCGAGCTATTAATAAACTATGAAGGGGGGTTCGTCCGGCGAGGTCTTCTGGGCCAATTATTCTATTTTACAGGTTACCCTGCATTTTATGCCACACTCATCCAAAAACTAATAATTTTGCTTTTCTTTATCTGTTTTATTTCCTTTATTTTTATGACTGGAAGTAAACGAGATGCATGGGCCATATTTTTTGCTGTAGCATTTTCCGCAGGGGGGCTTATTGATATATCAATTGGCGGTTGGGAATACCTCGATAGAAAAGAATTTTTGTTTTACCTTTCAATTCTTATTTTGATTTTCATTTCAGGTGTTTTCAATTTAGGCAGCAATACGGGAATTTTGATAACTTCATGTATTTCCATATTGATGATTTTTATTCATGAGATTTTCGCTGTCTTTTTTGTCCCACCACTTATTCTGATTTTATTTTATCATTCGAGTTTTGGCAGAATTTCTTTTTTCAAAATTGGTGGTTTATATATTTTGCCAGTTACGATTGCCTTTCTGATGATTTACTTCAATCCCGGCAATCAAGAATTAATGCAAGCGATCCTGGATAGTTTATCTACTACAGATGCACGAAACATCACTGGTGGTATCGTCGCAATTGGTTGGAAGTTAGAACAAAGTCATAATCTTGCAACACAAATGATAAGTAAAGGCTCTGCAAATATTTGGGTGTTTTACTTGTTACTTAATTCGATAATTGCAGTGGTTGTCACAACAATATTATCCCGCTCTTTTTATGAATTTGCGTTAAGAATAATAATTCTTGCTTGGATGGTTTTAGCAGTGAACATATCTGCATATACGGGTTGGGATTGGGGTCGTTGGATCTCAATCTTAGGTATTGGATTTCCACTTTTGCTAGGCTTGACTTTATTCAATACAACAATCCTGAACGAGATAACTACTCTTTCAAAATTAAGTTTCATGCCCAAATTAAATTTAGAAACGCTCAAGCCAAAAATAATTTTGATATGTTTAATTCTACTAATTACACACCTAAGTGTCTCAACGCGGATGAATCATTGTTGCCCGCACCCATCAGGCCTCAAACTTTATTCGACGTCCTCAATTTTGGGTAGTATTATCCCGTGATAAGATTATTTTGATATATAAATTTATCTTTCTGCTTGTTTTGGAAACATTGCTTGTTATTGCTGTTGGTTGACTCACTTTTAAAATAGTGGATCATAAAGTTCTAAGATTTTTGGCATCAATGTATAACGTATAAAAATTTTAACCTATGGCTAATTTATTTTGTAGGAAATTATTAAATGTTACTTCCAAAATGGATTATTAACATAGCAGAAAAATATAGCTGTTCATACCTTATGAATCGCATATCAGTGCTACTAATGGCATTATTATTTTTCAATTTGATAGTGTTTTCAGAAAATAATGATTGGCAAGAAAAGTATATAGATCTAGCCGTTCCTGCCTTTTCTTATCCTGGGGGAGACTCTAGGAATATCCAAATAGCATCTTATTGTAAGGCCACCACAATATCACAAGAAAGCTTCAATATATGTTATCTTGATGCAATTCCAGTAACTTCAATACATGAAGGTGCTTTAGTGCCACCCTATAACTATCCAAAGATATGGATTTCAATCTACGGTTTCTTCAATGATTATAGCGAGAAATTTTTTATAAATTTTTGGCGTGTTAATGCAACTTTATTTGTTTTCACATTGATACTGTTTTCTCTTAGAATATCACCTATTCTTTTTTCCATCTCTGCATTTAGCCCAATTTCACTTCTGGCTATTGAACGTGGAAACGTTGATGCAATGGTGTTTGCAGTTTGTTACTTACCAATTTTATTGGGGCTCAAATCTCAATTTATTAAATCATTTATATTATTTTGGGCTTCAGGACTAAAAATATTCCCAATTTTTGCATTGCCTGTATTATTGATGGAACCATTTCGAGCGAAATGGCGGCTAAGCATAGCTGGGTTTTTATGTGCATCACCACTCCTCGTCCTGTCGCTTATGGATTTAATGCAAATTGCAAGCAATACAACTAACGGTTTTGCATATGCCTATGGACTTTTTTCTATATTTAACGCTCCATTTTTTGAGAACAACATCACGCTGTCAGTCATTGCTCTTCTAACATATTCTGCGATCATTGTTATTTGGGTAAAGTTTTCCTTAAATCGAAAGATTTATAACCCTATAGTCGATAAACTTTCGAAGGAGCCGGCTTGGAAGTTATTCTTATTTTATACTTCAGTATTTATATTTATTCTGACATTCATATTTTTTATAAATTGGTCTTATAGGCTTATTTTTTTAATTCCAGCTTTATTTATTCTTTCAACATTTTCATGCGTAATTTCAAAAGTAATCTTATTAAATATTGTCTTCATTCTATGGATGCCGTATTTACCCTTGGGATGGGGTTTGCAAAACCTATTCTGTTATTTGTTATTTCTTTTATTTTCTCCAATGTTTTTCATGCAAACTTTTAAATTATCTTCTATGGCTTGGATAAAAAGATAAATAAGCTATCCCTCATACATAATTTATTTTTGGGGCTGTACCAGATAACTAGTACAAGTTATAGGTATAGTGATGAGAAAGAGCAGATTAAGCCGATTGAAGCAGACTAAATTGATGGAGCATTATGTTGCGGGAACGACGGCGAGATGTGCCGCTGATTTGGTGGGTGTAAACTTCAAAACAGCAGCATATTACTTTCATCGTCTGCGGGAAATCATCGCCCTTGAGACGCAAAATAACGATGTGCTTTCAGGTGAATTTGAGGTGGATGAGAGTTACTTTGGAGGCACACGTAAAGGCAAACGCGGGCGAGGTTCTGCGGGCAAAGTTCCTGTGTTTGGTATCCTCAAACGTGGCGGTAAGGTTTACACACAGATCATTCCAGATGCGTCAGGTCAAACGCTTATACCTATCATAGAAGATCGTATTATGCCTGATAGCATCGTATATTCAGATTGCTGGCGTGGATACAATGTCCTTGATGTATCTGAATTTAAGCATTACCGCATTAATCATTCAGTATTGTTTGCAGATAAGAAAAACCACATTAACGGCATTGAGAACTTCTGGAACCAGGCGAAACGGCATATGCGTAAATTTAACGGTATTCCTGCCAAGCATTTTCCGCTATTTTTAAAGGAGTGCGAGTGGCGATTCAACAACCCATCACCACAGACGCAATTAAAACAAGTCAAACAATGGGTTAACAAACATATGGGCTAGTTATCTGGTACAGCCCCTTATTTTTAGATAAGCTGATACAATTTTTTTAACTCTCTGGAATTTTCTAGTATAAAAAAAGAAATTTACTTTGAAATTTTCTTTAAAACCAAAATCTCGATCTCTTTTCGCATGTATCGGGAAGTTTTTAAGGGTTTTCCAATCAGGTTTAAACCTCGAGGTGAGGCTAAACTTTTTGGGCATCCACAATTCATAAGAGCTTAAGGTTTTCACCTTATATTTTATACATAATAAAGTAAAAATAGCCTGATCATGACGGTGCTCAATAAACCCATCAAAATTTGTTGAAACCGATGGTGTGTCATCAATTAAATTAAAATCATTTCTAATAATCTGCCGCCATTCATCAATTATTTTAAGTGATTTATTACACTTTCTAATTAAAATAATTCCAGCTCCAATTGCCTGCGAATGCGTATATTCTCTTTTCCCCCTAGCGCGAAAATGATCAAATAAATCGCCTTTTATCCATTGATAATTCGATTGATCAAATAACTTTCGGCCATCATAAATCAGTGTTGAATTTTCAGGTGATGGTTTATTGGCCTGAAATGCAACTATCCCGCTTTCTGTCTTTTCTAGTATATCAAAGTATTCCTTTAATCTATTTCGTCCGTTTAGATTAAGGTGGCAGCCGGCATCGACATAGATTAAGCCATCTCCAAAATCAATTTTATCTAAAATGTTATTGATTATCTCAGGCTTCCAAGACCAGTACCCATATCCCCTAGATCCAGGGAATAGTTGATCCTTAAATTGAGATCTAAATTCAACAGGAAGGTTTTTCTCGTTTAAACCATAGCATTCATCAAAAAATGCCATATTTTCTGCTTGGTATATTATTCTCTTAAGGGAACGATGAAGTCGACTATCTGCAAAACTTAAAAAATATTTTTTCATTTCAAATTTTCCTTTCACCCCATTTTCATGAAAGACATAAAAAATAGAGAGCGAGATTTCATCATAAATAATTTACGTGTTTTTGTGTTAATGACATCAGCAAAATACGTTGATATAGAAAATGAAATTATAGTAGCAGATGCGGCGCCAATTACGCCATTAATGGGTATAAGCCACATATTGAGTCCGATATTCACAACTGCGCCCAAAATACTCCTTTGCAATGTGATCAATTGAAGATTTTCAATGACCATCCATTTGCTACTGGCAACACCAATAAATACAAAAACAGAGGACCAAATATGTATGGCGAGCACCGTACCTGCCTCCTCGAATGCTGGACCATATAGAAAGTGCATTAGAGGTTTTGCAAGGAAAGTCATAGGAAGGGACAAAAACAAACTAATGGTAATCATTAAATTGAAAAGTTTCTGCATGCGCTCGTTATACAAACTTTCGGATACATTTTTTGCATAAACAATTGCTGGAAAGACAGATGCAACAATAACTATTGGAATGAAATGCCAAATTTCGCTAAATCGCAGAGCCGCACTGTAAATACCCACTGCTTTGTCATTTAGTATTTGCCCAAGCATTAATTGATCGATCTTCATATAAATCGAGATCGATATCCCAGAAAGTATGAGCGGCCAGCTTTCCTTTAACAGGTGTTGTGCCCAGTCAAGGTTAAACCTTAGATTTTTTAATGCTGGTCCTTTTCGATTCATCACATAAAGAAGTAACAAAGCAACAAGAGCTACTTCGGCAAAAACAGCCCATACGAAGAAAATCAAGTTTGCATTATGAATAATCAATACCAGTTTAATGGTTGCAAATAATAAAAAAACACTGTTTTGGACCCATACTGTATATTTTGATTGAACCTTAGACTCAAACCAATAAACGGCGATTTCACCCTTGCAAAGCATCATCAATCCAAGGATAGCAACAGCGATTTGCGAAAGTTTGTCATCTGGCCTTAAGATAAAAATCGCGGAAATTATAAAAAAGTAAGAAAGGACACCTCCAGTTACTTGCATCACTAATGAAGTTCCAAGAGTCTTGGATGCGTTTTGCGGCTTTTCAACAAGATCTCGAACAACGATACTCTCAAGTCCCAAAGCAGATATGGCACCAAATAAACCAACAAATGCGGTGGAAAAATTTAGCAGTCCGAATTGTTCTGGGCCTAGGTAGCGGGCAACCCAGACGCTGATAAAAACCCCAACACCCATACGGATAAATTTATCGAAAGAAAGCCAGCCGATATTGGCGAAAACTTTTGCCAGATATGGCCTTCCTTCAACATGTCTCTTAAGGAAATGTGGCAAGAATGACATTTTCATTGATAAGGGGCCTCGTAGATATCCTTCATGGCTTCAGTTTATGATCTTTCTGACCAGCAATTTTATTCTTTGGCCGAAAATCAATTTTGTAATGTCTTTATACAAATTAACATCACGGAATATATTCGACTTGAAATAGGCATGGTATAAAAACCTTGATTTAATGCGTGCTTGGGGTTGGCGATCAGAAACACCGCAAAGAGTTGCCTCAGAAAGCGGAATATCAGCACAATATACCTTTTCAAGGCCGCAAAAATTGATGACCTCACGCATCCACGCAAGGTCGGCGAGCAAACCCAGTGATGGATTAAAGCGTGGGGTATGTGCTGATTTACGGCAGAAAAAACCCTGATGATGCACATTCATCCTGTTGATTTTTGTGATATCAGGGCAGTGAATTTTTATGCGTTTGCCATTTTGGGACAAGATAACAGGTGAAATGAAAACATCATGTCCTGTAAAATTAACCGCATCAAAATTTTCATTGATCAGTATGTCATCGGCATTAATAAAAACAAAATATGATCCATCTTTGACCATATTCATGGCCTGATTCATGGCATTATAAATACCATTATCTTTTCTTGAAACAAACTCTATACGACTGTCATCAAAAGTGTTCACAATTTCGGGTGTTCGGTCATGCGATAACCCATCCTTGACGATAATTCTTGTGACAACATTGTTTTTCACCAGATTGCGGAGTGTCTTTTCTATGCAGTGTTCAGCATTAAAGGTGACGACGCAGACAGTTAACATGACCCTGTCCACAAAGGTGAAAATCTGATGATGATAAAGGTTCTGATTTTATAATCAAACCGATTGTGCAGATGATTTTGAGACAAACTTATGTGCTCTTTCTCATAAACTGTTTTGCAGAATTGAAAACATGCTCAGGTTTTACATTTTCCATGCAGAGCGGTCTGTCGCACGGGGCATAATTTTTTCCGCTGTAACATGGGGCGCAAGGAACACTATAAAGGGCATGATGAATGATTGTCTTTTCGCGCCCCGCAGGGATGATTGCATGGCAGGGGGTTGGGCCAAAAACAGCAATCAACGGTGCCTTGCTCATCACAGCCATATGAAGAGGGCCTGTGTCATGTGTTATGACCATCTGTGACACATTCATCACAGAAAACAGTTCCAAAAGGTCAATTTTTCCAACAAGGTCATAAATAGGCAGGTCTGTAAAGGTGTCGGATACCCATGTGTCATCAGGCCCGCCAGCAATAACAATATTGGCACCTTCCCGAATAAGCTTTTCTGACAGGGATCGGTAATGCTCAATGGGCCAGCGTCTCAGGAAATCATCACTGATGTGATTTTTTGCCCCCCCGGGAACAATGACAATATACTTATCAGGCAAAAAACAGGCGGGAGATTGCAGTGCTTCAGACAGGGTTGTCCCAATTGTTTGCATGGCTTTGGTGATATTCAGTTCCTTGCCTTCCTCGGATGTCAGCAATCGGAAATATTCATAGACCCTGCTGCGATGCTGCAGCGGGGACGGTCTGTTTGATTGTGAGGAAAAGTGCCTTGTTTGATTGCGTTGGACAAATGCCGGGAGTAGCCGATATTTCCAGTTATTATACCCGACGATAACCTGGTTAAATTTCCCCTGACTAGAAAGAAAGAACGCTACCTTGACTAATATCCATGCTCTTTTCAAGGTTGGGCCAGTAACCAGGGATTGGTCATCAATCGCATGAATTTTGTCAGCCACTGCCATCTTGGACAGCAGAGGTGCAATTCCTTCGCCGACCACCCATTCCACATGAAACTCAGGGTTTTCGATGCGGAACGCACTTAATGCTGCCGCTGCCTGGATAACATCGCCAATGCCACCAAATTTGATGAACAAAATTCTCATTTTTTTACATCAACCTCAGGCGTCTTTCTGTGTCAGTCAATACAGGATGACTGATTTGCTGGTTAGCATGAAATTTCAATATTAATTTGATAATTTCATGGTGTCCATTCAAAGGCAAAAAAGAGATCAAGGAGTATCCAGCTCAATGGTGTCAAAGTGGGTTGTCGTCGTTATCCTTGAATGCATCGATGCAATACTGGAGATGAAATTGATGTGATTTTTGTGAGTAAGCACCTCGAAAAGTGATCTCACAGGAGATGTTATGCAAGGAGAAATAATGTGCCCAGAAATTATCAAAGCCAATGAAGTTTTTTGCACCATACCTCGGTAGCGACATCAATTCCGGCAGGCTAAACCGACAAATAGCGTTGATACAGTTTTCTGGAAGTGTCCCGATTGGTGTTGTCCCGATAAACAGAAATTTATGATCATGCTGATGTGATATGCTCTGGAGGATTTTGTCACGCTTCGGTCTGGCAAGATTTTGCCTTGCAACGGCATCAAGACAGACAACGCTGGCCCCGTATGCCATTTCTTCAAGTTCGGGTGAGGGGGCTGTGTTGAAAAAACCAGGCTGTTTGACCTTTTCGATACAGTCTTGAAAACTGACAACTGGTTTACCCAGCCTCTCAATATGATTTGCAAAAAGTAAAAAAATGCTCTGTGCAATACTGTCTTTCAAATCCAGGTCAAAAGGAGAAAACCACACATTATGAGTCTGGCGGCTGAGGCTGTTGGCAAAACCGATACTGTTTGGAGTCTTGTCTTCGCCAGATATATAAGGTGCGTTCAGATAATGATCCATTTCCTGGGAAATTAGGATAGATTTTTCACCCCAATCAATACTCTGGTCAACGCCCTGTTTTCTGATCATAACAAGTGTAGGCAGCCAGAACAGGACATCACCCAGATGAATATCAGACGGTGAAAAACATATCTGGATGCAGTCATTAAAATTCAGGTTTTCAACCTTGTTTACACCTTCCAGCCTCCGTAGCATGTAAAGAATTTTTCTGATAATTATTGAATGCATTGGATTATGTATAAGACTTTAGGTCGATTGGGTTCACAAGGGTTAGTCTTTCTTGATATCAAAATCAACATGCAGAAAAACAAGCATTTCTATACCACTTCTATGTATATTTGGTGAATTGATACAGAACAACTTTAAATTCATTCATTTTTTTGACTGACTTCTTAAGGCATCATCCTGCAATCACCCTACCCCCGGTCCATCACCCCCTTATACGCATCGCGGAGAATGTTTTTCTGGACCTTGCCCATGCTATTTTGTGGGAGGCTGTCGACAAAAACGATCTCGCGCGGGTGTTTGAACTGTGCCAGGTTTTCGGCAATTGCCGACATGACCGCTGCTTTCACCGCTTCGAGATCACCCGCGCCAGCTGCACCCCCATTTCCGCCAGCCGCGATCTCAACCGCGCTAGATACGCCCCGTCCTGCCCCGTCACACCCGTGATCAGTGCTTTTTTCATCGATTAAAGCCTTACTATATTGGATTCATGTTCTCTATATTCTTCCTGTAGCGATTATACACACCCTCAACCCAAATGATATTGTCTATGTTAAATACAGCCTGCCCACCAACACCCCCCATTGCATCGGTGGTCAAAAAATGATGGTATAAGGGTTGATCCAACCATTTGAGCATTGCACCCATGGCCAAGATACATATCCAGTTTACCCTGTTTTCCGCGTTCTATTCTCCGTTGATCTCAACAATCACCGGCGGGTTTCTGGAAGAAGAGGGGGTTGAGTGTGACTGGAGCGTCGCCAAGCCTGGCGTCTCGGCATTAAAAGCGCTGGATGATGGTACAGCCCATGTCGTTCAGTCCACCATCAGTCAGGGGTTTTCGTCCCTTGAAAAAGGCGAGGCACCCAAGGCTAGGCATTTCGCGCTGATCAACGATATGGACGGGTTCTTCCTCACCGGACGTGAGGTTGATCCGGATTTTTCCTGGTCTTCCCTCGAGGGCGCGGAGGTGCTGGTGCATCACGGTGGCCAGCCCATGACCATGTTCAAATATGCCTGCCACAAGGCGGGGATAGATATCTCGCGCATTAAAATGATCGATGCCGGCAACGCCAAGGAGATGGACGCCGCCTTCCGGGAAGGCAGGGGGCAGTATATCCACCAGCAAGGCCCGGCCCCGCAACAACTCGAAGCCGATGGTATCGGCTTTATCGTGGCCGCGCTCGGCCCGATGGTTGGGTCTTGCGCGTTTTCCAGCCTCGCGGCCATGCCCGAATGGCTTGTGAGCGCGGAGGGGGCGGCGTTCATGCGGGCCTATGCCAAGACAAGGGTCTATATGAACACGACCTCGGCACGGGATATCGCCAAAGCAGAAAAGCCTCTTTTCCCAAATATTGATGAGGATGTGCTGGCCGATTGCATCGCCGCTTATCAGAATATGGGGTGCTGGCCACCGGAGATGCATATCACCGATGCGGGGTTTGAGGCCATGCTCGATATCTTCGCCCATGACGGCAAGATCACGCGGCGTCATGCCTATGATGAAATCTGCCTCAGGCTTTCATAGGGTACGGCAAGGGAGATAAGATCATGGAATGCTGCGGGCCCGGATACGCGAGTCCTGAGGTCGGCGTCTTTAGCCAACCGCGCGGCTTTATGATCGATTACGCCGATCTGACCCCAGGTAGTGATGAACCGCTGCCCCAAGGTCGGGCTATTCCGCACTTTCTGGAAACCCATGCTCATTCTGAAAATATGATTTTTCCGGGGATAATTTCATAAGATTGAGGGGTCACAAGGTTCAAGCGCGTAAGCAAGATTAGAAATCATTCTCTGGCTCTATTTTTTACCAAAATATACATTCTATTATTGAGTTAATTATTTCGATTGATTACAGCTATAAAAAATTGAAAAATTAATAAAATATTCATTTTTTTAACTTATTCTGAACACTTATTGTTTTCGATTTAAGCCTAAAAAATTTTTAGCAAAACTCTAGAGGGGGATAGAAAATGGCAAAAATACAGGAATTTTACAAAAAACTTCAACTAGTTATTGCAATTATACCTTTAACGCTAATATCCGAAGTGAGTGCTGAAACAATTATTAGTTGTGGTGAGGCACACGGAAAAGCCTATTATTTCCCTAATACTTTAGATACTAGTGGTCGCTGGGTGAACGATGGTTATAGTGGTGGGGTAAATAGATTAATTAGGGAGTCAGATGGTTCTTACGATATAGAGTTTGGTGCTGGAAAAAGCATTAAAAACTCAGGTGGAAATGTTATCCTTCTCTCTGAAGGTTCTACTATGATTTTCTTATCCTTAGTTTTGTCAACTATTGAACTCTATATATTTGATAGGGGTACAGATAAGCTCTCAATACTCCAATATCGTACAGGGCTGGCTGACAAGGCTGCTACGTATATTGCAGATTGCTGAAAACTGATCTTGTTACATGCCAATTATATTTTATGTGAAATGTCTCTCGGTGTGTTTTGATTGTCTGGTTTGGGTCAGTGCTGACGACAGCGGATGGCGATGTTCTTGGTCTGCACGTAATTCCATAAAGCTTCGCGGCCCTTCTCGCGGCCATAGCCGGATTTGCCATAGCCACCGAAAGGCGTTTCAACCCCGCCGGCATACCATTCATTGACAAAAACCTGCCCGGCTCTTAGGCGGCTAGCCGCGGCCGTTGCGCGGTCAAGATCACGTGTGAAGATCCCTGCCACCAGCCCGTATTCGGTTGAATTTGCCTTGGCGATGGCGTCCTCGTCATCATCAAAACTGATGACGCTCAGGACCGGGCCGAAGACTTCTTCTCGGGCGATGCTTGTATCGGCCTCACAGGCAAGGATGGTGGGCTCGAGAAACGCCCCTTCGCGGTTGAGCCGATGCCCGCCGGTGATAATCTTCGCCCCTTCGCATTCGGCGTTGGCGATCATGGCTTCGGCGCGGTCACGTTGGGCGGTTGAGACCATCGCCCCCATATTGGCGCCAAACTCGGGCAGGTTGCTGCCCTCATCCACCTTGAGGGAATTGGCTACCTTCGCCGCCCGTTCCAGCATCTCCTGATGTCGGGATGAATGCACGATAACCCGCGACATGGCCGAGCAGACCTGCCCTGCATTGAAGAAGATCCCCCAGCGGAGGTCATGTTCAAACGCGTCAAGATCCGCATCTTCATGCACGATCGCAGCCGATTTGCCCCCTAGTTCAAGCACAGCGGGGACGATATTTTGCGCTGCCGCGGTAGCAATCGCGATGCCGGTCGCCACCGATCCCGTGAAGACGATCTGGTTGACCCCGGGATGGGACGCAAGCGCCGCGCCAGCCTCATGCCCAAGACCGCAGAGGAAATTGACGGCCCCATCCGGCAGGCCGGCAGTTTCGGCGGCGCGGGCAAAGATGTAATGGGTGAGCGGGGTGAGTTCAGGGGACTTGATGACCGTGGCATTGCCGGTGGCAAGCGCCGCTGAAAGTGAACGGGCGGTCATTTCAACCGGATAGTTCCACGGGATGATCTGGGCGGAAACGCCGTAAGGTTCATGTACCGTGAAATCAAGATACCCATCCCCGAGGGGGATTGATCTGCCTTCAACGGTTTCCGCCTGATTGCCGTAATATTCGAAATACCGGGCCGCTCCTTCGATCTCGATATGGCTCTCCCATAGGGGTTTGCCCTGCTCGAGCGTAAGGAGTGCCGCGAGCTCATCCTTCTCTGTCAGAAGATATCGGCCCATGGCTTGCACCATGCGCCCGCGTTCCACCGGCCTTAAGCCGGAAAACCGTCCCGACACGTGAAGGGCGCGCGCAGCGGCCACCGCCTTGTCCACATCCGCCGCATCAGCAAGCGCATGCTGGCCAATCACCTCACCAGTGGCCGGATTGGTCACGTCAATCCTTCCTGCGCCACCATCGATGTATTTGCCGTTGATATAGTTCTGGTAGTATCTCATCTCATTACCTCCGCAGATCATGCCCCGGGGTCTTTGGCAGGCTCAACCGCCTCCCGTATCCAGCGTTGCAGATGCATGATCGGGTGCTCTGAATTGACGCCGCATTCGGGATCAATCACGAGCGGGCCCGGGCGATATCCACGAGATTTAAGCCCGCGCTGGACGGACTCGACGAGATGGATATCTTCCTCAACCGTGGTCTGCCGGTCCTGAATGGCAAGTTTGCGCACCGTCGCGTTTTCGGCGCCTCCGGCAGAATACCAGCCGCGCCAGACAATGACGCGGTCGACACCAATGGAGCGCCAGTGATAGGTGTTGAGCACGTTGCCCGGATAGACCTGAAAACTGAACATCGGCCACAGAAACCAGCTCGAATACTGGTCATGGTGGGCAAAACCGGACTGGATATCATAAGTCATGTCGGCAAGGTTCTGGCATTCCGTCGTATGCCTCAGGCATTTCCCTTGCGGCTGGATATCATAGGTTTCGGGCTTGACAACACCATTTGAAAAGGTCGGATGGTTAAGCGAGCAATGGTAGCATTCCGAATAATTCTCAACCGAAACCTTCCAGTTGCATCTCTCTTCCACTTCCACCCATTCAAGGGGCCTGAGTTCAGCCCAGTTCGGCACCCATTCCATGAGCTCAGCCCGTGCATTCGGAAACCATTCGTCCATCGGGGCGGCATCCGGGTCGAGATTGATGAAAACGAAGCCGAGGAATTCTTCAGCCCGCACTTCGGTAAGGCAGATGCGTGACGTGTCCACGCCGTCGACGACATCGATATTTGGAGCTGTACGCAAGCTACCATCAAAATTATAGCTCCACGCATGATATGGGCAGACAATAGAAGGGGCGCGGCCACGGCCCTTGATCAGTTGGTGCGCGCGATGCTGGCAGACATTGTAGAAGACCCGGATTTCATCATCACGGCCGCGCATGGCAAAGAGACTCTCACCGGCAATCTCAAAACATATATAACTGCCCGGAGACGGGATGTCCGATGCATGGCAGCCAAACTGCCAGGTCTCGGAAAGCAGCCCTCGCTGCTCGATTTCGAAAATCTGCGGGTCGGTGTAAAACTGCGCTTCAAGCGACAGGATTGGCTGGCTCATTGACTGTCCTCAACATAAAGGCCGAGTTGATGTCGTCGTTGATGGAATTTCTCCACCCGATCAACAATTTCTTCACTGGCAACCGAAACAACAATCGATAAAAGGGTTTCCAGAAGTGCGACGATGCTGACCGAAGACGGAAAGAACTGCGGCGTCTCAACCGAAATGTTAAACCCGTGATCGGCACCACGGATAATCGGGCTGGCCGGGCTGTCGGAAATCCCGATAATGGTCATCCCCTGCTCGGCGGCGATTTTCACCGCCTCGACCACTTCAGTCCGGTAAGGCTTGCAGGTGATCGCAATCAGTACGTCCCTCTCATCCGCCCAGGCGAGATCATCCACCGGTGTTGATCCCGGGCGGGGGATGGCGTGAAACTGCACCATGCCCGTTGACGCCAGATAAGTGAAATTGCGCGCGTTGGAATTGTTGACACCAACTCCAAGTGTGTAGACATTGCGCGATTCCCAGATCGCGGTTGCCGCCGCTACCAGCTGTTCGATGGAAATGCCGGCAAAGGTCTCTTCGATATTGCTCAATGCGTGCTGGACCATATCGGCATAGACTTCGCCCAAAGCTCCCTTTTTCCGAACATCCTGAAGCCATCGGGCACGGTCAGGAAATTCCGCTGCCCCCTTGCGGATCGCATCACGGAACGGCGCGCGGAAATCATCATATCCCTTGAATCCTGCCTGCCGCGCCATCCGCACAACCGTGTTCGGATTCACCTTGGCGGCGCTGGCAATCTCACGCACGGTCAGCACCCCGACATCCTGGGGATTCTCAAGAACATATGTTGCCGCCTTCCGCACTTCAGGGGTGAGATCGGTCAACTCGCCGGCAAGACGCTCAAGAACAGGAAATAATACATTTGTCTCATTCATGATTGACTATGGTATATTTGTATTATTATGCTGTCCAGACTATATTTCTATGAGGCATGGTATGGCTGAAGAGAATTTTCCGGCGCAGGCAAAAGTGGTCATTGTTGGTGGCGGGGTGATGGGCTGCGGGCTGGCCTATCACCTAGCGCATGAAGGCTGGACCGATGTTGTCCTTCTCGAAAAGGCCGAGCTTACCAGCGGCAGCACCTGGCATGCGGCGGGGCAGATCACGCATTCAACCAGTTCGTTCGGTCTTGGCAAATGCGTCGATTACAACATCGGGCTCTATGCTGGTGGTCTTGAGGCCGAAACAGGACAGCCGGTGACATGGCATGGCTGCGGGTCCTTCCGGCTGGCCTATACAGAAGATGAGATGGATTGGCTCAGGCATACGCTTTCCGTGGGGCGGGCGCTTGGTTTCAATATTGAGCTTGTTGGCCCGGCCAGGGTGGCTGAATTGCATCCTTTCTATAATCTTGAAGGGGTGCTTGGCGCACTTCACACGCCTGATGATGGGCATGTCGATCCGTCCAATGTCACCATGGCGATGGCCATGGGGGCACGAAATCTTGGTGTCCGGATTATCCGGCGGTGCCGCGCCACGAACATCACCCAGTTGGCTTGTGGTGAGTGGCTTGTTGAAAGCGAAAAGGGGTCAATTCGTTGCGAGCATGTGGTCAATGCCGGCGGAACCTATGCACGCCAGATGGGGGAATGGTCTGGCTTGCAACTGCCCATGACGTCGATGACGCACCATTATTTTGTCACCGAACCGGTGCCTGAATTTGCTGATCTGGAACGCGAACTTCCGGTAATCCGAGACGACCGCAAGGTTTCAGGCTACATCCGCATGGAACAGAAGAGGGGGCTGATCGGGATTTATGAGAAGGAAAATCCGAACACTGTCTGGGAAGATCACTGCCCGTGGGATGCGGAAAACGAGCTTTTTGATCCTGATTACGAACGCGTCATGCCCTGGCTTGAAGAAAGCCTCAACCGGATGCCTGTCCTGGCAAATCTGGGGATCACCCGCGAGGTGCATGGGGCAATATCGCACCCGCCTGATGGCAACCCGTTGATCGGCCCGGCCCCGGGGGTTAGGAATTACTGGTGCTGTTGCGGCACCCAGATCGGCATCGGTTGGGGGCCGGGATTGACGCGTGAACTGGCACGCTGGATGGTTCATGGCGCCGCCGATATCTCCATGCGGGAGTATGACCCACGACGTTTTGGAAGCTACGCCACCAAGGAATGGCAGATCATCAAGGCAAAGGAGGATTACTGCCTGCGCCATGAAATCCCGTTTCCTCATTTCAATCGGCTGGCAGGAAGGCCGGTCAAGACTTCTCCTCTATATGAGCTGTTGAAGTCAAAAGGCGCGGTGCATGAGGAAGTTTACGGCTTTGAGCGGCCACGCTGGTTTGCCCGAGGAGGTGTTACGCAGAAAGATCACTACTCGTTCCGGCGGAATGAGGTGCATGACATGGTGGCGCATGAAGTCAGGGCCGTGCGCCAATCCGTTGGCATTATGGACATCACCGCCTTTACAAAAATTCTTGTCAGCGGGCCGGATGCGCATGATCTGCTTGACCGGCTTACCGCCAATAAATTGCCGTCAAGGGTGGGTGGGATTGCCCTTTCTCATATGCTGAACAGACGTGGACGGATTGAGGTTGAAACAACCATCCTGAAAATGAGCGAGGACTGCTATTATCTCGTCTGTGCGGCGTTTTTTGAGCAGCGACTTCTTGACCATCTTGAGCAGCACCGCCGCGATGAGAAGGTGACGATAGACGCACTTTCAGGCGACTGGTCGGCGCTGGCGATCAACGGCCCGATGACACGAGAGGTGCTCACCCAATGCACTGATGCACGGCTTGATAACGCAAATTACCGCTGGCTCACGGGTCAGGAAATAACGATCGCCGGTCATCAGGTCTGGGCACTCAGGATGTCCTATGCGGGCGAACTTGGCTGGGAGCTTCATATGCCAAACGCCGCCTGCCTTGATGTATACAAGGCGCTGACCCGAGCCGGAGAATCATACGGGATCACCGACTATGGATCATTCGCCATGAATGTGATGCGAATGGAGAAAGCCTTCAAGGGCGCAAGTGAACTGACCAATGAAGTCACCCTGCCCGAAGCAGGTGTGATGCGCTTTGTCCATAAAGACAAGGACTTTTTGGGCAAGGACGCCACCCTGGCCAATAGGAACAACCTTCCCTGGGTCTGCGCCTATCTGGAGATTGAACCTGATGGCGTAGAAGATGGAAATGGCGGGGAAGCGGTGCTCATGAATGATCAGGTGGTAGGCTCGACGGCGTCGGTTGTCTTTGGCCATACGGTCGGGAAAATTCTTGCCTTTGCCTATATCAAACCGTATGCCGCCGGGCCGGGCACAGCGCTTGAGGTTGTTATTGCAGGCAGAAGACGCTCCGCCATCGTGCTGGAAGGTCCGGTATATGACCCGGCAAGTCTACTGCCTCGGGCCGATCAAGGAAAGGAGGCGGTGGCATGACAACCCCTCGGACAATGCGGGCTATGGTGACCATGGGCCATGGCGGCCTGGACCAGATGGTCTTTCATGAAGACTGGCCTTGTCCTGCTCCTGCCCCGGGGGAAGTGCTCATCCGCGTTGGTGCCTGCGGGCTCAACAACACCGACGTGAACACGCGTTCGGGCTGGTATTCCAAGGCCGTGACCGAAGCGACCACCGGTGGCGCCTTTGCTGAAGTCAACAGCGAAGATCCCGCCTGGGGCGGCACCCCGATTGTCTTTCCCCGGATACAGGGCGCGGATGTCTGCGGTGAGATTGTCGATGTCGGCGAAGGCGTGGATCCATCCCGGATTGGGGAGAGGGTGATTACGGATAACTGGCTGCGTGATGAAAACGATCCAGACAACAAGAACAAGACTGGGTATTTTGGCTCGGAAAGTGATGGCGGTTTTGCCGAATATACGGTGATCCCGTCATCAAACGCTCTTGCGGTCAACTCCAGCCTTTCGGATGCGGAACTTGCTACCTTCTCCTGCTCGTATTCAACGGCAGAAGGGATGCTGACAAGGGCTGGGGTCACGGGCAAGGATACGGTGCTGGTGCCCGGAGCATCCGGAGGCGTCGGCAGCGCGCTTGTGCAACTGGCAAAACGTCGGGGTGCCCGCGTGATTGCTCTTGCCTCTGAAGCAAAGCAGCCAGAGGTAATAGCGCTGGGTGCGGCAAGGGTGCTACCGCGCGCGCCCACAAACCTCAAGGCGGAACTGAAGGGCGAAACCATCACCGTTGTGGCAGATATCGTCGGCGGACCTATATGGCCACAACTGATCGATGTCCTTGAGCGCGGCGGACGCTATACCTGTTCAGGTGCGATAGCCGGGCCAATGGTCGAGCTTGATCTGCGCACCTTTTACTTGCGTGACCTGACCTTTACCGGATCAACGGTGATAGATCCCGAAGTCATGACCAGGCTGGTTCGATATATCGAGGATGGATCGGTCAAACCGGTGCTGGCGGCAGTCTATCCGCTTGATCGGTTGCGGGAAGCGCAAGCCGCGTTCATCGAGAAAAAACATACCGGCAATATTGTGGTCTGCCCATGAAGATCACGCGCATCCGTATCTACAAGAAAGCTCTTCCTTATGTTGGCGGAACCTATGTCTGGGGAGCGGGTAACATGTTGAAGATTGCGATAGCATCGGTGGTGGTAATCGATACCGATGCCGGCCTTCAGGGATGCGGTGAATTCACGCCTTGCGGGGAAAATTACATGCGCGCTCATTCTGAGGGCGTTGAGGCGCTGGCAAGGCTTGTTGCACCATCATTGCTTGGCGAAGATCCCCGTCAGGTGACAAAAATCGAACGACTGATGGATCATCTTATAGAGGGACATGGCTATGCCAAGGCACCTTTTGATGCCGCCTGCTGGGATATTCTGGGGCAGGCAAGCGATCAGCCGCTATGGATGCTGATGGGTGGAAAACTGACCGATGGGGCACCGATGTATCGGGTCGCGCCGCAGAAACCACTTGAGGAAACAAAAGCCGAAATGGCAGCCCATCGTTCACAAGGGTACCGGCAGTTCCAGATCAAGGTTGGGATGGATTGGGCTGAAGATATCCACCGCATCCGCGCGGGGGTGGAGCTTCTATTGCCGGGAGAGAAGGCCATGGCGGATGCTAATCAGGGATGGCGGGTGGACAACGCCATCCGTGTTGTGCGGGCCACCAGGGATCTCGATTATATCCTCGAACAACCCTGTAAAACATACGCGGAATGCCAGCAGGTGCGACGGGTGGCAACGCAACCGATGAAACTTGACGAATGCCTGACGGGGATGGAGGTGGCGCAACAGATCGTCCATGATCGCGGCGCGGAAATCTGCTGCCTCAAGATTTCCAATCTTGGCGGGTTGAGCAAGGCCCGGCGCGTGCGCGACTATCTGGTGGAAAACCGCATGCCCGTTGTTGCCGAAGATACATGGGGTGGCGAAATTACCACCGCAGTGGTGGCGCATTTCGCGGCATCAACGCCAGAGGAGTTTCTGATCAACTCAACGGACCTGATGAATTACAACACAGCCAGCACAGGTAAAGGCGGCCCCGAGGTTCTGGATGGAAAGCTTTTTGCGAGCGATGCCCCCGGGCTTGGTGTGGTGCCGGACTTTGAAAGTCTGGGCGCTCCAGTGGCTACCTATTGGGTTGCGCCATGAAGATCAAACGAATTACTGTATATCAGGTTGATCTGCCGCTTGAGCATCCCTACTGGCTTTCCGGTGGGCGGCTGAAGTTTGAAGTGCTGGACGCAACCCTGGTCAAGGTTGAAACTGATGAAGGTCTCGTCGGCTGGGGGGAGGGCACGCCCTGGGGGCACACTTATGTCCCCGCCCACGGACCGGGTATCAGGGCCGGGATTGAGACCATGGCACCTTTCATCCTCGGGCTTGACCCCCGCCGGTATCTTGATGTGGAACGCGCCATGGACCTTTCACTTCCTGGCCATCTTTACGCCAAATCCCCCATAGATATGGCTTGCTGGGATATAGCCGGGCAGGCGGCGGGATTGCCGATCGCTGACCTGATGGGTGGCGGATCACGCACCCCGCGTCCGATCGCTTCATCGGTAGGTGCCAAGACAGTAGAGGAAACCCGGGAGGTAATTGAACGATATCGGGCGCGAGGCTACATTGCCCACTCGGTCAAGATCGGCGGCAATGTTGAACGTGACATTGCCCGTATCCGTGATGTTGAAGAGATCCGCAAGCCAGGCGAGATCGTGCTCTATGACGTTAATCGCGGCTGGACCCGCCAGCAGGCGCTGCGGGTGCTGAGCGCGGTTGAAGACCTGAATATCATGGTCGAGCAACCCGGAGAAACCCTGGACGATATCGCCTCCATTTCAGGTAAACACTCAACCCCCGTCAGCGTGGATGAGTGTCTGGTCACCCTGCAGGATGCGGCGCGGGTGGCCCGGGAGGGGCTGGCGGAGATATTCGGGATCAAACTCAATCGGGTGGGCGGGCTGACCAAGGCTGCCCGCATGCGGGATATCGCTCTTGCCCATGGTATAGACATGTTCATCATGGCTACGGGTGGTTCTGTCTTGGCCGACACCGAAGCCCTGCATCTGGCCGCAACCATCCCCGATGCGAACTGTCACGCGGTATGGGCGTGCCAGGACATGCTGACCGTGGATATCGCCGGTGGTCGCGGGCCGCGGAACAGGGATGGCCATCTTCAACTGCCTGAGGTTCCGGGTCTTGGGGTGCATCCTGATGAAGGCAGTCTTGGCAATCCTTTAATGGTGTTCAAATGAAAATAAAGCGCATTTCCATCTGGCATATTCCGCTTACCAGCCATGAGACCTATTACATGGCAGAAGGCAAGACCTGCGCGACGGTCGAAACCGTTGTTCTTTCGATTGAGACGACCTGCGGCAGACGCGGCTGGGGTGAGGCCTGCCCCATCCCGCACTATCTGCCTGCCTATGCCCGGGGTATTGCTCCGGCCGTTGCCGAACTTGCCCCGGTCTTGCTGGGCAGTGACCCAATAGGCCCGGAAGCGGTAATGGGGAAAGTCGATGCCCATCTTCAAGGTCATCCTTACGTCAAGTCACCGCTGGATATGGCGCTTTGGGATCTTACCTCACAGGTGGCAGATCTGCCTCTTCATGCCCTTATTGGCGGCAGGCGGCAGGCGGATATGCCGCTCTATCATTCGATCACCTGTATCGCCCCTGAAGAGATGGCACGCATCGCCCGTGATGCCCAGAAAGAGGGCATCACGCAGTTTCAGGTGAAGCTTGGCGCAGATCAGAATTGGGAGGCAGATGCTGCACGTCTTTCCCTGGTGCGTGAAGCGGTCGGTGCTGGGCCTCTTGTTTATGGGGACTGGAACTGCGGCGCAACCCAGCTTGATGCAAGCCGGGTCGGCCGAGCGGTTTCAGGGCTTGATATCATGCTGGAACAGCCGTGCCGGACGATGGCTGAATGCGCAATGGTGCGAGCGGCAACAGGTTTGCCGATGAAGCTCGACGAATCCGCCTATGATACCGCCTCTCTTCTCGAAGGGTATCGCCTTGGCATCATGGATGCGGTGGCGCTCAAATTATCGAAATTTGGCGGGATTTCAGCAATGCGGCGGGCGCGTGATCTCTGCCTGCATCTCGGGGCCAGAATGTGTATTGAAGACACCTGGGGCAGTGATATCACCACCGCTGCTGCCCTGCATCTCGGGATTACAACGGAACCGGGACGATTGCTTAATGTCTGTGATCTTTCCGGCTATGTGGGGCCGCGACTGGATCCGGCAGCACCGTCACGCAAAGGAGGGCGCATCACCGCCCCTGAAGGCGCAGGCCTTGGCGTGAAGCCTGATCTTGATCTCCTCGGGCCAGCGGATGTGATAGTGGACTGAACAGATGAAAAAAATACATACGCAGGATGAATGGATTGCCCGGGCAAAAGAGGTGCTTCCCGCAGGTGGATTTGGGAACTTTGATCACAGCGTTATCATCTCACACGGGAAGGGAAGCCATGTCTGGGATGAAGACGGCACCCAATACATAGATTATCTGATCGGCTCAGGGCCGATGCTGCTTGGCCATGGTCATCCGGAAGTGCTTGAGGCAGTCCTGGAACAACTGCCCCTGGGGATGACCTTCTTTGCCAATAATTCACGCGGGATTGAGTTGGCTGCCGCCATTTGCGAGGCTTCTCCTTGTGTGGAGCAGGTCAGGTTTGTTGCCTCAGGGGGCGAAGCGGACATGTATGCCATCCGCCTTGCGCGGGCCTATACCGGCAAGGACAGGATCGTGAAATTTGAAGGCGGGTATCATGGGATGAGCGCCGAAGCGCAGATGAGCCTTGCCCCTTCGCGTGAAGTCAACTTTCCTCGGCCGGTGCCAGACAGTGCCGGCATCCCCCGGAGTGTGGCAGAGCAGATGCTGATCGCTCCCTTCAACGATCTTGATGCCGTGGCCTCGCTACTGGCCGAGCACGATGACATTGCCGCAATCATTGTCGAACCCCTGCAACGTATCATCCCGCCAAAGCCCGGGTTCCTCGAAGGATTGCGCTCGCTTGCAGATCGTCATCACGTCGTGCTGATTTTTGATGAGATTGTCACCGGGTTTAGGCTTGCTTATGGCGGAGCCCAGGAATATTACGGCGTGGTGCCGGATATCTGTACCCTTGGAAAAATCATTGGGGGCGGGTTTCCGCTCGCAGCGCTTGGCGCGAGTGCTGAAATCATGCGGCATTTTGACAAGACGGTTGTTGGTGGTGATAAGTGGCTGATGCAGCTTGGCACGCTGTCAGGCAATCCGGTGGCGTCGGTTGCCGGACTCAAGACAATGGAAATTCTGCGTCGTCCGGGCAGTTATGAGCAATTGCGCAACAGCGGATCACGTGTCCAGGAGATGCTTTCAGATGCGCTTTCCGGGGCCGGAATTGATCATCGGATATGCGGTGATGCTTCGCTTTTTGATATCCTCTTCACCGATCAGGATCCGGTCGATTACCGAAGCGCCAAGCATAAGGATCCTGAAGATGGCGTTGTCTATAACACTATTCTCCGCGCCCAAGGTATCCTGAAGTCGCCGAGCAAGTTTTATCCATCACTTGCCCTGACCGAAGAAGACCTTGCCCGGACCAAAGAGGCGGTTCAGCATGCCGCCTCCGCTCTCGCCGCAAGAGCCTAGCCGGAAAGATTATTGTTTTCTTTTCCCGGTCTCTCATGCGAGACTTTTAATCATGGTGTGCGGTCGATGCATAGGCGATAGCGCAACTAGGGCATTATTTTTCATCTCCAGGGTGATCGCATGAATGAAGAGTTCAGGGAAAAACTATCATACTGCAACAAACCTCTCAATGAGGCCTGGTCACTGCCGCCTGCGGCCTATACCGATCCTGCTGTTCTTGATGTTGAGGTGGATCGGATTTTCCGCCGCCACTGGATCTGTCTTGGCCGGGCGGATCAGGTGGCTGGCGAAGGCGAGTATATGTGCCTTGATTTTGCTGGCCAGTCTATCATCCTGATCAGGGATAAGGGTGGGAATTTGCGTGCTTTTGCCAATACCTGCCGGCATCGCGGGGCGCGTCTTCTTGATGGCGCTGGCCGGATTGCCGGTATTCGTTGCCCGTTCCATAGCTGGGCCTATAAACTTGATGGCAGTCTCGCTGGCGCCCCGCATATGGAGGCGGCAAACGGCTTCTGCAAATCAGATTTTAGCCTGATCAGTTATCATGTGACTGAACGCCTTGGCTTTATCTTTGTCTGCCTGGCTGAGACAGCACCGGATCTGAATGAAGCACTGGGCGATTTTACCGCCATCCATGCTCCATGGCCTGTTGAAAATCTAATCTCGACGCGCCGCCAGCGATTTGAGGTCGAGTGTAACTGGAAGGCTTTCCTTGAAGTGTTCAATGAGTATTATCATCTCCCCTTTGTTCATCCGGACTCGATCGATGATCTCTATGCAACGCCTGATCCGGGTGATGAGGTTCAAGGGAATTTTGCAACCCAGTTTGGCTCCACCGAAGGCACGGGAGCGCTTCTGCAGACAACCCAAGAGAAGCCGCTCCCCCTCATGCCAGGGCTCAAGGACAGGGAAGCTGCGGGTGTACGTTACACCTGGATCTTCCCCAACATGACTTTTGCGGCAGGCGTTGATGCTTTATGGATGTATGAGGCGTATCCTCTTGCGGCCAACCGATGCCTAGTCTATCAAACAGCCTGCTTCCCGCCGGAAACAGTCCAGCAGAATGATTTCGAAGATCGGGTAAAAGCCTACTACCACCGCCTTGATGCCGCCCTTGATGAAGATATTCCGGCCCTTGTCAATCAGCAGCGGGGGCTTAGTGATCCTAATGCAAGACAAGGCCGGTTTCAGCCCCTGCTTGAGCCGAATGTTGCGAGTTTCGCGAAATGGTACGCGAGGGAGATGAGCTGATCAAATCATCCCGGTTGAGTGATCTGGGCAGGGATGCTTAGTTTCTCGTCAACGCCGTATTTTTCCATCAATGCCTCAATAAAACCGCTGCCGATCAGATCAGTGATCAGGGTATCAAGGAAGCGGCGTGCATCCGGGTTTCCTTTTTTTATCCCGACGGATTGCTTGATCCCGGTGAAAGGCGGCTCGATAATTTTGAAATCCGGGTTTGCAGCTATCTCTTCTAGCAGTTTTGGCTTCAGGCTTGCCAGCACATCTGCCTTGTCATCCTTGAAATCCTGATGCGATCGGGCAATGGATTCCGATCTGATCATAGAGGCACGCGTGAAGTTTTCCGTGAGCCAGAGGTCATATGCACTGCGCTCATAGGCGGCGATCCTGACACCATCTTTATCAACATCGGTATTGCTGGTGAAGGCAGCATCCTTGCGGGTCAGGAAATTTGCATCAATCTGGACATAGGGCAGGCTGAAATCGATCTGTTGCGCTCGCTCGGCTTCGGCGGCAATGTTGGCAATGTCCCATTCGTCGTCACGAACTGCATCAGCCAGCGCCCCCGGACTTTCATAAGGTATCATTTCGCAAGGGACACCTATCTCAGCGGCAATCCTTCTGGCCAGATCAGGTGAGACGCCTTCCAATGTGCCATCTGGTCGTATGCCTGATACCAGAAGAAAATTCGCCATATTTATGCCGGCGCGTAGCACCCCTTTGGGAGCTAATGCATCAATGATTTCTTTATTCATTGCCAACTCCTGACCTGGATACTTTATGATGCCTTAATTCATCCATCGCACGCATGGCAAAAAAAATCAAAACTCCATTTCCGCATTGCAGAGGTTTTGACCTTTTCAAAGAATGCAAGATTGCCCTTTATCAAGGTTTATATCAGAATAAACCTCAACGTGGTCAAAGGCTGCCATACATGAAGGATGAGGCAGGCAAAACGGTGGATACCTCAAACTCCTCGAGAGAGCATAATTCTACTCGGGCTGGCCGCCCCAGCCGGAATGGGCGTGGTGGAAGAAGGGCTGGAGGGCAAAAGCCTGAGGGTGATCCCCGGGTCTCACTTTCCAATCAGCGCATCATCGGCCGTGGCGGCAATCTCAACCCGCTGGATGAGGCGGGGGTTGCGGCTATTGATGCAACAGCAAGGAAGCTTCTTTCAGAAACCGGGCTTGCCGGTGCCCCACCGGCGGCGGTTGAACTGGCCCGGGCGGCAGGCGGCAGGCTGGATGACCGGGGGCGGCTTCTCTTTCCCGAAAAGCTGATTGAGGCGGCGCTCGCCGGACTGCATCGCAAGATCACCCTTTATGGCCGCGATGGCGACACCGATCTTGAACTTGCGGCAGGCAACGTTCATGTCGGCACGGGCGGGGCCTCGCCATTGATCTATGACAACGTGCTTGGCCGCTATCGTGAAAGCACCCTTGCCGATATCTACAACGCCGCAAGGCTGGTTGACACCTTGCCTCATATCCATTTCTTCAGCCGGCCTTTAGTAGCGAGGGATATGCCGGATCAGCGTCATCTCGATATCAACACCGCCTATGCCAGTCTCGCGGGCACACGCAAACATGTGATTGTCAGCGCCGGTACTCCGGAAAACGTGCGTGATATCGCCCGCATATGTTATCAGCTGGCAGGCTCGGAAGAAGATTTCCGGGCGCGGCCTTTCCTTTCGCTCAACATCAATCATGTGGTCCCGCCGCTTCGTTTTGATGGCGAGGCGGTACTGGTCCTGATCGAAGCGGTCCGTTGCGGCATTCCGGTGATGGCCAATACCTTTGGCCAGCTCGGCGCGTCAAGCCCGGTGACGATTGCGGGATGCGTGGCACAGACGACAGCGGAGACGCTGGCGGGGATGATCCTTGCCTTTCTGGTGGACTCCAAGGCCAGGGTGGTGTTCGGCCCTCGCCCGATGATCACCGATCTGCGCACCGGCGGTATGGCCGGCGGTAGTGGCGAGCAGGCGTTGCTCACCGCGGCCTCAATGCAAATGGCAAGGTTTTATGGTCTGCCCTCCTCCACCATTGCAGGCGCCACGGACAGCAAAATCCCGGATGCCCAGAGCGGGTATGAGAAATGCCTGACCGTTGCACAGACGGTGCAGGCAGGGGCCAATATCATCACCCAGGCATGCGGCGCGCAGGCGGCCCTGATGGGGATCTCGCTTGCCGCCATGGTGATTGACAACGATATGCTGGGCGCGATCCTGAGGGCGACGGCGAAAGTGGATATCTCGCCGGAAACCCTTAATGCCACGTCCATTGACGCGGTGGCGACAGGGGCGGGTCATTTTCTGGGTGAGGCGGATACCTATGCCCGGATGCACACCGATTTTCTCTACCCGGAAATTGCCGACCGCAGCAGTATTGAGGCATGGCAGGAAGCAGGAAGTCCGGATATCCGAAAGGTGGCGGAAGATCGCGTCAGCCAGATCCTTCTATCGCACTGTCCTTGCTATATCGACCCGCTGAGCGATGAGACCCTGAGGGGAGAGTTGCCAATCCGCCTTGCATTATCTTTGGGGTAATCTCATGTCGGCAGATGAATAACTCTTGAAATTCTCATTTCCGGTCCTTGTTCTCCCAATGATTCCATGATGTAATCTGGTCAAATTGATACCAGTGTAATCGGGAGATCTATCATGCCTGAGATACAGAAAGAAGAAACGACCACAAGCAAACCTCTGCCTTCCCATGCACAAGTGGTGGTGATCGGTGGCGGGGTAGTCGGCTGTTCAATTCTGTTTCATCTGGCGAAATTCGGCTGGAAAGACGTGGTGCTGCTGGAACGCGATGAGCTGACTTCAGGCTCCAGCTGGCACGCGGCGGGCCAGATCCACACGATCAGCTCAGACCCGAATATCAGCCGATTGCAGAGCTACACGATTGATCTTTATAAGGAAATCGAGGAAACATCCGGCCATTCGGTTGGCCTTCATATCACCGGTGGTTTCTACGCCGCCTCCACCAAGGAATGGTATGATTATCTGAAACGTGAACGCTCCAAGGCGCGCTATATGGGCCTGCATCAGGAATTCATCAGCCCAAAAGAACTTGGTGAACGCCATCCGCTGATTGATCCGAAACATTACTATGCTGCGCTCTGGGATGATCAGGATGGTGATCTTGACCCGTCTGGCGCGACCTATGCTTTTGCCAAATCTGCCCGGGTTCATGGCGCGCAGTATTTCACTCATACCCCGGTTACCGCCGTCAGCCAGCGCCCCGATGGCAGTTGGGATGTGACGACACCCAAGGGCCAGATCAACGCTGAGCAGATTATCAATTGCGGTGGGCTCTGGGCGCGTGAAGTCGGGCATATGGCGGGGATTCACCTGCCGGTTCAGCCGATGGAACATCACTACCTCATCACTGAAGATATAGCCGAGATTACCGAACGCATGACCCCGGGCGGTGCCGGTCGTCTTCCTGCCGGGATCGACTACGAAGCCAATATCTATTTCCGCCAGGAGCGTCAGGGGATGCTGCTTGGCACCTATGAGCCTAAATCCACTCCATGGAAGGTGGAAGGCACGCCCTGGGATTTCGGCCATGAGCTTTTAAATCCTGATCTCGACCGTATCGCTGACCGGCTGGAAATGTCTTTTGAACGCATTCCCGCGATCGGCAATGCAGGGATCAAGAATATCATCAACGGACCTTTTACCTTTGGGCCTGACGGCAACCCGATGATCGGCCCCGTGCCGGGGATGAAGAATTACTGGGTTGCGGTGGGCGTCATGGCCGGGTTCTGCCAGGGCGGGGGTGTCGGCCTTACAATGGCGGAATGGATGATTGACGGCGAGCCGTCCATCGATGTCTGGGCCATGGACGTGGCCCGCTTTGGTGAATTTGCTACCCCGGAATGGGGCACGATCAAGTCGTCAGAGAATTACGAACGCCGTTTTGTCATGACCTTCCCCAATGAGACGCTACCCAAAGGCCGGATGCAGAAGACCACCGCGCTTCATGACCGGCTGGCGGCGAAAGGTGCATTGATGGGGCAGGGCTTCGGGCTTGAAAACGCGCTCTGGTTTGCTGATGGGCCCGAAGATGCCCATGAGGCCCCGACCTTTGAGCGCAACCGGAGCCACGACTATGTTGCGCGGGAAGTCAAGGCCGTGCAGAATGATGTCGGCGGGGTTGAGATTGCCAATTTTGCCAAGCATGAATTCAAGGGCGCGGGCGCAAGGGCGTATCTTGACCGGACGCTGGCTGGATATATCCCGAAACCTGGGCGGCTCACCCTTACCCCCATGCTGACGCCGAAAGGCAAGCTCTATGGTGATCTTACGGTGGCCTGCCTTGCTGATGATCACTTCATGCTTTTTGGCTCAGGCGCTATGCAGGAAGCGCATCGCCGCTGGTTTGAAAAGGATCTTCCCGAGGAGGTGTCTTACGCCAATGTCTCGGACGACTGGCATGGTATTGCGCTATCGGGGCCGAAGTCAAGGGAACTGCTTCAACGCCTGACCCGTCAGGATGTAAGTGCGGAAACCTTCAAGTTCCGTGACTTGTGCCAGTGTTTTGTCGCCGGCGTGCCGGTGATCCTCAATCGGATCAGCTTTTCAGGTGAGCTTGGTTATGAGATTTACTGCCGCCCGCCCTATCTCCTCAGGCTTGCTGAAGCCATTGAGGAAGCAGGGGCAGATCTCGGCTATCGCTGGTACGGGGCGCGCGCACTCATGTCGATGCGGCTTGAAAAAGGCTGGGGGGCGTGGACGCTCGAATACCGGCCGGATTTCAACGCCGTCGAATCCGGCATGGATATCTTCATCAACTGGAACAAGGATTTTGTCGGCAAGGATGCCACATTGAAGGCGCGTAACGAAAGTCCGGCCCAGAAACTTGTCACCATGGTGATTGATGTGGATGGCATTGATGTGTCCAACGACGAGGCGATCCTCAAAGATGGGGAAGCAGTGGGCTATGTCTCCTCCGGCGGGTATGCGCATCGGGTAGGCAAATCCATGGCGATGGGATATGTGAAAGCTGACTGCGTTGGCGCGGGCACCAGGTTGCAGGTGGAAATCCTTGGTGAGCTCTATGATGCAGAAGTCCTCGCCGGACCCATCTACGATGCCAACGGCGCCAATATGCGCGGGTGAGATGAACTTGAAGTTGGGAGGGAGGACGGTTCAGAGTGAAAAGTGTTGCGATGGTGCTGGTGAGAGGACTTGAACCTCCGACCTACTGATTACGAATCAGTTGCTCTACCGACTGAGCTACACCAGCTATCTATCGCGTCGCCCTACGCTGAGCGTTGCTGACCCACGAACTACCTGATCCCGATATTTCAGGCAAGGAAAAACATCATTTCCAGGTCAAGCTGGCAAAACGGCCACAGGACGGGCAGGTGGAATGCCAGTCCTCCCCATAATCTCCGCAACCATCGCAAGTCCATCCAGCAGGTCTTGGTGCGGTTGCTGCACGGATAAGGCAGGCATCGCGTTTCGGCCATGATGTATCTTCGGTATCCGAGTCTTCAGGGGCATGGTTTGCAACATTAGCTAGGATCGTCCAGGCACGGCTATCTCTCTTTTCCATAGGGATGGTTTCAACAAGACGACGTGCTTCACCCCAAAGTTCGATATCAAGGGAAGTCTGCGCCGCAGCCAATGCAGCTTCTGGCGGGTTGCCAACTTTGCCTGAAAGCCTGGTCAGCCTTGCCAGCGCCTTGGCATTGTCCTCGGGTTGAAGCGACACAAAAGTTCGGGCAAGCGCCGGATGAGGGGAGGCAAGAAACGCGTTTTCCAGTGTGGCCAGTGCTTTTCGTGTCCGCTTGTTCTCATGAAGGAGTTCCGCTTTCAGGAGCGCCGCCGGCACAAGCCCAGGCTGAAAACGCAGCGCTTCATCAAGAGATTTGAGCGCAGGTTTCAATGCGCCTTCACGGTACTCTTTCTTTGCTTGTTCAAGGTGAAGTGCGGAAAGGGCATGATCAATGTTGAATTCGCCCGTATCGTTTTCAGCGGATGAAGTGGCGCCGTGTCGGCGGGCAGCAAGAAGAGCTGTAATAGCCCTTTTCCAGTTCCCGTGCTTTGCTTCAAGAACAAAAAGTGCTCTTGCGAGTGCGGGGGCTTTCGGGTTGAGTGCAAAAGCCTCGCGTCCGGCGACAAGAGCTTTGCCATCTTCACCGTTTTCGGCATTAAGGCGCATCAGTCCGGCATGGCCGAAAAATGAACTTTCTTTTGTTGAAGCAAGATGCTGAAAATATCTTGAAGCGGCTGAATTATCACCTTCCAGTGTTGCTACCTGTGCATTGAGCAGATCGGTCAGCATGTCTTTGCCGACCAGATGGCTGGCACGCTTGGACTGGCGCTGTGCTTCCTTGTGGTCTCCCACCGATGCGGCGACAAGCCCCAGCGCAAGGGCCTGATGCCCCTGCTTTCGACGTCTTTCCCTGATCCCACCGGTAAGGCGATCCGGCAGACCTACGATGAATCCAAACAAACGATCTGTTGCAACCATCATCCAGATGAGCCCTAGCATGACGGCAATCATCAGGCTGGTCCGAATCTCGATCCTCCAGCCTAGCCACTCGATCACCGTCACACCTTCCTGCTGGACAAGAAAAGTCGTTGCCGTGCCGACCGCAGCCACCAGAAGAATGAGAGAAAGAATACGTCGGATCATGGATCACTCGCTATTTTCAATACGCTCAATTCGGATAAGATCCTTAATCCAGTCCACCCAGCCCGAAAGTTTTTCATCCGCTGGCAAATCCACTTCTGCTGATGGCTTTTCTTCAGATGCCGAAGGAGAAGGGTTGCGGGAGCGCTGATCTTGCTCTTGGCCTGTTTCAGAATTTAGGCCCCCTGCGGAATCGGTCTTCCTTGATGCCGGGGTTTCGGTATTCGAGTTTAGTGCAGAAAGGCTCTTGTCAATCTCATCAAGTCGTTTCTGCAGGCTGCTTATTAATTCCAGCCCTGGCTCAGCAAGCTGTTCTGCTATCATTTTGCCCATGGCATCGATCTGCTCAAGTGCCCGGTCGATTTCGGCGGTAACGTCATCAAGCCGGATACCAAAATTGCTCAGTTCCTTGGCCTGTTCCTGAAGCAGGGTAGCTTCTGCCATTTCTGCAACACGGCGATCAAGCAACTCGAGCCGATTGAGTATTTCGTCCTGCTGGGTAGCAATCCGGGTGGTTTGTATAAAACTAAACCCGGCAAGACCTGCACTTGCAACGGCGAGAAAAAGGGCAGCTACAGCGAGCCAGCCGAAAAGCCTGATACGACGTGGAGCCAGAGGGGTTGGTTGACTTTGTTCTTTTGCAGTTGAAGCAGATTTCGTCTCTTTCGCTACATCGGTTTTATTGTTTTGGTCTGTGCCTGAAGTTGTCTTGATATCAGCGGTGACGTCTTCTCCTGAAGTTTCGATGGTAGCGTTCCCCGTCTCAGGGATAGATTCCTTTCCAGATGACCCATTTTTCACTTTACGGCCTGCCATGATTACCTCTTTTTTGCGGAAGTCCGGGCTCGTTAACAGCCATGATGGCGGCATCCAGCATGGCGCCGCGTCTCGGTTGATCCACTACCACAATGCTATGCCAGTCCGTGCCGCAAAGTCCAGCAGCACGAGAGCTGATAGCGATCATTGTCATGGTTTCAAGAAGATGGCCAAGACCTTCCCTTTTGATCAGGTTGGTGAAATGTTCACCTGCGCGTCCCGAATGCGCCAGCACGGCACGGACACGGCCAGATTTCAGCATCTCAATACTTTCATGGGTGAAACCATCAACAGGTGCCGCTTCGTAGACAGTTATCCGATGGGTCAGAATTCCTTTTGGCTCGAGCGCAGCCTTGATATCAAAGCCGGTATCCACCGCCGAGGGCCATAACAGCGATTTGTAAGGATGATCTAAGATCAACTGGGCAAGCCCCCTGCCGTCGCCAGGACCGGATATCGTATGGTTCAGGCCTGCATCAGCGGCTGCCGCAGCTGTAGTCTTGCCGACGCAGAAGCAGGTTAGATCTTCAACACCTCTTCCCGCAAGCCGTGGTGCCGCATGTCGGCTGGTCAGGACAACCGCATCAATAGTTTCAAGAGGAGGAAGAACGAAAGCATGCGCTTTGATTTCAAGCATTGGACAGCTTATTGCCTCGACACCGTGGCGATTTAGATATAGGCAATCCCGTTCAGCGTCTTCAACCGGCCGGGTGGTGAGCACAACCGGCTTCATAATCAGAAACCGTCCTTTTGGGCATGGATAAATGCGCGGCCACCTGCCTGATCAAGAAGACGTTTGCCAATATCCGACCCAAGCAACATCGCATCATCGGCGCTGGCGCTGGCTTCGGCCTCAAAACATTGACTGCCATCAAGGTTGAGCAGGCAGGCTTTCATCTTAAGGATGCCATCCTTGAGATGCGCTGACGCGCCGATCGGGGTCCGGCAGGTGCCGTCAAGAGAGGCCAGTAAAGCGCGTTCGGCCTGGACTTCTACCGTTGTCGGTGCATGACCAAGGCTGGTGAGGGCGGTATAGATCGCATGGCCGCGTTGTGTATCATCATTCCTTGCCTGAATAGCAATGACCCCCTGGCAGGCAGCTGGCAGAAAGACCTCTTCATCAAGCGGATGGTAATCGATATCAAGGTCAAGCCGTTTTATACCTGCCATTGCCAGGATGATGGCATCGTAATTGCCTTCATTCAGTTGCCTTAACCTTGAATTGACGTTGCCGCGAAGCAGTCTCGGCTTGCAGTCAGGCCGCTGGGCACGAAGCATGGCTGCCCGACGCACCGATGCCGTTCCGATCACCGCACCTTTGGGCAGTGATGATAGATCAGCGTAAGGGCCGATCAGCGCATCACGCCTGTCTTCGCGTTCAAGATAGGCCGCCATATAGGTGCCATCGTTAATGTGGTTTTCCATGTCCTTGGCGGAATGTACCGCCGCATCTGCGTCCCCCCTAATCAAGGCGGCTTCGAGTGTTTTGACAAAAAGACCTTTGCCGCCGAGTTCGGCCAGCGATCTGTCCTGAACTTCGTCACCTCGAGTAGAGAATGTATCAATTCGGCTAATTACTGGACCGAGGCGGGTCTGAACTTCTCTGGTCTGGGCAATCGCCAGAGGCGACGCCCGGCTGGCAAGCCTGATCGGCTGATCTTCAGAAAAGACGGGATCATCATGCATACCCTTCTTTACCTTGCGCCCATGGCTTTGGTAAAGAAAAATAGATCAATTGATGTATGATGGTATCAAGGGAAAAATTATAGAGGCAGGCCTGTCCAATGGCGGTTGCAGATATGTTTCTGGGTATAGAAACCAGTTGTGATGAAACGGCAGCTGCGGTGGTTTCATCGGATGGAAAAATATACTCAAATATCATAGCAAGTCAGATCGATGACCACGCTCGTCATGGTGGGGTAGTGCCTGAGGTCGCAGCCCGCGCACACCTGACCTTGATTGACAAAGTGGTAGAAGATGCACTTTCAGAAGCAGGCATTGGAATGGATGAAATCCAGGCGGTGGCGGCCACAGGCGGCCCTGGCCTTATTGGTGGTGTGCTTGTGGGCACCATGGCGGCAAAAGCCATCTCCCTTGGATGTGATATTCCGTTCTTTGCGATCAATCATCTTGAAGGGCATGCGTTGACAGCAAGATTGACGGCAGGGGTGCCCTTTCCCTATCTGATGTTGCTTGTTTCCGGAGGGCATACCCAACTTTTGGCGGTAAAGGGGCCGGGAAAATATGTGCGATATGGCACAACCCTCGATGATGCCGCCGGTGAAGCGTTTGACAAGTCCGCCCAGATTCTCGGCCTGGGTATGCCAGGTGGCCCAAAAATAGAGTTGGCTGCACGGTCAGGTAATGATCGGGCCTTTTCACTGCCGCGCCCTCTTGAAAACAAGCCTGGTTGCCATTTCTCATTTTCCGGGATGAAGACAGCGATCCGGACAGCATACTTAAAGTATATTGAGCCCTTGCCTCATGGTGAGGAACGCGAAGCTAAAGTTGCCGATCTTGCCGCCTCCCTCGAACGGGCGATCGCCGAGAGCCTCAGTAGCCGATCAGAAAGGGCAATGCGGCAGTTTTCCAGAGAACATCGTGTCATGAATCCAGCTTTCGTGGTGGCTGGTGGAGTTGGGGCCAATGCAAAGGTTCGGGCCAGACTTCAAGAGGTTGCAGAAAAGCATGAATTTACTTTTCATGCACCGCCGCCGAAACTTTGTACAGATAACGCCGTGATGATTGCCTGGGCGGCGATTGAGCGCCAAAAAGCAGGTGATAGAGGAGACGCACTCACTTTCACCCCGCGACCACGCTGGCCGCTTGATCCGGATGCTGTTTCACCTGCTGGCAGGGGAGTGCGTCAATGATCGATAAAAGAAAAGTCGCTGTCCTGGGCGGTGGCGCATGGGGCAGTGCGCTCGCGTCTATTTTGTCCGTTCAAGGCCATCAAGTTCGGGTACTGGTCCGGCGGGCAGAACTTGCGGATCAACTTCAGGCTGGCTGGTCACCGATGATTGATCTTAGCATTACTGCCCCTAGCGTTGCGTCAACCGATCCGTCTCTTGTTCTCGAGGACGCAGAGGCTGTGCTGGTTGTTATGCCCGTGGCGGCGACTGAAATGGTAGCAGATCTGCTTAAATCTGATCTTCCAGAGCAGGTTCCTGTTGCCTGGGCAGCCAAGGGCCTGATCCCAGAAAATAATGCGCTGATCCCTGAATACGCGGCGCGGGTTCTGCCGCATCCATCGGTGATGTTGAGTGGGCCGAGTTTTGCCGATGAAGTCGCGCAAGGTAAACCGGCGGCACTCGTATCTGCGGCCACCGGCCTAACCGCCGCCAGCCAGATTTCCGCACTTTTCCATGGTAGCACGATCCGCGTCTATACGAGCGATGATCCGCTCGGCGTTGCTGTAGGTGGGGCGGTGAAGAATGTCATTGCCATCGCAGCCGGTGTCATAACGGGGCTTGAATTCGGGGATAATGCCCGCGCGGCGGTGGTCACAAGGGGGTTGGCCGAGGCTGCAAGATTTGCACTTAAACTTGGGGGCAAGCGTGAAACGCTCTTTGGCCTGGCTGGACTTGGCGATATGATGCTGACTTGCGGCGGGCCACATTCGCGTAATTTTGCCTTCGGGCTTGCTCTCGGTAAGGGGAAGGAATTACCCGATAAGCTGGCGGAAGGCGCGCGATCGGCTTCGGTGATGCTCCGCCGCGCCAAAGACGAAGGCATTGAGATGCCTATCACCGCAGCGGTTGCTAATGCGATTGGCGGGGCAGATATCCGCGGTGAAATCACCCGACTTCTGGCTCGTCCGGTTGACAGTGAATGGGCCCGCAACGACACTTGACTTGCAGGAAAAGGAGATCAGCAATGCAGTACTGGCTTTTCAAATCAGAACCCGGGACATGGTCATGGGATGATCAGGTGGCTTGCGGCGAAAATGGCACCGGCTGGGATGGGGTTCGCAATTATCAGGCATCCAATAACATGAAGGCCATGGAAATTGGGGATCTTGGCTTTTTTTATCATTCGGTCAACGAAAAGCGGATTATGGGTATTGTTGCTGTTTCGGCCCTTTATCATCCGGATCCAACCGATGCTTCAGGCCGGTTCGGGATGGTTGATGTCAAAGCCGTCAAGCCGGTTGTATCACCGGTCAGCTTGGCTGATATCAAGTCCAATCCCCAACTTTCCGATGTGGCGCTTGTCCGGCAGTCAAGGCTTTCTGTCATGCCTATTGCAAAAGAGCACTGGCATGAAATCCTGCGTATGGCTGAAACAGACCTATAACCACGATATGCCAGATCAGGTGGTCTTGCTGTGGTCTTGTCCGTCGGTTTTTTCTTCCGCACTCTGACGTTCACGAAAGATGAAGATAAGATTGCGGGCATAGATGAATAAACCAAGCCCTTGACCGCAAATAATCACCGGGTCTTTTCTCCAAATCGCGTAGAGGAGAAGAACAGATCCGCCACCAATCGAAAAATACCAGAACATAACGGGAATGACGCTTCGCTTTGCCCCTTCGGAAGTCAGCCACTGGATAATAAAGCGCATGGCAAAAAGGAACTGTCCACCAAAACCGACCACGATCATCACGCGTTCAGGTTGCTGGGGCAGGTCCTGTGGCAGGAAGGGAAGAAGGGTGATAAGAAACCAGGATATGGTCACGGCACCGCTCTCTATTCCTGCGGAGAGATAGGAAATCAGTTCAGCCATGGGGTATCTGTTCTTTCACGTTCAGGTTTTTCGGGCTTCGGCGAATTAACCACATAACCCCAAAAATGTCACTGATTCCGACCAGCAGACGGTCAAGCGTGTGATATTTGGATTTGCCCTGAACCCGGGCGGCGTGACCAACCGGAACTGCCAATACCGTAGCTCCTTCCCGCCGGGCCAGAGGTGGCATGAACCGATGCAGATGATCAAAATACGGCAGGCGAAGGAAAAGTTCACGGTCAAAGACCTTAGTGGCACAACCGGTATCGGGATGATCATCTTTGAGCATCACTCGGCGGATCCTGCGCGCAAAGAGGGAGGCATATCGTTTTGCCAAACTATCCTGTCTGTTGATACGAACCCCGGCGGCCATAACAAGTCCAGGGCGATGGGCATGCACTTCCTTCTCCAGACGTACAAGGTCTTCTGGCAGATTCTGGCCATCACCATCGAGGGTTGCGATAAGTTCGGCGCGGGCGGCAAGGATGCCGGTGCGGAGCCCAGCGCTCTGGCCAGAGCGGTGAGAGTGAACCATTACCCGCAACATTGGCAGGTCCGCCTGCAATTCCCTCAACTCGGCAAGGGTACTGTCAGTGCTGCCGTCATCAACATAGATGATCTCAATATTTCGGCCGGTAAATGCTGTAATTATGCCATTGACGAGAGGCTTGATATTGCCCGCCTCATTAAGCACTGGCACCACGACGCTGAGTTCGGGCAGAGAAGACGAAGCTTTGGTGGGGCGGCGACGGGAGGTTGTTGAGGGAGCCATGCTGTGTCTCGTTCAAATGCCTTTCATTTGTACTCAAGCCTGCAACAGGCGTCAATTGGCAGCACGGAAGAAGTGGATGGTGACGCGCTGTCCACGCGAGATATTAAAGCCCTTTATTTTTCCGACTTCAGCAATGCTGATCCCTGCCTTGGCGGCGGTATCGAGGAAATCTCCAAGAACCCGCGACTCCACCAGCGCAACCCCGTTCTTGCCTTCGCCAAGGAATAGCGCAGCCTCAACCGGGCTGAAAAGCAGGGTGTCTGTACCCCGGGTGAAGACCAGTGAAGGTTCGTGATATCCTGCGGCAGCGACAGCTTCGATCGGGGTTTCAAGTGTTTCTAGAGTGGAATGAATTCGCGGGGCAAGGTGCATGTCGGAGAGTGATGGCAGTACAAGACCAAAGGTATTTGCATGAAAAAGCGCTGCAAGACCAGCTATTCCAATTAGTATTGAGGGTTTTTGCCATCTGGTCCATGAAAGTGATGCCCCGGCAATGAGCACGGCGAGTCCCAGCCCCATGCCGCCATATAGACGTTCGCCGCCATAATAAGTCGTGGCGGCCAGCACCAGTACACCAAGCCCAAAACTGACTAGCGCAAACAGCACTTCCCAGCCAATGATGGTGGCGCGCCAGGAAAAAATATGCCTGATCCGCCCAAGAAGAGGTTTTTTGATTTTATCCAAATCCTCCCGGCTCCCAGCCTCCTGATCTGTCAGGTCTTCTTTTCCACCAGTTGACACTCGATAATGAATGCCCGAACTGGCAAGCATAGCCAAAGCCGGCATGACCGGCAGAAAATAATGTGGAAGTTTAGTGGGGGTCAGTTCGATGATGATCCAGAATGGGATAATCCAGCCGAGCAGAAACCATATCTCGGCACCTGGTTTCTGTTTCAAGATAGCGCCGATCGCCCGGACCAGAAGCAGGCTACCGGGCCAGAAAGTGACGATTAGCAGGGCAAGATGCGTAAATGGTGGCGCTCCATGGGATTCCTGACCAGATTTTAGTTTTCCGACCAGATCACCTTTGATTGCCGTGGAGAGGAAAGCGCCATCTGTAGCGCTGGTAACAAGCATGACCCAGGGCAGAACCAGCACCGTCAGTACAATGAAACCGAGGACTGGCCGTGTTGCGCTGATGAGGGAAAAAGAACGATCTCGCCCCGCCAGAACGGCCAATGTCATCATGGCAATAAGCGGGGTAATTGGCCCCTTTATAAGAATTCCGGTGGCCATCATTGCCCAGAAAGCAAGCGCCAGTATTCCGGGGATGTGATGCCTCTCCTGATGAAGAGAATACATGCGCCAGATCAAGGTCTGTTGGGCCAGTGTCACCGCGACAAGCACGGCGTCGGTCTTGGCCAGATGCGCTTCCGCTGCCATGACCAGTCCTGTTGCCATCATCATTGCAGCAAAACCTGCTTGAGCCGGTCCCACCAGTTGTCGTGCCAGTGCAAAGCCAAGCACGATCACCAGAAAAGCGGCAACGAAGCTTGGGAGCCGGTAAGAAGAGATAGTCTTATCCCCGAAAACTGCGGCAGCACCAGCTTGTAGCCAATAAATCCCCACCGGTTTCTTGGCCCGTAAGTCTTCCTGGAACCGGACAGTCACAAGATCACCGCTTTCAAGCATCTGTTTGCTAGCCTGGGCGAAACGGCTTTCATCACGATCCATCGGGGGGATGCTGCCAAGCCCGGGAAGGAAAGCCATAAGCCCAAACAGCAAGGCAAGGATCAGCATGGGTCTTGCACTTATTCGGGTTATGGGTGAAAACAACATGGTCAGGTCCGGCATAATCGGCATTAGGGATGGCGGGTTGACATTACAATGTCTAGGATAGACATAAGCCATGAAAACTTCATCAGAAATCGGCCTGATTTTATCTCCTGAACGCCGGGCGTTGCGCCGCAAGATCTGGGCGATAACTTTACCGATCATGCTTGCCAATATCACCATACCTTTTGTCGGCATGGTCGATACCGCCGTGATGGGGCACCTTGGCAGCCCGCATTTTATCGGTGCGGTTGCTCTGGGCAGTTTTGTTTTCAGCCTGATCACGACTGCCTTCGGGTTTCTCCGAATGGCAACGACAGGACTGGTGGCGCAGGCATATGGGGCCGAGGATACCCAAGCTGTTTTCAGGCATCTGTTTCGGGCGGTTTTTATCGCGGTCAATATCGGGCTTTTGATACTCATCCTGTCTCGCCCGTTCCTTGAGGTGGCAAGATTTCTTCTGACAGCGTCAGAAGAAGTGCTGGACGGGATGGAGGTCTATATATCAATCCTCGCCTTTGCCGGCCCTGCTATCTGTTTCAATATGGTCATGCTTGGCATGTTTTTTGGCCTCCAGCGGATCAAGTACTGCATGATCCAGCTCATTGTCATCAACTGCCTCAATATCATTGGCAATCTTGTTTTCGTCTTTGGGTTCGGGCTGACCATTGATGGCGTTGCGCTCGCAACCGTGCTGGCCCAATACATGGGAGCTGGCGTCAGCGTGGCTCTTCTGTTCGGCGTTTTGGGCCCGCCATCGCGCTGGGCCAGACCAGTTGCAAAGGATTTCATGACCTTTGCGGCGTTGCATCAATATGCTTCCCTTGGTCGTGATCTGACCATCCGGACACTGGCTATTGTTTTGGCGGAAGTGCTGGTGCTCAATGTGGCTGGCGGTATTGATGATGTCACCCTGGCGGCGTCCCAACTGTGTTTTGTGGTCTTTGCCATTCTTGCCTACAGCCTTGATGGTTTTGCCCATGCGGCAGAAGCCCTTACGGGTGCCGCGATTGGACGTCGTGATCCGAGAGAGCTCAGGCTTGCCATTCGTGAGAGTACGCTTATGGCATTAATTACCGCAATGGCCATGGCGATGGTGGTGGCAATAGGTGGCGGGGTATTCATGCGTTTTCTGACCAGCCTGCCGGAGGTGCTTGAGTTGGTGGACAGCCTCCTGATATGGCTGGTGGTAATGCCAGTTATTTCGGTCATGGCGTTTCAGATGGACGGCGTTTTCATCGGGGCGACCCAGGCAAAAGTGATGCGCAATGCGATGCTGGTTTCGCTCATAGTTTTTATCCCGCTTCTCTACCTTGGCCGCCATATTGCGGGGATAGACGGTATCTGGGTGGCTTTTCTGGTTTTACTGGGCTTGCGCGGGTTAACCCTATGGCTCAATCTTGATATTGTCATCCGTGCAGCGGGGCCTGTGCGGTCGTAAATACCTGTGTTGCTTTTGAAAGGATAGATCATGCCTGTTGTTGCTTCCATGCCTACATCTCGTCTCATCTTTCGCCTTGAACCTGATGAGATGGAAAACTGGCTTAATGAAAGACCGGCAGCATATAGGCGCTGGGCAAAGGACCATGATTTTACGGCAAAGCCAGGCACCCATCTGATCTTTCCCGGAGATGAGGGCGGCATAGCGGAGGTGGTGCTGGGGAAGAAGGATGCTTTTGTCGATGGCGCCAGAGCAGGCGGTCTGCCAAAGGGTACCTATGCGCTGACCAGCCAGGATGAGGTGGAAGAGATTGCTATCGGGTTTCTTCTCCAGCAATACAAGTTTGACAGATTTCGCGAGAAGGCATCTGCTCCGACGGCTGATCTTGTTCTGGCGGATGATGCGTTGCGCCACCGGGTTGAGGCGATCTCGGCTGGCATCTTTCTTGCCCGTGATCTGATCAATATGCCGGCCAATTATCTCAATCCGCAGGGGATGGAAGATGCCGCCCGTGATCTCGCAGAGGCGTATTCGGCTGACCTTGATGTGACGATTGGTGACGAGTTGACCCGCCGGTTTCCGGCGATTGATACGGTTGGCCGGGCAGCGGAGTGCCCGCCACGTCTTCTCGACCTGCGCTGGGGAGATGACGGCCCGCTTATTACCCTGATTGGCAAAGGCGTTACATTTGACAGTGGCGGGCTTGATCTCAAGCCTTCCGGCGGCATGGAGATGATGAAAAAAGATATGGGTGGTGCGGCGCATGTGCTTGGGCTTGCCCGCATCATCATGGCGCTTGGGCTGAAGATGCGTCTGAGAGTACTCATCCCGACAGTGGAGAATGCTGTATCATCCCGGTCCATGCGGCCTCTTGACGTTATTGATACGGCTGCCGGTATTCCGGTTGAAGTGGGTAACACCGATGCGGAAGGAAGACTTATTCTGGCTGATGCGATCTATCTGGCCACCCAGGAAGAACCTGAAATGCTGGTTGATTTTGCCACCCTCACGGGCGCGGCACGGGTGGCGGTTGGAACGGAACTGCCCGCGCTGTTCACTAACGATGAGGCGTTGGGTCGTGAACTGGTTGCTGCGGGTGAGGCAACAGGTGATCCCGTGTGGCCCCTGCCCCTGCATGCACCCTATGAACGGTATCTGGAAGGAGGATACGCCGCGCTGTCTTCTACCGGGACTTCACGCTATGGCGGTGCGATCACCGCGGCCCTTTTTCTCAAACGGTTTCTGGCCCGTCCGGTTCCCTGGGCCCATCTTGACGTGATGGCCTGGAATCTGGGTGATCGGCCTGGCCACCCCAAAGGGGGAGAAGCCATGGGGCTCAGAGCCGTATTCAGGCTGATTGAAAACCGGCTAAAGGCTTAATATCCGCGATCAACATTGACGACATTTTCTGGATCCTTGCCAGAACGGATAGCAAGGATGGCATCGGCAACTTGGTGGGCGGCGGTATCGGCGTTGGTCTGGGCGGACACATGCGGCCAGATACATATATGGGGATGTTCCCAGAGCGGGCTTTCCTTTGGTAGCGGCTCGATGCGCGTTACATCAAGTGTAGCACCGCTGAGATGGCCTTTATCAATAGCCTTGATAAGGTCATCTTCAACAACCTGAAGCCCGCGGCCAGAGTTGATGAAGAATGCCCCATTCTTCATTTTTGCGAAGGTTTGCGCGTTAAATAAATCCCGGGTTTCTTCGGTCAAGGGCAGGATGGAGACAACGAAATCTGCCTCTTCAAGGCAGGTGCTAAAGCCTTCATCCCCGGTGTGAGCGGTAACGCCGGGGATGGATTTCGAACTGCGTGCCCAGCCGATTGTCCGGAAACCCATCATCGCAACTTTTTCCGCAACATGAGAACCGATAGCGCCGAGCCCCATTACCGCTACACATGTATCGGCTGCTACGCGTGGCCGAAGGCGAATCCATTCCTTCCGGGTTGATGCCTCACGGTAGATTTCAGAATCCCGATGTTTTTCCAGAATAGATAAAAGAACCCACTCCGCCATGGCTTCGGACATGTAGGGGTCAATTAGTCGGGCAAACTTGAGATGCCGGGGGAAGGCCGGGTCTTTCAGGATATGGTCAACGCCCTGGGCAAGAGAAATAACACCCTTGAGGGATGGCAACCCGGCAATGGTTCCTTCAGGCGGATCCCAGGTTATGATGACTTCAGCCTTTTGGGCTTCGGGCGCATCAGGCGCAACCAGCCGGATATCAGGCAACAGCATCTCCAGACCTTGCTGCCAATATTCCATGGGATCATCATTTGAATGATAGGCAATATAAAGGGGCGCAACCATTCTTACCTCCGCCATTAAGGGTTCAGTTCAGGCCAGGATGGCCATGGCTTCATCATGCAGGCTGCGAGAGGTCGAGGCAAGGGCCGTACCATCATAATTATCAAGGGTGATGGCGCTGCCATCCCATTGGCTGACTATACCTCCAGCCCCTTCAATGACAGGGATAGTTGCCATGATGTCATATGTTTTAAGATGTGTTTCCGCCACCAGATCACACCAGCCTGCGGCCACATGGGCATAATTGGCGCAATCTCCGCCATAGGATGTCACGCGTGCGGCTTCATTCAGTTTCTCAAACCGGTGATAATCTTCGGCAAGGGCGCTGGCGCTGGTGGTGGCGATGCGGGCATCAGCCAGATGGCAGGTCCCAGCAACGTGGACAGGGTTGCCATTGAGAAGCGTTGCCTGCCCATGAATACCGATCCAGGTGGCATCCAGCATGGGCAGGTCAATAACTCCGATAACAGGTTTTTCTTCATGCAGTACGGCGATAAGGGTGCCGAAAAGAGGGTTGCCACAAGAAAAAGCTCTGGTGCCGTCAATCGGGTCAATCACCCAGGTGAAATCTCCACTCCCGCTGGCGGAACCTTCTTCTTCCCCAATGATACTATGGGAAGGAAAAGTCTTGGCAATTGTGTCTCTGAGGCTGGACTCAACCCCTTTGTCCGCAATGGTAACAGGAGAGGCATCTTCCTTTCGCTCAACATCCGGAAGCTGACGGAACCACTGGTGAATGATCGGCCGACTGATTTGGGTCAGGGAAGCGGCAAATCGGGCGATTTCCGATAAGGTGTTCTCTGTCCCGGAAGGTGTCATCAGCTTCCAGCGGCTTCCGCTGCAATCTCTTCGGTGGTTGGCAGAGCTGCAGGCGTACTTGAAAGCGATCGAAGCCAGGCAATCAGATTGGCTCTGTCCTCAGGCTTTTTCAGTCCAGCGAAGTTCATCTTAGTGCCGGAAAGCCAGGCTTTTGGTTTATGCAGAAAACCGTTCAGGCTGGCATAATCCCAAGCCCCACCCTTTTCTGCAAGAGCGCTGGAATAGGAAAATCCGCTATCACGGGCCATGGAAGCGTTGACGATATTCCAGAGATTAGGTCCGACCTTGGCGGGGCCACCTTCATCAAAATTGTGGCAGGCGGTGCATTTTTTGGCAATTTTTTCGCCCGCGGCAATATCAGCTTCGGCCAGGAGTGCAAAAATTGGCTCTGGACCTGTGGGGGCTTCGGCAACTACGGTTGAACTTGCACTTTCCGGGACTTCGATCGGGTATGCGTTTTCCGCGAGTTGGTGGTGCGGGAGCATGACGTCGGCAAATTTGATACCGGCCATGATCAGCAGTCCACCACAAAGTACACCTGCTGCAATCTTGTTGAATTTCAGTTCGTCCATCGTATCCCCCAAAGCCGACACGGTCATTACATATTGTACTTTTCATACCGTGAAATACGCTATCTTCACAAGTCTTGACGAAGTGGAATATACTCCAGATTACGTTCAATTCCACCCCCTTTGACCAGCACGGGTGCCTGCATGCGACCAAATGTCCCCCATGAACCGATTTCAGCAAGTTCGGCGCGAACGGTCGTTGTGATCCCGGCACGTATGGCATCTACCCGCCTGCCCGGGAAACCCCTTGCCATGATCGGTGATGCACCGATGATTGTTCAGGTGATGCGCCGCGCCTGGGAGGCAGGGTTTGGCACTGATGCTCAAAGTCGTGTCATTGTGGCCTGTGATGACCAGGCGATTGCCGATGTGGTAACAGAACATGGCGGCGAAGCGGTGCTGACCCGGCCAGATCACCCGTCGGGATCGGACAGGGTTGAAGAAGCCCTTAATACAATCGATCCTGAAGGGAAGATTGAATTTATCATTAACCTGCAAGGGGACCTGCCTGAAATTGACGCCGGGATTCTGCCCATGCTGGTGGCAGCGCTCGAAGATGAAGGCGTCGATATCGCAACACCTGTGGCACCGGCCTGTCCAGAGGAAGTCGGTCTTGCGCAGGTGGTGAAGGCCGCCATTGCCTTTTCGGATGGCGTCACCAGCCCGGGGTCGATTGGCCGGGTTCTCTATTTCAGCCGTCATCCGATTCCCTATGGCGGGGAGGCTGTTGATGCCGGGGCAAGATCTCTTGCCCCGATCTGGCATCATGTTGGAATCTATGCCTGGCGGCGCTCGGCACTGCGGCGGTTTGTTTCCCTGCCGCCATCACCCCTGGAAATGGCAGAGAAGCTTGAACAGTTGAGGGCACTTGAAGATGGTATGCGTATCTCTGCCCTTGTTGTTGACAGCGCGCCGGGAGGTATTGATACTCCCGAAGATCTTGAAAAGGCACGCGCCCGCATGAATTCGATGTCAGGGGCAGCAGAGGAACTATCGTAATGACCAGCACAAACCCTGACACCATCATCGCTTACCAGGGTCAACCCGGGGCGTATTCGCATCTGGCCTGCCAGCAATGTTTTCCAGACATGCAGGCCCTTTCCAATGCATCATTTGAAGACATGCTGGCCGCGGTCTCTGCCGGGCAGGCACGCTATGCCATGGTGCCGGTGGAAAATTCGGTGGCTGGCAGGGTGGCGGATATCCACCATCTGCTGCCATCTTCAGGTCTCTATATCATCGGCGAACATTTTCAGCGGGTTAATCATCACCTGCTTGGCGTCAAGGGGGCGACGCTGAATGGGCTTCGTGAGGTACACAGCCATGCCCAGGGATTGGCACAATGCCGGGAGACCTTGCGTGAACTTAATCTCACTCCGATCATGCATCCGGATACCGCTGGTGCGGCGGCGGACATTGCCGCGCTTGGGGATACGGGTATTGGTGCTATTGCGTCACGTCTTGCGGCGGAAATCTATGGTCTTGATATCCTCAAGGAAAATGCCGAAGATCAGGATCATAACACCACAAGAATGCTGATCATGGCCCGGGAACCGATAGAACCGCCCCTTGATAACGGGCCGGTTATCACCACCATGATCTTCAGCCTCAGGTCTGTACCGGCGGCGCTTTACAAGGCGCTTGGGGGTTTTGCCACCAATGGGATCAACCTGACCAAGCTGGAAAGCTATATGGTGGGAGGGCAGTTTACGGCAGCGCAGTTCTATATTGATGCCGAAGTCCATCAGAACAGCGATGCTTTCCGGTTTGCCATTGAAGAACTTGAGTTTTTCACCAATCCCGGCTCAATCCGTATTCTTGGCACCTATCCTGCTGATAGAGGCAGAAACGGCAGCAACCGATAGGGTTACCGTGATCCGGGCTTGCTCTTTTCGCCGGATTATCCCATACAGAAAGAAGGAAGGCTGGGTGGACGGCCGCCTTGTCTAACCGGTCAGGGCCGAGAGGCAGCAGCCAGGGCTTGGGTCAGGTCGGGTCGTCCAGTCTTCCGCCCCTTCGCTGATTGGGGGCTTCACCCCCCCTGGCAATTTCGGGGGACGCAGCAAGGCAGATCAGGAGCGGTGGATGGTCTCTCCCACGGACCCGGAACAACTTGGCAAGCCTGTCCCTGACATGGCCTACCGTGTCCTTGCCCGTAAATATCGCCCTTCGACATTCGATGAGCTGATCGGCCAGGAAAGCCTCGTTACGACATTGTCAAACGCCCTTAAGATGGGCCGGCTTGCCCACGCTTTCGTGCTGACCGGCTTGCGCGGTATCGGCAAGACAACCACCGCCCGGATTATCGCCCGGGGGCTGAACTGCACCGGTGAGGATGGGCAGGGTGGACCGACGCTCAGCCCTTGCGGAGTTTGCTCTTCTTGCACCGGGATTGCTGAGGGTCGCCATGTCGATGTGATCGAAATGGACGCCGCCAGCAATACAGGCGTGGATGATGTGCGCGAGATTATAGAGGGGGTTGGATACAGGCCTCTTTCTGCGCGGTTCAAGATCTATATCATTGATGAAGTTCACATGCTGTCCAAGAGCGCGTTTAACGCACTTCTGAAAACGCTTGAAGAGCCGCCGGAGGCAGTGAAATTCATTTTTGCCACAACCGAGATCAGGAAGGTGCCGGTCACTGTTCTGTCACGGTGCCAGCGATTTGATCTGCGACGGGTGCCGGTGGATCGCATGGTAACGCATCTGCAACATATCTGTGAGCAGGAGAGGATAAAGGCTGACGAGATGTCGCTGATCCGGATAGCGCGCGCCGCCGAGGGTTCTGTGCGTGATGCGCTTTCCATGCTTGATCAGGCAGCGGCCTTGACGGCAGATCAGATCACTGACGAGGCGGTTGCAACCCTGCTTGGTCAGGCAGGAAGGCAGGACGCGCTTGCGATCACCGAAGAGGTGCTGTCCGGTCAGGCGCCGGCTGCGATGGAAAGCCTTGCCCAGGCGGTGGGGCGCGGGGCAGAGCCGCAAATGGTCTTGAGAGACATGCTGGATCTTCTCCATCTTGCTTGCCGATTGGCGGCCGGGGGCGAGGCTGCGGATCTGCCACAGATGGAACAGGAAACCCTTGCCCGTATTGCCGATACCTGCGGTATTGCACGGCTGGTCAGGGCCTGGCAGATCACGCTCAAAGGCCATGGTGAGCTTGCGCTTGCGCCAGATCCGAAAGCCGCTGCGGACATGGTGCTGATCCGGCTTGCCTATGCTGCAAATATGCCGAGCCCGGCTGACCTCGTGCAGAAAATCGAGAATTCAATCTCCACGAGTGCAGCGGCACCAGCCGCCGCCCCTTCAACACCTGCCACGTCTCCTGTATCGCTTGCCCCTGTTTCGGGACCTCTGCTTGCGGCAGAACCGGAAGTTCCTGTTATTTCGGCATCCCGACTCGAAGAACCGGCACGGGAAGTGGAACCCGAAGCCCGCGACGAGTTGGCTCAACAAACAGGTCATGATGCGGGTCAACCTGAAGCGCCAGCATCAGGCAGTATGCCGCCACCTGAAAACATGCGGGCGATGGCCAATCACTTTGAATCCCAAGGTGAGTTACTTCTCGCCGCAACGATCAGAACACGTCTTCGCTGCGTCAGGTTTGAGCCGGGCCAGTTTGAATTTTCAACCGATGCCGATATTGATCCCGCGGTGCCAAGGCAGATCGCGACCCAGTTGCTGGAATGGACGGGGCTACGCTGGATCGTTTCGATCAGCAGCGAGAAGGGCGGCCCGACGATTGACGAGCAGGATCAGAAAAAGAAAGCGCAGGATATTGCCGCCGTATCGGAACATCCACTTGTTGCCGCTACCCTGACCACGTTCCCCGGAGCCAGTGTTGCGGAGATCAGGCCTGTTGCTAATCCATTGGAAGCACCACCTCCGGAGGAAGAGGACGGTTTTGAGGAGAAAGGGGAAATCAATCATGCGTAATCTTGCCGGCATGATGCAGAAAGCAAAGGAAGTGCAGCAATCCATCGCCCGGATGAAGGAAGAGCTGGCGGAGATGCGCTTTCGTGGCGAGGCTGGTGGCGGTGCGGTCACGGTTGAGACCGATGGTCGCGGAATTGTCCATAACGTCAGCCTGAGCCCGGATATCATCGGGCTTGAGACCACAGAAGATGTCGCCATGCTTGAGGATCTGATCCAGCTTGCGGTCAATGATGCCAAAGCCCGGGCAGATCAGGCGAGAGAAGAAAAACTGAAAGCGCTGACGGGAGGATTGCCTCTGCCGCCCGGTCTTGACCTGCCGTTCTGATACAGGGGCAGATTGATGGCCAGTTCAGACAGTCCCCTTGAGAATCTCATCCGGCGTATGGCGAGACTGCCGGGGCTTGGCCCCCGGTCTGCCCGGCGGGCGGTTCTTCACATGCTGCGCAATCGTGATCAGTTGATGCTGCCGCTGGCATCGGAGCTTGATCAGGTTGGGCGAAGCATCCGTGCCTGTATCGAATGCGGCAATTACGACACCCATGATCTTTGCCGGATCTGCCGCAACACAAGCCGTGATAAAAGCCGGATCTGTGTGGTTGAAGATCTGGCAGATCTCTGGGCCATGGAGCGAGCGGCCATCTATACCGGCCTTTACCATGTGCTTGGCGGGGTGATGAACGCCATTGACGGGATCGGACCGGATACCTTGCGTATCCCGTATCTCGTGGAAAAGGCTGGCCATCCGGAAGTCAATGAAGTGATTCTTGCAACCTCCGCCACCGTGGACGGGCAGACCACGGCCCATTACATTGCGGAAAAGCTCCAGTCCAGTCAGGTCAATGTCACCAGGCTTGCCCATGGTGTGCCGGTGGGTGGGGAGCTTGACTATCTTGATGATGGCACGCTTGCCCAGGCCATGAAGGCGCGGCAGACACTCGTCATTTAGTTTCGATTCGCGCAAGCCAAACCCGGGCTGAAGATCAGTCGATCAGCCTTGGCGGATCTTCCGGCGTTGGCGAGGATGGCGAGTTTTCCTCAACCTCGATACGTTCTATGGCTTCGCTGCGCTGGGTGATCTTGCGGGTGGAAGTGGTTATTTCACTGATATCTTTCTGGGCCAGGGCGAAATGCTGGCTGAGATTGCCAACCCGCTTGTCCAGGCGCGTGATGTCTTCCAGCAGACGGGCAACTTCCGCCTGAATGACGGTGGCCTGTTCGCGCATTTTTACATCTCTCAGAATGGCGCGGACGGTATTCAGGGTAGCCATCAGTGTTGTCGGTGACGTCAGGTAGACACGTTTTTTGAAACTGTCCTCCAGCACTTTGGGGTGATGGGTGTGAAATTCCGCGTAAACAGCCTCGGAAGGCAGGAAGAGCATGGCGCTTTCGGCGGTCTCTCCGGTGATGATGTACTTGCCGGCAATCGCCTCCACATGGGTGGCGAGGGCGGCGGCCAGTTTCTTTCGTGCCGCAAGTTTGGCTATGTCATCTTCCGCCTCCCCGAGTTCATACCAGGCTTCAAGCGGAAATTTGGCGTCAATAACGATGGGACCGGGCGGATTCGGCAAAAGCAGGAGGCAGTCTGGTCTGGAGCCGTTGGCCAGTTTGGCCTGAAATTTATAGGCATTCGGAGGCAGAACCTGCCGGACAAGGTTTTCAAGCTGCATCTCCCCATAGGCGCCGCGGGCCTGCTTGTTGGACAGGACATTTTCAAGCCGTGTGGTCTGGGCGGATAGTTCGGTAAGGGAAGCATGCGCCTTGTCGATCACCGCCAGCCGGGATTGCAGATCGCCAAGTTTCTGGCCCGTGGTCTCGGCCTGTTTGCGCAAGGTTTCGTTAAGGCTGCGTTCCTGATTCTGCAATTGGGTTGTCACCTGTGCCTGGAGCAAACTGGTCATCTGCGAGAGTTGTTCCAGCTGGCCCTTGATCTCGCCAACCTCCATGCCGGAGGGTTCATTACGCTGGCGGCGCAAAACCATAACAGCGATAACAATCGCCATGATCAGCATCAGTGCCAGCAAAATAAGTATCAGATTGTCCATCTTCTCCAGCTCGACAACGTCTCAGGACTTGACCTAGTCTGGCGCTTCTTCTACCCCATTGACAAGAGATTTGATCTCCAATTGCATGAAAGGCATCTCAGATGGCGATCCGACCTATTGTTCTTGTTCCTGATCCGGTGCTGCGCCATAAGGCGGAACCTGTTGCCGCCGTCGATGATGCAATCCGGCAGCTGATGGATGACATGCTGGAGACGATGCATGACGCGGCAGGGATCGGGCTTGCGGCGCCGCAGATCGGCCTTTCCTGCCGGGTGATCGTCATGGATTGCAGCGAGGATGAAGAAGAGCCGCAACCACTGAAGATGGCCAATCCTGAGATCATCTGGACATCGGAAGATACCGAAACGATGGAGGAAGGCTGCCTTTCCATTCCCGGGCATCGCGGAGAAGTTACGCGAAAACGTGCAGTTTCGGTCAGGTATCTTGACGAAAACGGGGCTTTAAAGGAGCTCACGACCGAAGGGTTGCTCGCGGTCTGCATCCAGCATGAAATTGACCATCTTGATGGTGTTCTTTTTGTCGATTACCTCTCTCGGATCAAGCGTGACATGATTTTACGTAAAATGGCAAAGGAAGCCCGGCAAGGGACATAAGTAGCACATGGCAAGACGTCGAACCATTGTCTTTATGGGCAGCCCGGATTTTGCCGTGCCATCGCTTGATATTTGCGCAAGGCTGCATGACGTGAAAGCGGTTTACAGCCAGCCGCCACGGAAACGCGGACGGGGCATGGCGGTCCGTCCCTCGCCGGTTCATGCGCACGCAGAAGAGCTGGGGCTCAAGGTTCACACGCCGTTGAGGTTTGATGCCGAGGCGCTGGAAGAATTGCGTCAAATCAGCCCGGAATTCCTGATGGTGGTGGCGTATGGGATTATTCTGCCAGCCCCCGTGCTCAAGGCGGCCAGCCGGGCGGCAATCAATGGTCATGCGTCGCTGTTGCCACGCTGGCGGGGGGCGGCACCCATCCACCGCGCTATCGAGGCAGGGGACGGTGAAACCGGCATCACCACCATGCTGATGGAGGAAGATCTTGATGCCGGGCCGATGCTGCTAAAACGAAGAACACCTATTCGTCCCGATGATACCACGGGCCGCCTTCATGACAGGCTGGCAGACATGACGGCTGAAGCGCTGGCTGAAACGCTTGAGCATTTCGATGAAATCACGCCCGAGGCGCAGGATATATCCGGGGTCACCTGGGCCGGGAAGATCACGCCTGCCGAAGCGGAAATCGACTTCACCCAGCCTGGTGATGTGATCGAGCGTCGTATCCGGGCATTTGCGCCATATCCCGGGGCGTGGTTTTCCTGTGGTGCAGAGGGAGATGGCCGGTCGCGTCGGCTCAAGGTACTTGCTGGCAAGATCCGGGCTGAGAGCGGCGCCGGACACAGGACTGCTCCCGGCAAGGTGCTGGGCAGAGGGGAGACGGGCGGGCCGCTTGTGGCGACAGCTGATGGCGCGATCGAGCTTGTCCGTGTTCAACCCCAGGGCAAACCGCCGATGGATGGGCAGGCCTTTCTCAACGGGAATTCACTTCCCGGCGTGATCGTGCCGACGGAGCAGGGCTGATGCCACGCTACCTTGTTCGTGTTGAATATGATGGCACAGGCTTTGTCGGCTGGCAGCGGCAGGATAACGGGCCATCGGTTCAGGCAGCGCTGGAAAATGCCGCGGGCGCCATTATCGGCGGCAGGCAGGCGGTGGCGGTGCAGGGCGCCGGACGCACCGATGCCGGTGTTCACGCAACCGGGCAGGCAGCGCATCTTGATCTGCCGGACCCGTTTGATCCTTTCAAATTGCCGCTCGCGCTAAATGCACATCTTCCGGATGAGGTCCGAGTCCTTTCGGCCCGTGAAGTCAGCCCGGATTTCCATGCCCGTTTCGATGCTATCGGGCGGGCATACCGGTACCGTATCCTGACGCGGCGCGTGGCATCGGCCCTTGAGCGCGGCCGAGTCTGGCATGTGGCGGCTGATCTGGATATTGCTGCGATGCAGCAGGCGGCGGCGCACCTGACGGGCCGGCATGATTTCACCTCTTTCCGGGCGGCCCAGTGCCAGGCCCAGTCGCCGGTGCGGACACTTGACGTGCTCAGCATCCATCAGGAAGGCGAGGAGGTTGCCATCGTCGCCGAGGCGAGGTCGTTTCTTCATCACCAGATCCGCAATATCACCGGTACACTGGTGCTGGTCGGCAAAGGCAAATGGCATCCTGATGATGTCGCAACAGCTCTTGCGTCCCGCGACAGATCAGCGGCAGGGCCCACGGCACCTCCTGAAGGGCTCTATCTTTCAAGGGTGGATTACCCGGAGGCCGATACGGTCAGCTGACACCAAGCATGGGGTGGATGAAAGTGACGATCAGCATGCCGTTGATCATCTCCACCGCCATCATCAGAACTACCATGGCAGCACCAAGCCAGCCACTTCGCCCGAGGCTGAGCGTTGCGGCCGACCAGGTTGCCCAGATCAGCCAAAGCGCCACGGCCAGAAGAATGATATTGCCGGGACCCATGCCCACAGCACTTATCGGCCCGAAGGCAAGCATGACGGTCATCAGGACGACGATGCGAAGATTGCCGACCCAGGTCAGCGACAGGATGAAGGGCACAAAGCGCGGCATCAGCCCAAGGCGCGCGATAACTACCTGACTGATCACCGGAAAAGAGAGAGCATCAACAAGGGCAAGCAGGCCTAGCAGCACGATCGCAGAGACATTGCCAAGCCCAAGGATCAGCGCACCATTAAGCAGGGTGACAAGAAACCGGAACCAGAGGGCATCCCAGATTGCCCCGGGCGTCTGGCTGATCGCGCCTGTATTTGCCGGATCAATACGGCGCAGGGCCAGATTAAGACCATAGGTCATGCCGGTAATGATGGAGCCAAAGCCGGGAGGTGCGGGTATCATGCCAATCACTTTCCCTTTTCTTTGGTGAAGAAACGATCCAGCACATCAGCGTAGATTCTTTTCAGAAGTGTCACGTCGGACATGGAGGTATGCTCGTTGATCTGGTGCATGGTCTGGCCGACAAGGCCGAATTCCACCACATCGGCATAGGCGGCGATGAAGCGGGCATCCGATGTGCCGCCGGAGGTGGAAAGCTCCGGGTTGCGGCCGGTGATATGTGCTACCGCACGCGTCACGATATCGGTCAGTTTTCCGGGGTTGGTGATAAATGGCGCGGCGGATTCATGCCAGGATATGGAATATGTGCCGCCAACCTCGTCAAAGTGCCGGGTCAGCCAGGCTTTCAGGCTTTCGGCGCTGTGATCGGAACTGTAGCGGATATTGAACATGGCAACGGCTTTCTGGGGGATTACATTCCGGACCGGATTGCCGGTGTCGATACTGGTGATCGCGGCAGTGCTCGGGCCAAAATGCGCGTTGCCGTCATCGATGGCTTCTTCCGCCAGGGGCGCCAGCATCCGCATCAACCGGGGCAGGGGGTTTTCCGCAAGATGGGGATAGGCGACATGCCCCTGCTTTCCTTCGACTTCAAGTGTGCCTGAGAGAGACCCGCGGCGTCCATGCTTGATCATGTCACCGATCTCATTGGGATTGGTGGGCTCACCAACGAGAAAGACATCGGCCATCAGCCCTTGTTCATGCATCCATTTCAGCACCGGGTTGGTGCCGTTGATGGCATCGCCTTCTTCATCCCCGGTGATCAGCAGGCTAATTCTTCCGGTTTCATGGGCCTTGTTTTCAAGATGTTCAGCCACCGCGGCAAGAAACGCGCCAACCGCGCCTTTCATGTCCGCCGCCCCGCGGCCATGGATCATCCCGTCGCTGATGGCGCCCGAGAAAGGATCATGGGTCCAGTCTTCGGTTGCCCCCGGAGGGACAACATCGGTATGGCCGGCAAAACCAAAATGAGGTCCGCTTTCCCCGCGGATGGCGAAGAGGTTCTGCACCTCCTTGTCTCCTTCACCAAAGACAAGCCGATGGCAGGTAAAGCCGCGAGCCTCGAGAAAGGTTTCGATCAGGTCAAGGGCGCCGCCTTCCGCGGGCGTCACGGATGGACAGCGGATCAGATCACGGGTCAGTTCATGTTCAAGGGCGAGCGTCGTCATGTGGGGATCAGTCCCTCAGCAGATCATTGATCGAGGTTTTGGATCTGGTCTTTTCATCCACCTTCTTGATGATGACGGCGCAAGAGAGATTAGGTCCGGGCGTGCCATCAGGCAGAGGTTTGCCAGGCATTGATCCTGGCACGACAACGGAATAGGCGGGCACGCGGCCGATGTGAACCTCACCGGTGTGCCGATCGATGATCTTGGTTGATGCGCCGATGAAAACACCCATGGAAAGAACAGCGCCCTGTTCCACCACCACGCCTTCGACCACTTCGGAACGTGCGCCGATGAAACAGTCATCTTCGATGATGACCGGCCCGGCCTGAAGCGGTTCAAGCACGCCGCCGATCCCGGCCCCGCCGGAAAGATGAACATTGCGGCCGATCTGGGCGCAGGAGCCGACGGTGGCCCAGGTATCAACCATGGTTCCGCTATCGACATAGGCGCCGAGGTTGATAAATCCCGGCATGATCACCACGCCTGGGGCAACATAGGCAGATTTACGCACCACGCATCCGGGCACGGCACGAAAGCCCGCATTGCGGAAACGTTCGGCATCCCAGCCGGAGAATTTCGACGGCACTTTATCCCACCAGGTGGAAGCCCCGACACCGGGATAGTCCGGCCCGCCCGGGATCACCACCATGTCATTGAGCCGGAAAGACAGAAGAACCGCTTTCTTGAGCCACTGGTTGACAACCCAGTCGCCCTGGCCGCGTTGCTCAGCCACCCGGGCCTTGCCGCTATCGAGCATTTCGAGCGCCTCTTCAACGGCCTCACGAACAGCGCCGCGAGTCTCCAGGGTTACGCTGTCCCGGTTGTCCCAGGCGTCGTCGATGGTTTTTTCAAGATCAGTGCTCATGCATCTCTCCGTTCGTTATCTGGGGTTGCCCGGTTAAACCTGCCTTAAGAAGGTTTTAAGGTCATGGGCGATAAAATCAATGTATGCTGTCCCAAGCTCATCTTTGGTATTCTCAAGATCATGTTTCAGCAACACCGTGGTGATGCCCATTTCGGCGGCAGGTTTGAGATTGACGGCCATATCCTCGATCATGACAGCGGCTTCAGGGTCGATGCCAGTCCGGAGGAGCATTTCCCGATATATGGCCGGGTCCGGCTTGGGGCGGTGCTGCGATTCGATAATGTCATAGATATAATCGAAATGATGGCGAATGCCATAGGCATCAAGAATGCGCGTGGCATGGCGGGTTGTTCCGTTGGTGAAGATCACCTTGCGTCCGGGCAGGGCGCCGATCCGCTCATCCAGTTCAGGATCATAGGCCAGTTCGGAAAGATCAATATCGTGAACAAAGGCCATGAATTCGGCGGGATCCATGCCGTATTCCTTCATCAACCCGGAGGCCGTGGTGCCGTAGCGGCGAAAGAGATCTTTCTGGCGGGCATGGGCGGCATTTCGATCAAGATCAAAAAGATTCTGGATAAAGAGCGTCATCCGATCGGAAACCTGCTGGAACAGGCCTGAGGCCGCCGGATAGATCGTGTTGTCGAGATCAAAGATCCAGCCAGTATATCGGTCAGCGGCAAAGGGGCGTTCGGAATATATCATCGTGATGCCACCGCGAGCAGTTCGGTCAAGGGATTACCCACCGGTAATGATCGTGCCGAGACCGTGTTCGGTGAAGAGTTCCACCAGCACGGCATGAGTTTCACGTCCATCGAGAATGACCGCGCCTTCACATCCACCCGTCACCGCATCAATGCAGGTGCGCACCTTGGGGATCATGCCGCCGCTGATGGTGCCGTCGGCGATCATGGCCTCGGCCTGGGTGATCGACAACTGCTGGATCACATGGCCATCCTTGTCCATGACGCCGGGAACATCGGTGAGCATGAGCAGACGCGTTGCCCCCATGGCGGCGGCGATCGCACCGGCAGCGGTATCGGCATTGATATTATAGGTGGTGTTGTCCTCACCGGCCGCGACAGGGGCGATGACCGGAATCATGCCGGCGCCGATCAGTGCATCAATCACCAACGTGCGGATCTCGTGCGGTTCGCCCACGAAGCCGAGATCGACATGATTTTCGATATTGCTGTCGCCGGTCTTCACCCCGAGTTTGCGTGCTCTGATCAACCCGCCATCCTTGCCGGATATGCCGACGGCCGGGCAGCCGGCCTGGGTGATCGCCGAGGCAAGGGATTTATTGATACCCCCGCTCAGCACCATTTCCACCACCGAGATGGTCTCCGCATCGGTGACGCGCAGGCCGTTGACAAAAGCCGAAGGGATATCGAGCTTCTCCAGCATGGCGCCGATCTGCGGGCCGCCGCCATGGACAACCAGCGGGCAGGCACCGACCTGATGCAGGAGCACCATGTCTTGCGCGAAACTGCGGATCGCTTCCTGCTCACCCATGGCATGACCGCCGAATTTGACCACAAGCCGATGGCCGGAATATCGGCGCATGAAGGGCAGGGCTTCGGTGAGAACTTCGGCCTTGGCAAGCCATTCATGGCGAATATCGGGGGCGGTGGCGCCGGTGGTTTTCATGATTTCATATCCTCTGCGATATCAGGTCAGGTTTTGCCCGAATTTTGCAAGTCTGGCAAGGCAATGCACTGCTGAAAGTCTTTAATCCGGATTTGCAAGTTCGGTGATATGGGCGCGCAAGAGAGGGATGCCAAGCCCTTTTTCCGATGACGTGGCAAAGACACCTGGCCAGGCGGCAACATGACGGGCCGCCTCATCGCTGGTTCGTTTTTCAACTTCGCGCGCCTCGGTCGCTTTCAGCTTGTCAAGTTTGGTCAGCACCACCGCCCAGGAAATGGCGGCGTCATCAAAAATCTTCATGATTTCAAGGTCGGCCTCGCCGATGCCGCGGCGGCTGTCTATCAGTAGCATGACCCGCCGGAGCGATGCCCTGCCCTTGAGGAAAGCAAGGGTCAGCCCGGTCCAGGCCCGGATATCGGTCTTGGATGCCTTGGCATAGCCGTAGCCCGGCAGATCAACAAGACTGATCCTGCCGCCAAGATCAAAGAAATTGAGCTGCCGGGTGCGCCCCGGTGTCTGGGACGTCCGCGCCAGCGCCTTCTGCCCGGTCAGGGCATTGAGCAACGAGGATTTTCCCACATTCGAGCGGCCGGCAAAGGCCACTTCGGGCAAATTCATGGGCGGCAGCTGGGCGATCGTGGTGGCGCCTGCAGTAAAGGTGCAGGTTCCGGCAAACAGTTTCCGCCCTTGCTCGATCAGGATATCCTGATCCGGATCGCCGGAGGCCGCCATGTCGTCAACGAGCCTTTTCCGCCTTTACCGACCGCATGATCGCCCATTGCTGAATGATGGACAAAAGGTTGTTCCAGGTCCAGTAAATCACAAGACCTGCCGGGAATGTCGCAAGCAGGAAGGTGAACATCAGCGGCATGAACTTGAAGATCTTGGCCTGAACCGGATCAGGTGGCGGCGGGTTGAGCGACATCTGCACAAACATCGTGATCCCCATCAGAAGAGGCCAGACGCCCAGATTGATGAAATCAGGCAGGCCACCCGTGCTGAAGGGCAGAAGCCCGAAGAGATTGATGATCGAGGTCGGGTCCTTGGCGGAGAGATCAGCCACCCAGCCGTAAAACGGGGCGTGCCGCATCTCAATGGTGACGAACAGCACCTTGTAGAGGGCAAAGAAGACGGGGATCTGCAAGAGCACCGGCAGACATCCTGCGGCCGGGTTGATCTTCTCATCCCGATAGAGTTTCATCATCTCCTGCTGCTGGCGCTGGCGATCATCGGAAAACCTTTCCCGCAACTCCTGAATCTTTGGCGACAGTTCACGCATCTTGGCCATGGATTTATACGACCGGTTGGCAAGCGGGAAGAAAGCCAGTTTCACCACCACGGTGAGAGCAAGGATGGCAAGACCGAAATTCCCCAACATCCCGAACAACCAGTTGAGGGCATGGAAGAACGGCTTGGTCAGGAAAGGAAACCAGCCCCAGTCAATGGCGTGATCAAGACGCTCAATCGAGAGTTTGTCGTTATAGCCAAGCAGAACATTGATCTTTTTCGGGCCGGCAAAGAGATGGAATTCACGGCTGAGCGTTGCGCCCGGCTCAAGCCGTGTTGTCGCGGTGCTGAGATCAACCTGGGCAGGCGCGCCTTCGCCGCCGGGTCGCCGGAAGCCGAAGGTCACTCCATCCTGTTCAGCCGGGATGAGGGCCGTCAGCCAGTATTTGTCGGTAACCCCGATCCAGCCGTTGACCCCCTGGCTCTGGTATGTCTGGCCCGCGATGCCGATATCGCCAATATCGTCGTAATGGACTTCGGTCTTCTCATCTTCGGCGAAGACACCGATCGGCCCTTCATAGGAAATGAAGAAATCCGAAAGGCTGGGCAGGTTGCGGCGGATGCGGGCGAACTGGCGCAGATCAACGCTGCTGCCGCTGCCATTGGTGACTTCGGCGCGGATGGTGATCATATAGCCGTCATCAACGGTATAGATGAGCCGGTAGCTCATGCCGTCTTCCCCCTCATGGCTGAGGGTAACAGGGCTTGCCGGCGAGAGGCTTGAGGTATCGGCGGTCCAGGTGGTGTTCTTGTCCACCAGCCGGTTGCCGGCCGGATCAAGGAAGAGGATTTCAGCAAAATAACTGTCAGGATCCCCGGTTGCGCGGAGCAGCGGTACCCGGTTTTCATCCCCGGCGGCGTTGAGGCCGTAATTCAGAAGTCTGAGATCATCAAGCCGTCCGCCCGCCCGGGAGACCGTGCCGCCGAGAAGAGGGGTTTCGATCGGCACCCGCGGCGCGGAGATCACAGCAGAAATGGGTTCGTTTCGGGAAATTACGATTTGCTCCCCGGTGGCGGCAGGCAGGCTTTCCACCGTCTGCCCGGGAAATGCGTCCTGTTGGGCCGGTTCTGGCATGAAATAGATCTGATACACCACCAGAATCAGCATGGATATGGCAATTGCGGCGATCAGATTCCGGTTGTCGGAATTCATGGAAACTCACTCCTCAAATTTGAGCGTTGGCGATAACCCTACTCATTGTTTCTGCGTCTTTCGGGGGCGTGCTGACACGTCCCTGAAACACCGTCGGGCACCGGATCATAGCCTGATCCCCCGAAAGGGTGGCAACGCGCCAGGCGCCTGGCTGTTAAATAACCACCTTTGAGCGCGCCATGCAATTGAATTGCGTCAATGGCATAGCGTGAACAACTTGGCTCATACCGGCAATTCGCCCCGGTCAGCGGGGAAATGAAGAGCCGATAGAAATGGATCGGGAGCAGCACGAGGCCAAGCCCGGCCCGGCGCATCCCGCCAGCAACGGCGGATATGGCACCACGCATTGCCATCAGATCGATTTCCGCCCGTGTCGTGAGAGGAGATGAAGGCAATCCGCCTCAAGGCGCTGCCAGGGTATCTGGCCGGTATTGTGCCGCGCAATCAGAACATAGTCACAAGACGGGTCGGCACGCGGCAGAAGGCAATCCCGGGCCAGCGCCCGCAACCGCCGTTTTGCGCGGTTGCGCTGAACCGCGCCGCCGATCTTTCTCGTTGCCGTAAACCCGACCCGCGGGCCAGCCTGATCAGGCCTTTTGCGAACCTGAAGAACAAGGGAGGCTGAAACAAATTTGTCTCCAACCTTGGCGGCGGAGACAAAATCGCGTCTGGATTTGAGAATGCTGACCCCCGGCATCACCGGAAGCCCTCAGGCGGAAAGGCGCTTGCGACCCTTGGCACGGCGTGCCTGAAGTACACGGCGACCACCAACAGTGGCCATGCGGGCGCGGAATCCATGACGGCGCTTGCGCACCAGATTGCTGGGCTGGAATGTCCGTTTCATGACAGCAACTCCTGATTTCGGTCACGAATGAATGATTGGAGGGGTCTGTATAATAAAGACTTAAGCTCTAGTCAATCTCAAAGACGGCAAGAGGTCTTCTTCCGCACACCTGCCTATCCTTTAGGATAGGTGGTCGTGCTAATTGAGTTAATTTCCTTTTAATTAATCTAATTTTAACTTTTATATTATACAAAAGGATAGGTTCAAAACTATTGGAATGCAAAATTGATGCAACACAGATCCGGGTCCAGCATTTTATCCTTGCGGCTTCTGTCGGCGGTGACCGGCCTTGTTTTCTTTTTTGGCCTGGTGGTGATCGTTTTTCTCTCAGGCATATATCATGGACAGGTAATGGAAGCTCATATCGAAGAGCTTTTCTATCTGGCCGAGCATAATCTTGAAAATCATCATGACAACCTCACGGTGCCTGTTCCGGCGGGGTTTGGCGTGGCGGCGGTCGTTGATGGCGCGGCCTCGAACTGGTCCGGCGATGCGCGGGTGGTCGAGGCCGTCCGGGCCATGGAGCCGCAACAATGGGACAGTGGCCTCGTTACGCAAATCGGCAAGGCTCTTGCGGCGTCGCTCGGGGTTGAAGATGGACCTGCCTATTTCCGGATTAACTCGGCTGATCTTGTCCATGATCATCTCCATGGACGCCTGGGGGGGATTGAGGAAATTCTGGCGATATTTCCGGCAAATTTCATGACGGAAAGCATGAATATGTTTTACCTGGGGGGCATAGGGATACTGCTGTTGATCTCATTTGGCATCGGCCTGCCGTTTGCGCTGGTGGTGCGGCGGCAGATTGTCGCTCCGCTCGGCCAGCTCATTGATGACATGACGTCGTTTTCGCGCAACCTCTACACCCCGAAGAAAGGGCAGAATCCGAACGAGGACAGTTCAATTCTAGGCGAGGCGCAATATGCGTTGCGCCTGCTCCAGCAGGAAACACGCAAAGAGCTGATCCAGCGCGACAAACTGGCATCGGTCGGCGGGGCGGTGGCCAAGATCAATCATGACATGCGCAACGTGCTGGCGTCTTCCATGCTGCTGAGCGATACGCTCACCGCCAGCGAAGATGAGGATGTCAGGGAAGCGGCGCCGCTGATGATCAGCTCCATCGAGCGTGCGGTCATGCTCTGCAACCAGACGCTTGAATATCTGAAGCCGCAGGCTCCGCTCAATCCATCTTCGACACGCATGGACAGCATGTTGGCGGAAGTCCAGAAGATTATCGGGATCTCCGTTGAGTATTCCGGTCCGGCCAGCATGTGGCTCGATGAAAAGCAGTTTTTCCGCCTGATGAGCAATCTTGCCGGCAATGCCCATAATGCTGGTGCCAGCAAGGTCACGGTGACGGCACGGCCGGCGGGAAAGCATGTGTTGATCGATGTTGCCGATGACGGGCCCGGGATCAGTTCAGCCATCCGCCGGAAACTTTTTACCCCCTTTCAGGGGGGAGCGCGGGGCAGGACCGGTCTCGGCCTTTCGATTGCCCGGGATATCGCCGTCAGCCATGGCGGTGATATGCGGCTCAACAGTACGGGGGATAAAGGCAGTGTCTTCCGTATTCAGCTCCCTGCCATGGTGCTCAAGGACAAGGCAGGGTGAAGGCAGAAAACCCGGGGAGGGCGGATTTCACCCCCGTGGCTGCTGGCCCACGATGGGGATGATCGGCTGAGGTTCCATGTCCCAGGGGAAGAAAATCCAGGTATCCTGGCTGACCTCGGTGACGAAGGTGTCCACCAGCGGCCGCCCTGCCGGTTTGGCATAGGCGGTGGCAAAATGAGCCTTGGGCAGCATGTTGCGCAGGGTTTTTGCCGTCTCGCCTGTATCCACGAGATCATCGACAATCAGCCAGCCTTCCCCATCGCCAGCCTGGGGCGCGGGTTTGAGAATGTTGAGCGATCCCTGCCTGTTGCCATCATAGGAGGCGATGCAGGCGGTTTCGATCATCCGGACTTCAAGCTCACGCGCGACGATGGCCGCCGGCACCAGCCCGCCCCGGGTGACGGCGATGATGCCCTCAAAAGGCCCGAGATCAAGCAGTCGCCAGGCCAGGGCCTTCGAGGTTCGATGCAATTCTTCCCAGGATACGGGAAAGGATTTCTGGACATCTCTCTGGCTCATGATGGCAACTCCGGCTTTTTAAAAGATTTACCCGAGCACTTTATCGAATTCCGGTGATGCTGTCACGAGATCACGTGCGGGAGGCGAAAATGGGGCGGAACGGGCGCATCACCGCCGTAATCTTCGGCAATGAGGGGCTTGCGTTTTGCAGGAAAAGACTCTAATAGGGTCTCAACGCGCTCGTAGCTCAGCTGGATAGAGCACCAGACTACGAATCTGGGGGTCAGGAGTTCGAATCTTCTCGAGCGCGCCATTTCCTCAGCAAAACCTTTATCCTTTTCCTACTGGCTTGAGTGCTGTTTTCATTGGCAGAAAAGCATCGGCTGGATCGCCGTTGACCTTCTCCTTTTTGTTTTCGGCCTTCCTCTTACGGGGGATGATAGCTCTTTTCTTAGGGTGTGAGATTTCCATTTTACCTGTAATCCCCAATTCATACCATAAATTGTGTCCCCGCTTTTTATAGCCACCATATTGTGTTATTCTGCCGCATTGTTGCACTGATGCCTTAAGGCCGGTGCGGGGCACTGGCGGGATAGTATCGCAACAAACAGGGTTCAGGCTTTTCTACCCATCGAAATCGCCTGGGCATAACTGATTGCAGCGACAAGCTGCAATCCTGAAAAAGAAGGGGGGGAGAATATGTCCTCATCTATTCATAATACCGAATATTCCTTTTCTTCGGAGCAGGCGGTCGTCGGGGCGCAGATGCTGTTCGTCGCCTTCGGTGCGCTGGTTCTTGTTCCCATCCTGACCGGGCTTGATCCGAACGTGGCGCTGTTCACGGCAGGGCTTGGCACGCTGATCTTTCAGTTTGTCACCCGCGGGCAGGTGCCGGTCTTTCTGGCGTCGTCCTTTGCCTTTATCGCGCCGATCATCTACGGCGTGCAGACATGGGGCCTGCCGGCAACCATGGGCGGGCTGGCCTGTGCCGGATTGCTCTATGTGGTGATCAGCCTTGCCATCCGGGTTTTCGGGGTGGGGTGGCTGCATCGCACCTTCCCGGCGATCGTGGTCGGGCCCGTGATCATGGTGATCGGCCTGTCGCTCGCGCCGGTGGCGGTGTCCATGGCAACCGGCGTTGCCGGCTCGGACCAGATCTTTCCGAAGTCATCGTCGCTGCTGATCGCCGCGATCACCCTTGCCGCCACCCTGCTGACGGCGGTGATGGGCCGGGGCATGATGCGTATCGTCCCGATCATTGTCGGTATCGTCACGGGTTATGTTGCAAGCCTCATCATCGGTTCGATGGCGGGGGTCAGTTTCGTCAATTTCGGTGCCGTCAGTTCCGCGGCCTGGTTTGCCATTCCATCCTTCACCCTGCCCGAATTCCAGTGGGCGGCGATCATCTTCATCGTGCCGGTGGCCATCGCCCCTGCGATTGAACATTTCGGGGATATCATGGCGATCAGCGGGGTCACCAAAAAGGATTATATGACCTCCCCCGGCATCCACAAGACGATGATGGGCGACGGTCTTGCCACCAGCGCGGCCAGCCTGCTCGGCGGGCCACCGAACACCACCTATTCCGAAGTGACCGGTGCCGTCACCCTGACCCGGGCGTATAACCCCGGTATCATGACCTGGGCGGCGATTTTTGCCATCCTCCTTGCCTTTGTCGGTAAGCTGGGCGGCCTGCTCAGCTCCATTCCGATGCCGGTCATGGGCGGGATCATGATCCTGATGTTCGGCCTGATCACCACGGTCGGGATTTCGGTGATCGTCAAGGCAGCCACGGATATGAACAACCCGCGGAACATTTCCATCATGGCGATCATTCTGGTGGCGGGTATCGGCGGGCTTTCGGTGCCGCTGGGGGGTGAGTTTGCGCTTGCCGGCATCGGTCTTGCCGGGGTGCTCGGGATCATCCTCAATCTTGTTCTGCCGGAGGCATCCGAAGACTAGATTTTTCATCCCATCGATCCAAGCACGCGGGCTCCGGGATCCTCGGGGCCCGTTTTCATTTCGGGGGTTCGGCCGGAGTTGCGCCGGGGAGACAGCGAGACAGGCCTTCAGAGATTGGCGGTGCGGATGGCTTCGATCACGGCCCGGGTCACCTCTTTCGTGGTCGCCGTGCCGCCCACGTCAGGGGTGAGGATACCGGTAGCAGAGACCTTTTCCACCGCATCCATCAGCCTTGCGGCGGCTTCCGACTCCCCGAGATGATCCAGCATCTGGGCGGCGGTCCAGAAACTTGCCACCGGATTGGCAATCCCCTTGCCGGTGATATCGAAGGCAGAGCCATGGATGGGTTCAAACATTGACGGGAAACGGCCTTCCGGGTCGATATTCGCCGTCGGGGCGACGCCAATACTGCCGGAAAGCGCGCCGGCGAGATCGGAGAGAATATCAGCGTGAAGATTGGTGGCAACGATGGTGTCGAGGCTTTCGGGATGAAGCGTCATGCGGACGGTCATGGCGTCGACCAGCATCTTGTCCCAGGTGACATCCGGAAATTCAGCCGCAACCTCGGCGGCAATTTCATCCCACATCACCATGCCATGACGCTGGGCGTTGGATTTGGTCACGACGCAGAGAAGCTTCCTCGGGCGCGACTGGGCCAGCCTGAACGCGTATCGCATGATACGGGTGACGCCGGCCCGGGTGAAGACGGCAACTTCGGTGCCGACTTCTTCAGGGTAGCCGCGATGGACGCGCCCGCCACAGCCGGCGTATTCGCCTTCGGAATTCTCGCGCACGATCACCCAGTCAAGATCGCCCGGGCCGACATTTCGCAAAGGTGAGGTGATGCCGGGGATGATGCGGGTCGGCCGGACATTGGCGTATTGATCAAATCCCTGGCAGATCGGCAGTCTCAGCCCCCAGAGGGTGATGTGATCCGGCACATCCGGGGCGCCGACGGCGCCAAAATAAATGGCGTCAAAATCCTTGATCTGATCAAGGCCGTCTTCGGGCATCATCCGGCCGTTGCGGTGATAATACAATGACCCCCAGTCAAACCGCGTTACCGCAAATTCGAGCCCCTCCATCCGCCCGGCAAGGGCGTCCAGCACTTCAAGCCCGGCGTCGATAACTTCCGGGCCGATGCCATCCGCCGGGATGGCCGCAATCGTGTATCGGGTCATTTCATTCACTCAAGGTCAGGTAAGAACAGAGGTTCTACCTATCACAGCCATAGGCGTCCTGCATAGCCCCAAGCACCAGCAGGGTTGCGGCAAAATCAAGATCGGTGTCGGGACGCTCCAGCCAGTCAAGGGTGGTGGCGCGAAGCTGATCGGGCTGGATGCCATCGGGAAGGCAGAGCTTTCTCGTCTCGCCTTGTGTCTTCTGGGCGATGAGATCCATGGTGGTGAAGGCATCCACCGCGCCGGTGATATAGACAATGCAGATCGCATCATCCGACGGGTTCTGTGAGGTGCAATAGAGGCTCAACTGCCTGCCGTTGATGAAATCCGCCCGGGCGGGCAGGGCGAGAACCGAAAGGAGAAACACAAACCCGAAAGCGGCCCTGAAACGCTGCCGGAACAGCCTGTTGAGCAGAGGTGTCATGGGGTTCTCCTTCGGTGGTTCAGGTGGTTTCAAGAATGATTTTCGGCGGCGCGGTACCGTTATGCACATCCATGAAGGCGCCAGCGCCGTCATCCAGCGGCCGGATTTCAGCCCAGCCATCGCCGCGGACGATGCCCCGGGCAAGAAGATCAAGCGCAGCCGCAAAATCCCTTTCCTGATAGCAGTAGGTGCCGCGGAAGCGGATTTCCTGCAAGGTCAGTTTGCGCGTATCAAGCCCGCCGTCACTATCCTGAAGGCCGATATGCACGATCGTGCCCCCGGGCCGGGCCAGATGTGATGAGGCCGCCCGGGTCAGTTTCGAGCCGACCGCATCATAGATGATATCCGCGCTGTCAGGGGCCGGGGTTTCGTCTCTCGGATCATAGGTGCTGGCAAGACCCAGATCTTCGAGCAGGGCCCGCCGGTGCGGGCTGGTTTCGGCAATCCGGATATTGCCCAACCCCTCATCGCGGAAGACGAAAGCCGCGAGCAGGCCGATCGCGCCGCCGCCGAGAATGACAACCGAGGAGGCGGGATCATGGGCGCCATCTTCAAGGGCAAGGCGAACGCCATGCACCGAACAGGCCAGCGGTTCAGCCAGCGCCGCCTCCCTGAAGCTGAGATGATCGGGGATGGGCGAGAGATTGCGCTCGGCGATCGCGACCTTCTCGGCGAAGGCCCCGGGCACGCGCATGCCGATGAGCTCCCGGTCAGGGCAGAGATGCTCACGCCCGCCAAGGCAGGCCGGACAGTCGCCGCAGGTCATCAGCGGATTGATGGCCACGCGCTGGCCCTTGAGGCGGCCATTTTCGGCCACGCCCACCGCCTCATGCCCAAGGACGAGCGGCGGCACCCGCCGTTCATCATGGCCGTGCCAGGCATGCATGTCGGAGCCGCAAAGCCCGCAAAAGGCAAGGTTGACCACGACCTGATCTGCCTCCGGTTCAGGCAGGGGAACATCGCGGATTTCAGCCCGCTCAACGCCGGTATAGACTAGTGCTTTCATCAACTGCCCCGATCAGGTTTTCTTCGGCTGGGTTGTTCAATTAAAGTTTTCCCCGGGAAAGTATTTGCGCAAGCGCACATCGGCGGCGCGTGCATGGCCTTCCATGCCTTCGAGCCGGGAGATCCGTGCCGCGGCCTGACCAACCTCACGATTGGCTTCCTCGGTCATCCGCTGGGTGGTCACCACCTTGATGAATTTATGCACCGACAACCCGCCGGTGTAATGGGCCGCCCCCTTGGTGGGCAGAATATGGTTGGTGCCCGAACATTTGTCGCCATAGGTGACGGTGGTCTCCTCGCCGATGAAGAGCGAGCCATAGTTCCTGAGCCGGTCCGTGTACCAGTCGTTCCGTGCGGTATGGACCTCAAGATGCTCGGCGGCATATTCATCGGAAATTGCGGCGGCCTCCTCATCGCTGTCGCAGAGAATGACCTCCCCGTAATCGCGCCAGGCGGCGGTGGCGGCGTTCCGTGCAATTTCGGGCAGGGCATTGATGTGCCTGTCCATCTGCTCCATCACCGCATCGGCAAGGCGGCGTGAGGTGGTGATCAGCCAGGCGGGGGAATCCGGCCCGTGTTCGGCCTGCGAGACCAGATCTTCGGCAACGACGGCAGGATCGGCGCTGTCATCGGCAATGACGGCAATTTCGGTGGGGCCGGCGAACATGTCAATCCCGACCTGGCCATAGAGCATGCGCTTGGCCTCGGCGACAAAGCGGTTGCCCGGCCCGACCAGAATACGGGCAGGCTTGCCGGTGAAAAGCCCGAGGGCCATCGCCGCAATCCCCTGCACCCCGCCGAGGGACAGGATAGTGTCAGCCCCGCAGAGATCCATGGCATAGAGGATGGCGGGGTTGGGCCCGTCATTCCCCCGCGGCGCGGTGCAGGCAATGACGTTTTCAACGCCGGCCACCCGCGCGGTGGCGATGGACATGATGGCCGAGGCCACATGGGAATACCGTCCGCCGGGAACATAGCAACCGGCGGTTTCGATGGGGATCAGTTTTTGCCCGGCCCAGAGACCGGGGGAAAGTTCGGTTTCAAATTCATGGATTGAATTCTTCTGCGCTTCGGCAAATTTTGTCACCCGGTCATAGGCAAACTGGATGTCATCCTTAAGCTGCTGAGACACCTCCTTTGCGGCGGCGGCGATGGTCTCCTCTGAGACGATCGCCTCACCTTCATAACCATCAAGATCCCGGCCATAGGCAAGGGCGGCATCTTCCCCCCCTGCTTCGATCCGGGCCATCATCTCGGCGACGATGCGGCGGGTTTCCTCGGTGCCCGTCTGGGGGGTCTTCTGGGCTTTCTTAAGATAGGTAACAGACATGGTTCCTCACATACTCCAACAAAGAGGGTTATTTGCCATAGATATATTCAGGCAGCCACAGGGCGATTTCCGGGAAGATGAAGATCAGCGTCAGCCCGATGAGCTGGATCACCATGAACTGCATCATGCCGATATAGATGTCTTTCAGATCCCATTCGGGCACCACGCCTTTCAGGAAATAGGCCGATAACGCCACCGGCGGGCTGAGCCAGGCCGTCTGCAGATTCACCGCAACCAGAATACCGAACCAGGTCAGGTTGATATCGAGTTTGATGAGAACAGGGATCAGGATAGGCACGATGATCAGCACGATCGGCACCCATTCCAGCGGCCAGCCCAACAGGAAGATCAGGGCCATGATGATGATCAGCACCAGGGTCGCCGACATTTCCCATGAAAGGAGAAATTCCGTCAGCATCATCGGCGTTCCGAGGCGCGAGAACACCGCCCCGAAGAAATTGGACGCCGCCACAAGGAACAGGATCAGCACCGAGATTTCAAGGGTTTTCACCAGCGCATCAAACAGCCGCTGGCGGTTGAGCTTGCGGTAGACCAGCGACAGCACCAGCGCGCCAAATGCCCCGCAGCCCGCACCTTCGGTCGGCGTCGCCCAGCCAAAGAGGATGGAGCCGAGCGCAAACGCCACCAGCGCCGATGGCGGCACCAGACCCATGAAGAATTCATGCCAGAGATCGGAGAAGAAGAACCCCGCTGGCCGTGCGTTCTTCACCCAGATGGAAGCGGCATACATGATCCCGGCCCATCCCAGCGGCAAGAGGAAGGACGAGAACGGGAACAGCCCCGCGAGATTGCCGGAGAGCGCCTGCACCATCAGCGTGAAAAGGATCACGATCGAGCTGATGACCAGCAGGGCTTCAAGCCAGTAGAGATTCGAAGTCTTGGGCTGATCTTCGGCCGGAAGAATAGGGCCCAGCGACGGGTTGAGCCAGCAGCGCAGCAGCGCATAACCGGCATAGAGCGAGGCCAGCATTATCCCGGGGATGATGGCAGCGGAGAAGAGATCGGTCACCGGCACTTCAAGCACCGGCCCCATCACCACCAGCATGATCGAGGGCGGGATGAGAATGCCGAGGGTGCCGCCGGCGGTGATTGTCCCCGCCGCAAGCCGCACATCATAGCCCGAACGGTTCATCGTCTTGGCCGCCATGATCCCGAGAATGGTGACCGAGGCGCCGACAATACCGGTGGCCGCGGCAAAGATGGTCGAGACAAAAAGCACGGCAAGATAGAGCGCCCCGCGTGTCCGCGACAGCATCAGCTGCACCGAGGTGAAAAGCCGTTCCATAAGCCCTGCCTGTTCCATCATGATCCCCATGAAGACAAAGAGCGGCACGGCGGCCAGTGTCTGTTCCAGCATCACGTTGTTGAACTGCAGCGTCTGCAGGTAGAAGACCAGTTTGCCGCTGAAACCCCAGGCCCCGAAGACAAAGGCAAGAAAGATCAGGGTAAAGGAGATGGGGAAGCCGACAAAGATCGCCAGGAGCATCACCGCGATCATGATGACCCCGATCCACTCACCGGGGATGCCTCCTGCGCCCTTGAGCGTAATATCAGCAAACTCAACAAAAGGTATCAGGCCCGGATAAAAGGTATTCGAGAAAATCACCAGCAGGACCACGACATAAAGAGGGATGAGGCGGGTGATCAGCCGACGTGTCTTGTCATCGAGCGCATGCAGGCAGCGCAGGGTTTCGGCGATGCCCTGAAGCAGCAGAAACAGCGCGCCAAGCGGCATGGCCGTCCGCGCCGGTGCCAGCGGCGCCATCAAGGTGGTGTCCATCGACCGTTCCCAGGTCAGCCAGGCCTTGAGGGTGTAATCGGTGGAAATCTTGAGGAAGAAGATCATGGCCGGAAAATAGAACAGGAAATAGAGCGCTGTATCCACCAGCGCCTGTGTCCGCGGCGACCAGTTCCGGAACAGGAAATCAGCCCGGATATGCACCCCGCGCATCAGCGCGTACCCGGCCCCGAGCATGAACATCGCGCCGCTGAACATGCGCGAGGTATCGTAAGCCCAGGTTGTGGGTGAAATGAAAACTTTGCGTGCCACCACTTCATACACCATGGCGGCAATAACCGGGATCAGCAACAGGCAGGTCAGTTTCCCGACCCAGTGATTGAGCAGATCAATATTTCCCACGAGAAATCTCGCGACGGGATGCATGTCTTCCGGTGTTTGCCCGGGCTGGTCTGCCCGTCTTTCTGCAATCAGCTCATCGGTAATGTCAAGATCACCGATCGGTTCATCCGCAGCCATGTCTGTTCTCCCTGCCCTGTGCTTGTGTTCGGTCAGCAGGAGCACCGGCGGCGCTCCTGCTGGTGGTGATGTTACTTCACGCTATCGGCAAAAGCCTTGCCCAGCGCGGCGTTCGATGCCTGTGCTCCGGCCCAGAACGGGACGGCGATGGCAGCAAAATCCTTCTGGGACTGCCAGACCTTGGCAAAGAAGGCGTTTTCCGCGGCGTTCTTTTCCAGCGATGCCTTGGCGGCATTCATGTAGGCCGGGAAGTAATCCGCCGGCGTATCATGCAGGATGACGCCGTGATTTTCCGTCAGGTCCTTGAGTGCCTTGCCGTTCTCGTAGATCCGGTAGGACATGGCCTTGGACAGCGACGCATTGGCGGCAACTTCAAGAGCTTTTTTCTGGTGATCGGTGAGGGAGTTGTACACATCCCCGTTAATGTAGAGGTCAGCGTTCACCACCACCTGATGGAGGCCCTGCAGATAGTAATGCTTCAGGACTTTCTGGAAACCGAAGACGGAATCCGGCTTCGGGCAGCACCATTCAGCGGCATCGATCGTGCCTTTTTCAAGTGCAGGCAGGATATCCCCGCCACCCATGGCTACCGATGCAACACCGATATCCTTGTAGGTCTGGCCGGGAATGCCCGGAGGTGTCCGGAAACGATACTTGCGGAAATCTTCCATTGAGTTGATCGGCTCCTTGAACCAGCCCAGCGCTTCCGGGCCGACGGGCTGAAGCATGAAGCCCTTCACGTTCACGCCCATTTCACTCCACAACTCGTCATAAAGCTCACGGCCACCGCCGTACTGGAACCAGGACAGAAACGCGATATTGTCGATCCCGACACCGGCGCCAGCAACAGGTGAGCCGAACAGCATGGCTGCCGGATGCTTGCCGGACCAGTAATGTGTCCAGGCAAAACCACCTTCGATGAGGCCGGAATCAACAGCGTCAAGAGTTTCCTGAACGCCGACAACGGCCCCGGCTGGCAGTACCTCGATTTTCACCTCGCCATTGGTCAGGGCCGCGACGTCAGCGGCAAATTCATTGAGCATCGTCACTTCGTCCGCTGCGGCTGGAATAACCGACTGAACCCTGATCGTGACTTCCTTGGCCTGAACCAGGGCTGGTACAGCGAGCATGGCCAGACCAATGATGGCTGACGCCGCTGCGCTGAGCAGTTTATTTAGGTTTGACATGAGTATCCTCCCTGTCATTTGCACATGCCTTCTCTGGGTTGTTGAACGGTCATCAGGTTTGGTGAAGGCTTCCAGCCCTGATGCGAATTCCGCTCTACTCTATCGGGGATCAGGCTGGCCGTTCACGGCTTTGCCCGATCTGCCCAATTCCTATTGCAGGCCATGGTCCGGCGCTCCTTCACGCCACGAGTTGCCATGGTCTTAATTCCATCATCCCGTCATAGATCATCACCCCCGCAAGGTAGATCAGAAAGAACAGACCAAGATATGAAAGCCATCTGTAGCGCACCATGATGCGCATGATCATGGAGGCGAAAAACGCCATCAATGCGATTGCCAGCGCCAGCCCGAAGACGAGAAGGGTCGTGTTGTCCCGGGCGATGGCGGCAACCGCAACAATATTGTCGATCGACATGGACACATCGGCAATCAGGATCGTGATGAGCGCCCGGCCGATGGTGTTGGGACGTTCCGTTTCATCCATCTCTTCGGGGGTGGCTGCGGTGCCTGAATTGAATTCCTTGAGATCCTTGTAAAAACGCCAGCACACCCAGGCCAGCAGCCCGCCGCCGATGAGAAGTATTCCCTTGATCCCCAGCAGGAAGGAGGCAATCACCGCAAAGAAGATCCGCAGCCCGGCTGCCATCGCCATGCCGAAGACAATGGCCCGCCGACGCAGTTTCGGGCTGAGCCCGGCGGCGGCCATGCCGATGACAAGGGCATTATCTCCGGAAAGGATGATATCGGCAAAAATGATCTGGCCGATGCGGGTGATCGTCGGCAGATCGAACGCCAGTCCTTCGAGGGCAAGCCCGGTCATCCCGCGTCCTCCAGTACCATCGACGAGAGTTTGGCGCCGATCATGATCGCCGGGGCGTTGGTGTTGCCCGACGTGATGGTCGGCATGATCGAGGCATCGGCAACCCGCAGCCCCGTGATGCCGTGAACCCGGAGCCGTTCATCCACCACCGCCATATCATCGCGGCCCATCTTGCAGGTGCCGGTCGGATGATAGATGGTGGTGGCGGTGTTGCGGGCCCAGTCCAGGATGGCCGCATCATCATCCGCGGCCACCGCGTCGCCCGGGGCATGTTCTGCCGTGATCAGGGACCGGACCGGATCGAGCCCGGAAATCCGCCGCGCCATCTTGATCCCTTCAACGAGGGTGTCGCAATCGGTCTTGGTCGCAAGATAGTTCGGGTGGATGGCGGGGTAATCGCCCGCCCGGCCCGATTTAAGCGTGATATGACCCGTGCTTTCGGGACGAAGCTGGGTGACCGAAGCGGTGAAGGCCGAAAAGGGATGTGTTCCTTCACCGGGGCTGTCAGCGCTGAACGGCTGGATATGAAACTGAATATCGGGGGTATGCCTCTCTGGATGCGTTTTCAGAAACGCGGCGCCAAGGCTGGCGGCCATGGTCATCGGACCTGACCGGGTGAAGGCAAACTGGATGGCGATGCCGACTTTCTGAAAGATGTTCCGGGTTTCGGTATTGATGGTGCTGGCCGAACATTTGAACACCGGCCGTGCCTGCAGGTGATCCTGAAGATTCCGGCCGACCCCGGGCAGGGCCCGGATGACGGGTATCCCGTGTTTCTTTAATGTCCCGGCAGGGCCGATGCCCGACAGCATCAGGATCTGCGGGGAGTTGATGGCGCCGGCAGAGAGGATGATCTCCCGCCGGGCGGTGAGTTCCTGGACATCATTGCCCCGCCGGATCGTGACGCCGATGGCGCGATTGCCCTCAACCCGGATACGCTCCGTGAGGGCATGGGTGAAAACCTCAAGATTGGGGCGGCGGCGTGCAGGTTTCAGAAACGCCACCGCGCTGCTGCAGCGAAGGCCAGCTCTCATGGTCATCTGGTAATTGCTGACCCCTTCCTGATTGCCGCTGTTGTAATCATCGGTCCAGGGATGGCCATCCTCTACCGCCGCCTTCATCCAGGCATCGACAATTTCACGCCGCAGCCTGTTTTCACTGACCTCCAGCGGGCCATGGCCACCGCGATCGGCGCTCTCTCCCCGCTCCCATTTTTCAATCTGCCTGAAATGCGGCAGGACATCATCCCATCCCCAGCCGGTATTGCCCAGCTGGCGCCAGTGATCGTAATCCTGCGGCTGGCCGCGAACATAGAGAAGCCCGTTGATCGAGCTGCTGCCGCCAAGCACCTTGCCACGCGGCCAGTTCAGCGAGCGGCCGTTAAGGCCGGGGTCAGGTTCGGTCTGGTAGCACCAGTCGGTGGCCGGATTGCCCATGGTCTTGAAATATCCCACGGGAATATGAATCCAGGGCGAGGTGTCCGGGCCGCCGGCTTCAATGAGGCCGACCCGGTAATCCGGGTTTGCCGAAAGCCGGTTGGCGACCACGCATCCAGCCGATCCCGCGCCTATGACCAGAAAGTCAAATTCCACCCTCACCACCAAATCAGTTAAAAAATGAGACTAATAGTCTCTTTTTATATATAATAATCACACGATGCCTGATTCGGTTCAGCTTTCAAGTAAAAAACGATCAGGCCGTGGTTTGATATCAATTATTGGGACTAAGCGGCATGAGCCAGGATAATACCCCGCCAAATCTGAGGATATTGCGTATCCTCGAGACGATCGCCGAGGCGGACAGCCCGTTGACGCCGACCGAAATCAACGCGCGTCTTGGCTGGCCCAAACAGAGTCTGCACCGGCTCTGCAACACCCTCATAAGTGAAGGGTATATCGACAAGCGCAACAAGCGCCTGTTCCCGCGCCAGCGTCTTTTTGATCTCTTCAACAATCTGTCGCGGCACAGCACCATGCACGCGGCGCGCCATCAGATCCTGCTGGATGTCGCCCATGCCGTAAGAGAGACGATCAATTTTGTCCGGCCCGAGACAAAAGGCATGTTCTATGCCGACCGGATCGAAACCAACTGGGCGTTCCGGGTCCAGCTGCCCATCGGCTCGCATGTTCCGTTCCACTGCACCGCCAGCGGCAAGACCTATCTTGCGCACCTGCCGGCGGCCAAGCGCCGGGTGATGCTCGACAGTCTCGATCTGCGGGCCTTCACGGCGCATACCCACCGGACGGTGGCGTCGCTCGAACGTGAGCTTGAGGTGATCGCCACCCAGGGATATGCCCTTGACCGGGAAGAGTTCTATGACGCCATGGTGGCGGTGGCCGTGCCTGTCCGCGATGCGCGCCGACGCTTCCATGCCGCCCTCGCCGTCCATGGCCCGAAGCCGAGGTTTTCGCTTGATGATGCCATGGCCTGCCGCAAACTCCTGACCGACGCCGCGGCAAGGATCAGCAACACCATCGAGATCTGAAAGACAAGAGCAGGCGGTTTCGCCTTTCTCCCTTCCCCCGGCCATCAGGCATCGGGAACAAGGAAGGTGAGTGATCCCCATCTCGATATCCAGCGTGCGCCATCCGCCTCCTCGCGAGTGGCGGCGGCAAGGTCCACGTGATCAAGAAGATAGATATACCCGCGCCTGGGGGTGAACCCGATCATGCCTTTCGCATCGGTCCTGAGCACCATCTCGGTCACCGCGGCATCGGGGATGCCCGATTGCCGATACATGACCGTGACCTGAGCATCCGGGCGCGGCATGCCATCCACTTCAAGAGCGAAAACAAGCGGGCCTGCCTGCCAGCGATAGGGGTTTTCCCGGGCGATGAACTCCACTTCAAGCCCAAGCCTGCGATCCTCCCCGGCGGCAGGCGCTGCCGGCGTGCCGATGCTGATCAGGCTTTTGGCATGGCGGGTGTAGCGCTCAACAAAGGATGTCTCCGGCAGGCCTTTGGAGCGATGCTGATCTTCGGCTTCGGGATATCCCTTCTTGCGGGCAAAGGCGGCGAAGTCGTCAAGATGGTCATATTGAACAAGTCGCGGCGTCGTCTCATAGACGAAAAGATTTAGCCCGTCACCTTTTGCCGTGAGGTTTCCGGCGGGGCGGTCGCCCATGCGTCCGGTGACGGGGCGGCTGCCCGAAGGGGTGATCTGCTCAAATCTCCGGAAAGATGCCGGCATGTAGATCTGCTGGCTGCCCTGCATCCCGGTGCCAAGCAGGATCGCCACCCTGATTTCCGTATCAGGGGCGGCCTGCCACTTGAGCGGTTCGAGCCAGAGCTCATGCGCGGCCACCCCGCGCCAGGCGAAAAGCAGGACAAGAGCCGCAAGAAAACCACGCTGTTTCATGCGGACAAGGTAGCCGAAATATGCTACCCCGCCAAGGTGAAGGAGTTGCCCATGAAGATCTGTCGAACCCTCATGCTGTTGATCGTTTTCCTTGTACCGGCGATGCCCGGAAAGGCCGAAGCCCATGAAATTCAGCCGGCGGTGGCGGATATCGCCATCGGTGAGGAATCAATCCAGCTTGAGATCAGGTTCAATGGTGAAGTCCTGCTTGCGGGGATCGACGCAAGCCAGATCGAGGATACCGGTCTCGCCCCTGAAGCGGCCGCCTATGACCGGCTGCGCGGCCTTGACGACGAGGTGCTTGGAAATGAGATCCGTGCCGCGGCGGCGGCGCTCCTGCCGGTGTTTGACGTTGCGAATAACGGCATCCCCCTGACGCTTCGGCTTGATAAGGTGATGGTGGAGCCGGAACCTGATCTGTCGCTGCCGCGACTGACGCGGGTTCAGCTCAGCGCCAAACTGCCGACGGGCCAGGCCGAGATTACCTTCCGGGCTGACCCTGCCTTCGGTCCGGTGGTTCTGCGGCAGGTAGCCGGGATCGGCGAGACAGAAAGCACCGAGGCCGGGGATGAGATGCTCTATACGGTCTATCTCCTGCCCGGCGACGTGACGGCGCCCATCGTATCTGCCGATCAGGCGCGAAATATCTCCGCGGTCACGGTGTTCGGGGAATATATCCGCATCGGCATCGTTCACATCATTCCGAAAGGGGTTGATCACATTGCCTTCATCATGGGGCTGTTTTTCTTCTCGCCACGCTGGCGGCCACTGATCGGGCAGGTGACGATTTTCACCGTCGCCCACAGCATTACCCTTGCGCTGGCAAGCCTCGGGGTGGTGAAGGTGCCGGCGGCGGTGGTCGAACCGCTGATCGCGCTCTCCATCGCCTGGATCGGGGTGGAAAACATCATCCGGCCGCGGCTCGGGATGCTGCGGCTCGGGGTCATTTTCGGCTTCGGTCTCCTGCACGGGCTTGGTTTTGCCTTCGTGCTGGCAGAGACAGGTTTCAGCGGCGCGTCGCTTGCGCTCAACATGCTGGCGTTCAATATCGGGGTTGAGCTCGGCCAGATCCTGGTGCTGGCGCCGCTCATCCTGGTGGCGTTCCGGGCAGCCCGCCTGCCGTGGTATCAGCCGCGGCTGGCGAGCCCGGCCTCAGCCCTTATCGCCGCGCTTGGTCTTTTCTGGTTCGTGGAACGAATCACAGCGGGATAGACGCAGCCCCGAGCGATGCCAGCACGATCAGCCCCACCACCAGGATCGGGCGCATCACCCCGAAGGCCAGCAGCAGAAACCCGCCAAGCCCGATGGCGACATCAACCGGCCCCCTGATCCCGGTCATCATGATCGGGTTGATCAGCACGGCAAGAAGAAGCCCGACCACGGCGGCGTTGATCCCGTCAAGCGCCCGCCGGACAAGGGCATGTTCCCGCAAGGACCGCCAGAAGGGCATGACGCCGAGCAACATCAGAAAACTGGCAAGGAAAATCGCCACCAGCGCCAGCCCCGCCCCGCCAAGCCCCGCGGGGCCAATGCCGGTCATCATGCCAAGAAAGGCCGCGACCGTGAAAAGCGGGCCGGGAATGGCCTGGGCGGCGCCGTAACCGGCCAGAAATTCGGCATCCGTGACCCAGCCTGGATCCATCACCGCCGATTTGAGCAGGGGCAGAACGACATGGCCGCCGCCAAAGACCAGCGCGCCGGCACGGTAGAACCCGTCGGCAAGTGCCAGTATGGGATGTTCCACGAGTGCCGCGAGCATTGGCAGAGCCGCCAGCAGGCCAAAAGCAAGGCTGAGGAAAGCAAGACTGGCGAGCCCCCCGGCAAAGGCTGTCCGGCCGTGTCCGGCTGCGAAGGTGCTGCGCGGGAGCATCACCACCCCGGCCAGCGCGCCTGCCGCAATCACCGCAAGCTGCATGAGTGGCGACGGAACAGCCAGGAGGATCGCCATGGCGGCAAGCGCGATCAGCTGGCGCGGCCTGTCCGGGGCAAGAGACCGCCCCATGGTCAATACCGCATGGGCGACAACGCTCACCGCGACAAGTTTCAGTCCGGAAATCAGGGCCGGGGGGAAAATATCGCCATATTCAGCAAGGCTGAAAGCGAAAAGAACCATCAGCAGGGCCGAAGGCATGGTGAAACCGAGCCATGCGGCGAGCCCGCCCCGGTATCCGGCCTTGATCAGCCCGATGGCAAACCCCACCTGGGATGAGGACGGGCCGGGCAGAAACTGGCATAGAGCGACAAGATCGCCATAGGTGCGGTCATCGAGCCATCTTTTCTTTTCGACGAGCAGGGCACGGAAATAGCCGAGATGCGCCACCGGCCCGCCAAAGGACGTGCAGCCAAGATAGAGAAAAACCCGGAAGACGGACCAGGCGGTCACAGCAGGGGCGTCGCCATGATCGGGGGGCGGTTGATCTGGCTGCGAAGGCGAAGGCATCAGGCGGTTTTTTCGATATCCAAGACGAGATGGACGTAATCCATCGCATGGCCGTCCGGGTTGGCCGCAACCTCATCTTCATAGGCCTGGTAGAAGGCATCGACAATCGCCATGGCTTCCGCGGGCGGGCGCTGATCGAGCGCAGTGGTGAAGACGGTCTCGGACCAGCTGCGCAGGGTCGGGATCAGCGAGACGGCGTATTCACGCGCGGACATCCCGCCTTCTGATGCGTCGAAAGCCTGCCGGTAAGGGCAGGGAGTGAGCATGCTTTTCGAGGATTTGACGCGCAACCCGGCCTTGCTGACGGCGCTGCCCTTATCCTTGAAGGGTGCAAGGAATTCATCCATGGTGCGGTAATGCTGGCTGAAGGTGGCGCGGCGATATTCTTCGGCCGTGATCGTGCCGTTGTCGCGCAAGGCTTTCCAGTGCTTGTCAAAATTGTTGAACATATGGACGCCGCCGGTATGACCGAGGAAATGGCCGTTCTCATCAATCCCGAAATTGAAGCAGATAAACCGCCCGCCGGGGATAAGCTCGGCGGCCCGGGCCAGCAGGATGGACTCCCAGTCGCGGGCAGCCTGGGCGTGGAAAGCATCCTGTTCGGCGGCGCTGGCACCCACCATATGGACGTGATCCTCGATCTCGCAGGGCTTGCTGGAGACGTAATGCATGGAGGTGGCGGAAAATCCGAGATTGAGGCTTTCATCGGCCATCAGCTGGTGGTGAAACCCGGTGCCGCATCCATGGACGAATACATTGTCAAGATTGGCCTGATACGCTTCGGCCGGATCGCCCGTGAAACCCTGCATCATCCGGAACAGGGTGGAAAAATCATTCGAGGCAAGATCGGTGTAGAGCATCTCAACCTGGCGGTCATCGCCGCTGTTGCGCAGATCGGCCAGCAGGGATGACCACATGCCGCGACTTGTGCCGCCATCGGCCGCCCCGAAATCCGCCAGCCTGAGCCGGGGGGTGTATGGTGTTGCGGCCAGTGCCTCGCGGATCATGGGCAGGGCGATGTTGATGACGTTGCGGGCCCCTGCCGTGCGCTGGGAATAATACCCGTCGCCCACCATGGCGAGCACCGCCGCCGGGTTAAGACCTGTCTTTGTTCCGCTCATGACCACGCTCCGCTGCAAATCATCGTTATCGTCGAGTATGCTGGCAAAAAAGCTAAAAGGTCAATTCCGTGCTGGTGGCAAGACGGATGCCGGCCCCGGTCATGGCGGCGGTCATGGCCGCGAGCGATCCGCCGAGATCAATCGCCCGGCAGGCATCGGTCAGAACGGTGCAGTCAAGGCCGAGCCTGGCCGCGTCAAGGGCGGAATAGGCGACGCAGTAATCGGTGGCAAGGCCTGCCATCACCACCCGGGTTATGCCACGTTCGGCCAGATATCCGCCAAGCCCTGTCGGGGTCTGGTGATCATTCTCAAAAAAGGCGGAGTAACTGTCTATTTCCGGCCGGAAGCCCTTGCGGATGACAAGTTCGGCCCGGGTCCATTCAAGATCCGGATGAAATTCTGCCCCCGGTGATCCCTGGATGCAGTGATCCGGCCACAGGGTCTGGGGGCCATAGGAAGCGTCGATCGTGGTAAAAGCCTCACGGCCGGTATGCTGGCTTGCGAAACTGGAATGGCCTTGCGGGTGCCAGTCCTGGGTCAGAATCGTGTGATCGGCGCGGGCGATCAGCTGGTTGATGGGCTGAACGACATGATCGCCATCGGCAACGGCAAGCGCCCCGCCGGGGCAGAAATCATTCTGGACGTCAATCACGATGAAGGCTGTATCGGTCATGGCGGGCTCCTTCCGGGCGGCATATCCTGATATGCAAACTGCGTCTTTCTAGCATATTGCCGATTGCTGTTCCAGCCGCTAGGGTTTTCAAAGGAGAAATGCCATGCTGATTGACTGCCTGCAATACTGCAACTGGTCCGAGACGATTTTCCGCCAATGGCGCGAGGGCGGCGTCGATGCGGTGCATGTCACCATCGCCTATCATGAGATGTTCCGCGAGGTGGTGACGAATATCGAGGCCTGGAACAGGCATTTTGAAGCCTATCCTGATCTGATCGTGCAGGCCTTCAGTGCCGAGGATATCGAAAACGCCAGGAAAGAAGGCCGAACGGCGGTCATTTTCGGCGCCCAGAACCCGTCCCCGATCGAGGATGATATCGGGCTGGTCGAGGTGCTGCACCGGCTCGGGCTGCGCTTCATGCAACTGACCTACAACAACCAGTCCCTGCTGGCGACGGGATGCTATGAAGATGACGATACCGGCCTGACCCGCATGGGCCGCGAAGTGGTCAGGGAAATGAATCGCGTCGGCATGGTGGTGGACATGTCGCATTCGGCTGAGCGCTCCACCCTTGAGGCGATAGAGACCTCGGCGCGGCCGATCGTCATCAGCCACGCCAATCCGAGCCGGTTCCACCCTGCGCGGCGCAACAAATCCGACACCGTGCTCAACGCTCTTGCGGAAAGCGGCGGCATGCTCGGGTTTTCGCTTTACCCGCATCATCTGAAAGACGGGAGCGACTGCAGGCTTGAGGATTTCTGCGCCATGATCGCGGAGGCTGCCGAGCTCATGGGGGTGGACAAGATCGGGTTTGGCTCTGATCTCTGCCAGGATCAGCCCGACAGCGTTGTTGAGTGGATGCGCGTCGGCCGCTGGACGAAAGCGATTGATTACGGGGAAGGTTCGGCCAGCAATCCAGGCTTCCCCCCGATGCCCGCATGGTTCCGCGACAACCGGGACTGGCAGAATATACTTCAAGGCCTTGCCAAAGCGGGATTTTCGCCAGATGATGTCGCCAAGATTGCCGGCGGCAACTGGCTCGAATTCTATCGCCGTTCCTTTGGCCCTCTATGAGGTGAAGATCAAGGCCGTTTCTTTTGCGCAAGGGGTAGGTTCGATGACGCTCAAGATACATGACAATCCGTTTGGACCGACGCCGATGCGCCCGCCCGCAGAGGTCATGCGGCTTGAGCGCATGGGATCGTTTCATCCGATGCGGCTTTCCTTTTCCCGGCAGTTGCTGCGGCGGATGGCTGCCGAAAGCTGGAAGGTCGATATCCCGCGCTGGGAGATCGATGAAAACGGGTACGGTCAGGCGGTCATTCGCGTCACGGCCCCCCGGCATGTCTACAGCCTCGCCGCGTTCAGCCATGCGATCACCGATGATGAGCGGAGCGACCGGGTCATTGCCGAACAATGGGATGCGACGTTCTCGCTCGTCGAAGGGGAGCCGGATGACGCCGCCATGCGCCGCATGGCCGAGACCGTCTCACGCCAGGAAGCCGGCCGCCAGACCGCCGAACAGCTCACCTTGAGCCGCGCCAATAAATCGGTCCGCATGTTCGAGCATGTGGTCGGCCGTCTTGCCGGGGGCAGCCAGCCCGACGCCGCGATGGTCAACAGCATCGGCTATGTCATGCGCACGACAGCGGTCTATGGCAACGGGAAATTCGGCATCGGTGACCGTGACCGGCTGAGAGAAAGCGACGCCATGCCGGGGCCGTTTCAGGTGGAAATGCTCACCGTCTATCTGATCCGTCATTTCTCGCTTGAACTCATCGATCATCTGGCCCGGCACCGAGGCGGCGAGAAAGCCGTTCCCCTTGAGCGAAACCTGGCCCGCCATTTCGGTATCGGCAACGCCACCGGACTTGGCATGGCGCCGTTTCTTGTCAACCATCAGGCCCTTTTGCATCGCTGGATGCAGGCGCGGGAAACGGCCCTTGCCCGGGTGCTCAGCTTGCCGCAACTCGAGGCGGGCAAGGCAGAAGAGATTGCAGGCTACCTCGCCCGGGCGCAGATCTATTGCGCGCAATGGCGAGTCGATGATGCCATTCAGGCAGCGCGTATCACCGAGCTTGAAGGCGATCTTGCCGCTATCGCCTCCTGGCTGGATGATCCGGCCTGGGCGGAGAGGGACTTCCCCCTCAAGGAGATGTTCGACCGGGTATCTTCGTCCTGTTCGGTGGAGGCAGAGGAGATGATGGTGTCGATCCTGCTTGAGCCCTTTGGCGAGATGATCGATGACCTCGGCGAAGAAATGGGCGCAAAAGAGCATATAAGCGTGCCGGTCACCGCTACGGTTGCGGCGGCAAGGGCTGCGCTTGAGGCGCATTACCGCTGGGCGCTTGATCTTGATCTCAATGATGCGGCGGCGGATACATTGTTCTGGTATGTCTCGGAGGCCAAGCTCGAACCCCGTCTTGGGCAGCGCCATGAAGAGGACGGCGCGGAAAGGGAGATGCCGTTCGATATTCCGCATCAGATCCAGCGTCTTGATGCTGATCTTAAGGCCGCTGACGAGACCGAGACCCTCGCCGCTTTCATGATGCGTCACCCCCGGCACCGGCATATGCTGCGCCGGGTCATGCAGACGGCCGAAACCCCCTATGGCGAGATCAGGGACAACCTGGTGGCGGCAACCACCCGCCCCATCGACATGCTGCGCTGCAAGCTGAGTTTCTTCGGGGCATCGAAATTCGATCCGAAATCAGATCTGTGGACGCGCATCTCGCTGTTTCAGGGTGCCCCGCTTGCCGACGAGCTGAACGGCGCTGGTGCGGATAACTGGCTTCTGGCAACGATCAGCACTGACCGATGACATGATCTGCCTGTCCCGAAACGAAATTCGTGCCGAATGCGAAAAGGCCCTGCGCGGTGCTGGCCTGCCCTGGGGGCTTGCCCGCGATGGCGGCATCATGGCCTCCTGGCTCGGTGGCATGGGGCTGCCTTTTCTCGGCGCGATCAACCGCGCGGCCGAAACGGTTCTCCGCCATGGAGAATGCGCAGGTGATATCAATGCCATCTCCCGCGCGGCGGGCCCCGTGCCTGCGCCTGCCTATGGGCTTGTTCTGGCCGAACAGGTTGCCGCTGCCGGCACGAGCTGGACAGGGGGTGTCATTGCCCCCAGATATCTGCTGGCCAGCATCGCGATCCTGGCAAGAGAACAGGGTATCGGGCTCAAGATTTCAAGCCGCGGAACGCTGATGGCGTGGGCTGTGGCAGACCAGATTCATGCCCGAAAAGAGGGCTGGCAGGACGGGGAATATACCCTTGAGCGTATTGACGCGGAAGGATCATCGCAAGAGAGATTTCCCCCGGATCTGACCCGGCTTGGGGCGTATCCGGATATGACCGCCACGGTGCCCGACGCCTGCTGGCGGCAGCTCGGCCTCTACGCCAAGGAAACCTATGTGCCGGAAACCGAAGAAAAACGAGCCCGCGGCGCCGGGGCCGGGAATATCGATAATTCGTGAATTTTATGGCTCAAGCCGCAGGTATTCAGGTCACGGGGCAGTCGCCGAGATCAGGCCAGGCGCTGGTCCGCCGCCGCCAGATCAAGGGTGAAAAGCCTGCCGCCTGCCGGCGGAGATGCGCTGCATCCGGCCAGCCGCAGGGCCATCCACAGGGTGGCCTGATTGCTTGAGATGACGGGGCGGCCAAGGCGATCTTCCAGCGCCGGGATGACCGAGACCGCCGGCAGGGCGGTACAGGAGAGAAACATCGCCTCCGCCTCCGGATGGCAGGCATTTACCGCCGCCTCGATCAGCGCCGCTCTCTCCACCCGTGCAATGTCGACATCATGGCTGATGCCAAGGCAGTGATGACTTATGATACGGACCCCCTGGCGGTCAAAATAGGTTGCAACCTCTTGGCTTGCCGCCGCCGGATAGGGGGTCAACAGGCTGAGTTTTTCAACGTTCAGCGCGCGCATCGCGGCCAGCGCGGCGCGGGCAGGATTGGTGGTGACCGTGCCGGGCTTGCCCTTGTCGAGGGCCGCATCGATGCCTTCATCGCCGATGGTGGCTGACGCCGCCGTGCAGCCATAACACAGCGCATCGAGATCTTCCCCCGGCAGGATAAGCGCCGCCGCCGCCGCGATATCCGGCTCCATGCGGCGCAGATTTTCCACGGTCACGGGATTGATGAACTCCACACGGCTGACATAAAGCCCGACATCCTCATGGGGCAGAAGGCGGGCGAAATCGACTTCGATCATGTGATCGGTCGAAAGCGCAACAAGCCCGATACGATATTTCACAGGACCGCTGCCCAGGCGAACCTGATCCCCGATATCCACCGCATCCGGCACAGATAGAGCCATGGCTGACCTCATTCACGTAATCTTGAACTATTTCAGATCAATCACGCTTGGCAGTCAACCGGAATTGAGATAAGATGATTTCCGTTCACAGCGTCGGCTGGGAGAGAGTGGCAAAAGCCACCGCCGAAGGAGCAACCGCCCCGGAAACTCTCAGGCAAAGCGTACTAGTCGATCAGAACACTCTGGAAAGAGGCTGGAAAAGGTCCACCGAAGGGGAAAGTCCGACGCCGACGATCAGTCGGCAGGATGAATATCTCAGGTTCCGCGACAGAGGGGGCATTGCATCCATCGGGATGCAATGATTTCGTTTGTTCTGGGGGACCAAACTAATGACCGCATCTTTGCAGCCGAGCAGGACGGCACTCCACGACTGGCACCAGAAACATGGTGGCAGGCTGGTGGATTTTGCCGGCTGGATGCTGCCTGTCCAGTACAAGGACGGGATCAAGGCTGAACATCTCGCCACCCGCCAGTCGGCGGGGCTGTTCGATATCTCGCATATGGGGCAGGCAATCATCCGGGCCGGGGCCGGGATCGATGCTGCCGCCACCTTCCTTGAGACTATACTGCCGCTTGATACAGGGACGCTTGCTTCGGGGCGGACGCGATATAGCGTCATCCTTGATGAGAAGGGCGGCATCCTCGATGATCTGATGGTCAGCCGGGCTGAAGATCATTTCTTTCTGGTGGTCAATGCCGCAAGGGCGGAACATGATCTGACCTGGATCCGCGAACGGCTTCCTGCCGGGGTGACGCTCGAGCCGCTCAAGGCAAGATCGATGCTGGCCCTGCAAGGGCCTGAGGCGGGGGATGTCATGGCCAGGCTGATACCAGAGACCGATGGCATGATCTTCATGGATTTCATGCAAACGGACTGGCAGGGGCATGCCCTGACCTTGTGCCGGAGCGGCTATACCGGCGAGGACGGGTTTGAGATCGGCCTGCCCGATGCCGCGGTGGAAGCTTTTGCCGATATGCTGATGGCGGATGAACGTGTCGCTGCCGCTGGTCTCGGGGCGCGGGATTCGCTGAGGCTCGAGGCAGGTCTGCCGCTCTGGGGCCATGATATCGACGAGACCACAACGCCGGTTGCCGCCGATCTCGGCTTTGCCATCAACAAGCGGCGGCGGCAGGAGGGCGGCTACCCTGGGGCCGGGGTGGTCAATCCGGAATTCGATACCCCGCCCGGCCGGAAACGGGTCGGCCTCATCGGGGAGACGCGCCAGCCCGTCCGGGAGGGTGCGCCGCTCATCCATGATGGCCGAAAGGTGGGCACGGTTACCTCCGGCGGGTTCAGCCCGTCGCTCGAGGTGCCGGTTGCCATGGGATATGTCGAACGCGAGATGGCAATACCCGGAACTATCATCAACGCGGATGTCCGGGGCAGAATGGTGCCGATGCGCCTTGCTGATCTGCCCCTGGTTCCGCATCGATATAAAAGGCGGTAGCAGGCAACTGATACCGGAAGAAAGAAGACTGAAATGCAAACTGCACCAAGGTAATGGAGGGAGAGAGCCATGAAAAAATATGCAGAAACACATGAATGGATTGACAATGCCAGCGGCGAGGTCGGTATCACGGCCCATGCGATCGAGCTTTTGGGGGATATCGTTTTTCTCGAACTGCCGGAAGTCGGCCGCAGTGTCACCAAAGGCGACGGGGTGGCGGTGATCGAATCGGTCAAAGCCGCATCGGATATCTATGCGCCGGTTTCAGGTGAAGTGGTGGCGGTCAACAGCGATGCCGCCGACAACCCGGAAAGCCTCGGGGACAATCCCGAAACCTGGCTTTTCAAGATCGCGATTGCCGATGAAGGTGATCTCGACGGCCTGATGGATGAGAATGCCTATACCGCGTCTCTTGACGCGTAAGGAGGCGGTGATGACAGAAATATCGATGTTCCGTGATCGTCATATCGGGCCTTCTGCCCGGGATGTCGAAACGCTCCTTGGCGTGGTTGGATATCCGTCGATGGAAGCGCTGATTGATGCGGTGGTGCCGTCCCGGATCCGGCGTCACGATGCGATGCCTATTCCGGCCGCTCTCAGCGAAGAAGAGGCGCTGGAAAAGATCGCCGGATATGCCGCGCGCAACAAGGTGGTCACCTCCATGATCGGGATGGGGTATTACGGCACCCATACGCCGAACGTCATCCTCCGCAACGTGCTTGAAAACCCGGCCTGGTATACCGCCTATACACCCTACCAGCCCGAGATCAGCCAGGGTCGGCTTGAGGCATTGCTCAATTTCCAGACGATGGTGGCTGACCTGACCGGAATGGATGTCGCCAATGCCTCGATGCTCGATGAGGCGACAGCGGTGGCCGAAGCCGTGGTCATGGCGCACCGGTTCTCCGGGGGCGGCAACACGGTGATGGTGGACCCCGACACCCATCCGCAGACGGTGGCGGTCCTGAAGACGAGGCTTGAGCCGCTCGGCATTTCCATCGCCGAGGGCACGGCCGGGGATATTCTGCCCGAGGGGCTGAGCGCCGTGGTGGTGCAGTATCCCGGATCAAGTGGTGCCATCCGCGACATTTCGGCCGAGATTGACGCGATCCATGAAGCCGGCAGCCTTGTGGTGGTGGCAACCGATCTTCTGGCGCTTACGCTTCTCACCCCGCCGGGGGAGATGGGGGCGGATATCGTGGTCGGCTCCACCCAGCGTTTCGGTGTTCCGATGGGATTCGGCGGCCCGCATGCCGCCTTTCTTGCAACGCGGGAGAAATTCCAGCGCCGCATGCCCGGCCGTCTTGTCGGCGTGTCCGTCGATACCCAGGGCCGCCCGGCCTATCGGCTTGCCCTGCAGACACGGGAGCAGCATATCCGCCGGGAAAAGGCGACGTCGAATATCTGCACCGCGCAGGTGCTGCTGGCGGTCATGGCCGGTCTCTACGCGGTATGGCACGGCGCCGACGGGCTGAAAGCGATCGCCGGGCGCGTCCATGACCTGACCTCACGCCTTGCGGCCGGGCTCACGGCATCCGGCCACCGGCTCCGGCATCAGGCGTTCTTTGACACGCTGATGGTGGAAACAGGCGCGAAGACCGATGCCGTCATGGCTGAGGCACTGGCCGCCGGGTTCAATCTGCGCAAAACCAACGGCGCGGTGGGGATCAGCCTTGATGAAACCACCAGCCTTGATGACTGCGAGCGGCTGCTGGCGGTGTTCGGCGCCGAGATGCCGGCCGCGGCAGCGATGGCCCTGCCGTCGGCGCTACGGCGGCGGTCGCAAATTCTGGCCCATCCGGTTTTCAGCCGCTATCGTTCCGAAACCGAAATGCTCCGCTATCTCCGGCGCATGGCGGATAAGGACCTGGCGCTTGACCGGACCATGATCCCGCTTGGCTCCTGCACGATGAAACTCAATGCCACGGCAGAGATGATCCCCATCACCTGGCCCGGATTCGGCCAGTTGCATCCCTTCGCGCCGGAAGATCAGGCCGAAGGCTACAGGGATCTTGTCAGGGAGCTGGAAAACTGGCTTTGTGCGGCAACGGGATATGATGCGATGTCGCTTCAGCCCAATGCCGGCTCCCAAGGGGAATTTGCCGGGCTGATGGCGATCCGTGCCTGGCACCGGTCCCGTGACGAAGGGCATCGCAATGTCTGTCTTATTCCGGCCTCGGCCCATGGCACCAATCCGGCCTCCGCGGCGATGGCCGGCATGAAGGTCGTGGTGGTGGACTGTGATGGCGATGGCAATGTCGATCTCGAGGATCTCAACGCCAGAGCGGACGAGCACGCGGATAACCTGGCCGCGCTCATGGTGACCTATCCTTCCACCCATGGCGTGTTCGAGGAGGCCATCCGCGATATCTGCCAGATCATTCATGATCGGGGCGGGCAGGTCTATGTGGACGGGGCGAATCTCAATGCGCTGGTCGGGCTTGCATCCCTGCCCGGGTTCGGTGCGGATGTCAGCCATCTCAACCTGCACAAGACTTTCTGCATTCCCCATGGCGGCGGCGGCCCCGGCGTCGGCCCGATCGGGGTGGCCAAGCACCTGGCGCCGTTTCTGCCCGGCCATCCGCTGACCGGGGAAAGCGCGGTCTCGGCCGCGCCCGAAGGCAGTGCCAGCATTCTGCCGATTTCATGGATGTATATCGCCATGATGGGGGCGGAAGGGCTGAAAGAGGCATCCAGCGTGGCGATCCTGAGCGCCAATTACATTGCCGCCCGGCTCAAGGAGTATTACCCGGTGCTCTACACGGGCAAGAACGGGCTGGTGGCCCATGAGTGCATTATCGATATCCGTTCAATCAAGGACGAAACCGGCATTTCCAACGAGGATATCGCCAAGCGCCTGATGGATTACGGGTTTCATGCGCCGACCATGTCCTTTCCGGTTGCCGGTACGCTGATGATCGAGCCGACGGAATCGGAATCTCTTCATGAACTGGACCGGTTCTGTGATGCCATGATCGCCATTCATGGAGAGATCGACCAGGTACGCAAAGGCGTCTGGCCAAAGGACAACAACCCGCTTGTCCACGCGCCGCATACAGCCGAAGCGGTGACCGATGCCGCCTGGGACAGACCCTATAGCCGGCAACTCGGGGCATTCCCCGCCGGAATGGCGGATAAATACTGGCCGCCGGTAAGCCGAATCGACAATGTCTGGGGGGACCGCAACCTGCATTGCTCCTGCCCATCGGTGGATGAATGGAAGGATGTTGCCGAATAAATCAGGTTTTTGAAGCCTGATCGGCTCGATTCCACCCCAAATCAAGTCTTTTGCAGCCATTTGCGGCAAACATGTTTGCGTTTTGGCATGCAAAAGATTTGACGTGGCCACAGAATGCTACATATTTATAGCTTGATTATGACGAGCTTTCGCTTGAATTCGGTAAGGTGATATTCCCTTGATGAAGACGGCTGGTTCAACATTACATGGTGCGGCATTGAGTGCTGCACGCAACTAAGGTGAGGAGAAAGACATGAAACGTCGTGACTTTATGACTAAGGCTGGTATTGGCGGGGTGGCAACAGCTACCGCGCTTGCTACGCCTGCTATTGCCCAGGATCGCATCGAGATCGCCATGGTATCCACCTGGCCACGCGACTTCCCGGGTCTCGGGACAGGCGCCCAGCGTTTTGCTGCCCGTCTTGGGGATGTATCCGATGGCCGCATCCAGGTAACCTACTATGCCGCGGGCGAACGTGTCGGGGCTTTCGACAGTTTCGATGAAGTCGCATCCGGCAACGCGCAAGCTTACCATGCCGCGGACTATTACTGGAAAGGCAAGCATCCGGGCTGGGCCTATTTCACCGCCGTGCCATTCGGGCTCAGCTACGTGGAAATGACGGCCTGGATTCACTGGATGGGTGGTCAGCAGCTCTGGGACGAACTGGCTGGCGAGTTTGGCCTCAAGTGTCTGGCCTGCGGCAATACCGGCGTTCAGTGGGGCGGCTGGTTCAACAAGGAAATCAACTCCGCCGACGATATCAAGGGCCTGAAGATGCGTATCCCGGGTCTTGGTGGTGACGTCATGGCCAAGCTTGGTGCCTCCCCTGTCTCCCTGCCGGGTGGCCAGATCTACGAAAACCTGGTTTCCGGCGCCATCGAGGCAACCGAATGGGTGGGCCCATGGAACGACGAAGCGATGAAGTTCTATGAAGCTGCCAAATACTACTACTATCCTGGCATGCATGAGCCGGCATCCCAGCTGGCCGCCGGCTTCAACGCATCGTTCTGGGGCACGCTCTCCGAGACCGATCAAAACCTGATCACGGCTGTCGCCCAGGCAGAGAACGACAACATCATGGCCGAGTACAACGCCAAGAACGGCGCGGCGCTCGAGCGTCTGGTCAATGATCAGGGTGTCGTTGTGCGTGAATTCAACGAAGACGTCTATGAAGCCTTTGGTCGCGGGTCGGCGGAAGTCTATGCCGAAGTGGTCGAGCATTCCGCTCTTGCTCGCCGCATCCACGAATCCATGGTTGCTGCACGCAAGACCGTTGGTGAATACCAGCAGCTCAACGACGTGGAATACGTCCTCAAGCGTAACGCGGTGCTTGAAGGCTAACACTACCGGAAAGGCGGGGTTACATGCCCCGCCTTTTTTCTGTTCTTTTCCAGAAGGCCCACCATGAGTGACCGTCAGTTCCTAAACCCCCTCGTTGTTCTGATTTGCCGGTTTGCCGGAATTGCCAGCGTCGGGCTGGCTCTTGCTTTTGTTGTGAACAACTTTCTGACCTATTCCTTTGGATTGCCCGGGATCGCGCCGACACTTGACAGCGCCGGGCTGTTTGGCCTTGACGCACCCAAAGGTGGTGCAAGTGGTGCCGGCTGGCTTCAGGTTCTGCTGGCGGCAGGTGCTGTTGCCGGCGCCGGATATTATGCTTTGCGTCGCGGATCGCTTGAGGCGGATGCAATCCGGATGGATGCGTTGTCTTCGGCTATCATCCGCATTGCCTTCTGGTCGGTGCTGCTGATCGGGGTGGCGGATGCGGTGCTTTCCTTTCTCCGGGTGGAGGATCTCCATACCGTGATGTTCGACAAGGATCTCGCCACCAAGATAGGCCTTTCCTCCTGGCGGGGGATGCATATTCATCTGCCTCTGATGGGGCTGGCGGTGCTGATCGGGCTCCGGGACAAATCGGTTTCGGTCGTCTGGCTGATTTTCCTTGTCGTGATTGCCGAGCTGCTGATTGTGCTGGCGCGCTTCATCTTCGCCTATGAGCAGACTTTCATGGGTGATCTGGTCCGGTTCTGGTATGCGTCGCTGTTTCTTTTTGCCAGTGCCTATACGCTGAAAGAAGAAGGCCATGTCCGGGTGGACGTGATTTTCGCCGCTTTCCGTGAACGCACGAAAGCCTGGGTCAATGCCACCGGAACGCTGTTCTTCGGCATCCCGCTCTGCTGGATGATCCTGACGCGCGGGCTTGCCGGGAAATCAAGTCTGATCAACAGCCCGATGCTGAATTTTGAAACCTCGATGAGCGGGTTCGGCATGTATGTCAAATACCTGATGGCATCCTTCCTGCTTGTCTTCGCCTTGTCGATGCTGGCGCAGTTCACCAGTTACTTCTTTCATGCCCTTTCGGTCATGAACAGGACTGACCCTGACGCCGCTGCCGATCCAGAGGGGGCCTAAGCCGTGGAACTTCTATTTCTGGCCATTCTTTTTCTGACCATGATGTATGCCCTCGGCTCGGGCTATCCGGTGGCCTTTGCCCTGCCGGGCTCGGCGATCCTGACGATCCTGCTCGCCGGTGCGGCGGGATACATGTTTGCCGGGGATTCGGGTGCGTATTTCACCCAGGACGGACCCTGGGAATGGCTCACCGCAGGGGTCACCAATTTCAGGGGCATTTACTGGGAGGTGGAGCGAGATACGCTGATTGCCATTCCGCTTTTCATCTTCATGGGTATCATGCTGCAACGCTCTCGGATTGCGGAAGATCTTCTGGTCACCATGGCCCAGCTCTTCGGGCCGATACCGGGCGGGCTCGGGATTTCGGTTGTCTTTGTGGGGGCGCTTCTTGCCGCTACCACGGGGATTGTCGGGGCGACGGTTGTCGCGATGGGGCTGATCTCCCTGCCGGCCATGCTGCGCAACAATTACTCAAAACCTCTTGCCACGGGGACGATCTGTGCCTCGGGCACGCTTGGTCAGATCATTCCGCCATCGATCGTGCTGATCATTCTGGCAGACCAGCTGGCCAGCGCTGCCGATCAGGCCGCCTCGGAACGCAAGTCGCTCTATAAGGAAGCCACGGGCGAATTTTCGATGCCGTCAAGCCTCGATATTGTGTCCACCAGCGCTGGCGACATGTTCCTCGGCGCGTTTCTGCCCGGGCTTGTGCTGGTCGGGCTTTACATGGCCTATATCCTGATCTCGGCGCTGATCAAACCGTCCACCGCGCCGGCTGTGCCTTATGACGGCAAACTCCTCGAGCGGGCGTTTCTTACCAAGGTGATGCTTGCGCTGGTGCCGCCGCTGGTGCTGATCTTTGCCGTGCTGGGTTCAATCATTGCCGGTATTGCCACCGTCAACCAGGCCGGCGCCATCGGCGCCATCGGCGCGACAATCATGGCAGGATACCGGTTGCGTGAAGGCGAGAAAGACGCCTATTACCCGGCCATTCTTTCCATTGTCTCACTGGTTGCGATCCTTGTTCTTTTGAACATGTTCAACCTCAATATCCGGACGATCGAGACCGGCGTCGATAAACTCGGTATCTTCCTCGCTATTGTTGCGGTGGCCGGATTTGTGGTGTCCGTGGGCTGGTCGTTCTGGCGCACCTTCAAGATCGAGGACACGCTCAACGGGGTGATGGTGGAAAGCGCCAAGACCACCTCGATGGTCTTTATCATCCTTCTTGGTGCCGCGATGCTGACCGCCGCCTTCCGCGGCTTTGGCGGGGAGGAGATCGTCAAGCATTTCCTCACCGGCCTGCCGGGGGGATTCTGGTCTCAGTTCATCGTCGTCATGCTGGTGATTTTCCTGCTCGGGTTCTTCCTCGATTTCATCGAGATTGCCGTGGTGGTGGTGCCGATTGTCTCCCCCATTCTGCTGGCAGATCCATCATCGAACGTGACGGCGGTATGGCTCGGGGTGATGATCGGCCTCAACATCCAGACATCCTTCCTGACCCCGCCTTTCGGCTTTGCGCTCTTCTACCTGCGCGGGGTGGCATCGAGCGCGGTCCGCACCCTCGATATCTATAAAGGTGTGGTGCCGTTTATCGCGCTCCAGCTGCTGGGGCTGACCATTGTCGGTTTCTACCCGCCGCTGGTGAATTTTCTGCCGGTCCGCACCTACCTGACCAGCGAGACCGCGCCGCCACCGAAAAACCCGCGGCTGCAGGCATGTCTTGAGGATTATCTCTTTTCCTATTACACCGAAGAACGGGCGGAAATCGAAGCCATGGCCGCCAGGGTCACGGCGCTTGATCTCGACGCATTGCCAGCCGGGGTGCGCCGCCAGATCAATGGAACGGTTGACGTTGTCAACGGTGTCTTCGGCCAGATCGAGGCGATCCGTGCGGCTGAAGCTGAACTTGAGCGGGCATCGGTTGAATATCGCCCCGTGCATGGAATGGTCCGGGACATCGAGCGTGACATCCGCCGCCTGAACCGTGAGATCACCACCCTTGGCAAGGATATCCGCGGGCTCGACAGCGAAGAAGACAAGGCGGCCATGCAGGCGAAGATCGACGCGCTCGAAATCGAGGTCGAAGAGATGAAAGCGCAGATCCCGGCGGAATGGAAAAGCGTCAACAAATCCTACAAAACCTTGCAGAAAGCGCTGGAAAAGGAGCAGAACAGCTACCGGCGCGGGGTAGACGATGCCTATAGTGAACTTATTGATGTCATTACCACCCTGAAGGACGCCGATGCGCTGGCCGGCCTGCGGCCCATGCTGGAGGCGCTGCCTGCCCTGATCACGGATGACGGCCCCCATGACGAGGCGCGTGACGCGATCAAGGATGCGATATCGGCGCTGCGCGAAGTTGCGGGGACGGATGAGATCGTCTCCAAACTCGAGGGGGCAACAAAAGACATCAGAAAGCGCAAGCCCAAGCCCGCGAAAGCCAGAAAGTCGCTGAGCTCGGCGATGAAAGAATTTGAGAAGGATCTCAAGGGACGTCAGGCTGGCGTGGCGATGCTGCCCGAACTCGAAAGGTTTGAAGCGGATATCCGGAACAATATCGGGCTGAGACAGCAGGACCGCCTGACCAAGGAGCAGGCGTCGGCGATTTCAGGATGTCTTGCGCAGCACCGGAATATATCGCTTAACTTCTAAGGCCGACCCGGCGCAGGCTGCTCTCATAATCCTCGCGGTTGAGGTAGCAGCCTGCCATCTTGCGGTGACCGCGGAACGCGGCGCGGCCATGAAGGATCCGCCAGTTGTCAAAGATCAGCATCTGGCCGGGGGAAAGGACCTGACGCCACTGCATGTCGGGATCGTTGGCTTTCTGGTCAAAGAGACGGCTGGCGGCGTAGAACCCGGCCATATCCGCATCATTGAGCCGGAACGGAGCCCGGTCATAGTTGTTGAAGGTCACCTGCGCCAGCTCGCCGCGCGCATCGTGCCGGAAAACAGGTCGTTCCGCGCGCAGAACAACCCCGTCGCCAATATACTGCCCCGGAACATTGATGCGGCTGAGATCCGCCAGCGCCTCAGGGGCGTTTTCCTGCATCCACCGATAGATGGCGAACCCGTCCACCATGATTGAATCCCCGCCTTCGGCATCGTATTCGCAGCAGAGCAGGAGCTGAAGCCCCGGCGCATCATGGCTGTAGGTGCCATCGGTATGGGGGCGGAGCTCTTTCGGCGTATAGGCGCTGTCATCCATGCCTTCATTGGCGGCAAATTCCCAGAGCCCCCCGAAGATCGTCTCACGCACATAGCCGATGGCATGGGCAACCGCGGCGACGCTTTCCTGCCCGACAGGGACATTGTCCAGCACGGCAAAGCCATGGGTATGGATGGTTTCCAGAAGCCTTTTCCGGCCATCATCGGTGAGGGAGGAATTGCTCGTGATCTCCTGCCATGGAACGAGCAGGCCCTTGCGGTCAGCCGTGCCGGCATCCCAGATATGGCGCGGGGCGGAAAGATCGGTTTCGGCCCGGGCAAAGCGGTAGAGAAAACTTGCGGGATAAGAGATCGGTCCGCGCTGATCAGGCCAGGACATCATCAGATTGCTGCCATCGGCATCGAGCTGCACGTCGGACGGGCTGATATCCGGATCCGCCGCGGCGGTGAAAAATTCCCGCTGGTGACTGCGATGATCCCAGCTTTCGTCATCCTGGGCGTGGTCACGCAACCAGAAAAAGGGAAAGCCGGATGATGTGGCATCGTCAAAGGTAAGATGAACAGCGCCGTCCTCTGTTCTGGCGTCGATCAATTTGGTCATTCGTCTCTCCATAACCTCTTTGCGGTCTGCCCCTGAGCATGGCGCAAAAGAACCCCATCTGGCAAGCCCGCACCCGGGCGGGGTGATTTTTTTTGCACCCGGCCCCCATTCTGCTACCATAGAGGGAGAAACGAAGGAGGCCGCCATGCCCAAGACCGAAACCATCACCTTCATGAACCGGGAGGGTGTTCCCCTGGCAGCCCGGCTCGACTACGCCCTTGGTGCGCATCGCGGCTGGGCGGTTTTTGCCCATTGTTTCACCTGTTCCAAGGACAGCCTCGCCGCTGCCCGCGTTGCCCAGTATCTGGCCATGGAGGGGATTGGCGTCCTGCGCCTTGATTTTACCGGCCTCGGGCAATCCGAAGGAAGTTTTGAAGATACCGGATTTACCGCCAATATCGATGATATCGTGGCGGCGGCGGCGTGGCTTGAGGATAATTACGCGGCGCCTGATCTCTTGATCGGCCATAGCCTGGGCGGCGCGGCGGTGCTGGCCGCGGCGGCTTCAGTTCCGTCGGTCCGCGGCGTCGCAACCATTGGAGCACCGGCGGACCCGGCGCATGTCCGCCATCTTTTCGCAGATGCGATCCCGGCGATTGAGGCTATCGGCATTGCCGAGGTTGTGATCGGCGGGCGTCCCATCCGGATCGGCAAGTCTTTTGTCGATGATCTGCTGGCACAGGATGCTCCGGCTGTTCTTGCCCGGCTTCAGGCCGATCTTCTGGTGATGCATGCGCCGGAGGACGAGATCGTGAAGATCGACAACGCAACCCGGATATTCGCCGCGGCAAGACATCCGAAATCGTTCGTCTCCCTTGATACGGCGGATCACCTGCTGACCCGCAAAAAGGACAGCGCCTTTGCGGCAAAAGTGATCGCGGCCTGGGCCTCGCGCTGCCTTGGTGATGAACTGGGGGGCGATGAAGCGGGGCGCGCCGGATCAGATCCGGAGGCTGTTCTTGTCCGGTCGAGTCCGGACGGGATTTTCGCCCATGATATCAGCATCGGCACGCATCGGCTTCGCGTCGATGAACCCGCGCGCATAACCGGCGGGCTTGACAGCGGACCTGCGCCTTATGATTTTCTCAAGGCCGGGCTTGGGGCATGTACCGCCATCACGATCAGGCTGGTTGCCCAGCGCAAGGGATGGCCGCTCGAAAATTGCGAGGTTGAGGTGCTCCACCGCAAGGAAGGCGAAGGCAAGGAGAAAAAAGATATCTTCAGTCGCAGGCTGGTGCTTGAAGGGGCGCTTGATGAAAGCCAGCGGGACTATCTTTTTGATATTGCCAATAAATGCCCGGTACATCGGACCCTGGAGGCGGAAGCTGATATCGAGACCGAACTTCAGTAAGAGGACACATTTAACAATTGACGCCGGTGAAATTTCACCTAGCGTAAACGGAAATGATCCTGAAATGAGGTGGTGAGATGAATTCCATCCATATGCGCGACCAGCGCAAGATTGATCCCTCCCGTCCGGCGGCCTCGGCGGCCCTCATGCCCGATGGATCCCCGCGGGATAATGACCGTATCGAGATCGGGCCGACGCCTCTTGCCTTTGCGGAATGGGAAGAAGCCGGGCTGACCGCACCTGACCTTGTGGGCCTGCGGCAGTTCCATCTTGACCGTATTCTCGCCCAGCTGCATCAGCATGACCTGGCTGGCGTGCTGCTGTTCGACCCCCTCAATATCCGCTATGCCACCGATTCTACCAATATGCAGCTCTGGAACACCCATAACCCGTTCCGCGCCTGTCTGGTCACGGCGGACGGATATATGATTCTGTGGGATTACAAGAACTCTCCCTTTCTAGCGGCGCATAACCCGCTGGTGCAGGAAGTCCGCTCCGGCGCGTCGATGTTCTATTTCGCCAATGGCGACAGGACCGCCGTCGCCGCCCGTGATTTCGCCGCCGAGATACGTTCGCTCCTCCGTGAGCGGGCAGGGGAAAACACCCGTCTTGCCGTGGACAAAATCATGGTTGCCGGGCTCCGCGCCCTTGAAGCCGAAGGGCTGACGGTTGAAGAAGGCGAAGTCGTGATGGAGCATGCCCGCGTCATCAAGGGCAAGGATGATATCCTTGCCATGCGCTGCGCGATGCATGCCTGCGAGCAATCGGTCCATGCCATGGAAGCCGCCGCTGCCCCGGGCATGACCGAAGACGATATCTGGTCCTATCTGCATGCGGAAAATATCCGCCGTGGGGGTGAGTGGATCGAAACCCGCCTTCTGGCCTCCGGCCCGCGCACCAATCCGTGGTTTCAGGAATGTGGCCCGCGGGTGGTGCAGAATAACGAGATTCTGGCCTTTGATACCGATCTGGTGGGGTGCTATGGCATCTGTTCGGATATCTCCCGGACCTGGTTTCTGGGCGACGGCGCGCCGAGCGCCGAGATGATCGAAGACTACCGCCTTGCCCATGAGCATATCCAGACGAATATGGAGATGCTGAAACCCGGGGTGACGTTCACCGAGCTGACCCATAACGGGCATCATCTGCCGGCGCTCTACCAGAAGCAGAAATATTCCTGCAAGTTCCATGGCGTCGGGCTGTGCGATGAATGGCCGCTGATCGCCTATCCCGACCAGTTCGTCGACGGCGCGTTTGATCATGAGCTCAAGCCCGGGATGGTGCTCTGCGTCGAGGCGCTGGTCAGCCGCGAGGGCGGGGAGTTTTCCATCAAGCTTGAAGATCAGGTGCTGATCACTGAGGACGGGTATGAAAACCTCACCCGGTATCCGTTTGACGACCGCCTGATGGGCAGGTGATCAACGCCTCAAGGGCGGTCAGGTGATCATCCGGACCTTGCCGATATGCGGCAGGTTGCGGTTGTTCTCCGCGTAGTCGATGCCATAGCCGACCACGAATTCATCGGGGATTTCAAAACCTGTCCAGCGCACCTCGACCGCGACCTCGCGGCGGGAGGGCTTGTTGAGAAGGCAGCAGACCTCAAGGCTTCGGGGCTTGCGGGTGCCGAGAATGCTGAGCACCTGCGAAAGCGTGTAGCCGGTATCGACAATATCTTCAACCACCAGCACATCGACATCCTCCACCTCGCCATCCAGATCCTTGAGGATGCGCACCTCGCGGGATGAAACCATGCCATGGCCATAGCTCGATACCGTCATGAAATCGACTTCAACGGGCAGATCAAGGCGGCGCACCAGATCGGCGATGAACATGAAGGAGCCGCGCAATAGCCCCACCACCACCAGTTTCGGCGTGCCGCTGTAATGATGGTTGATCTCCCGCGCCATGGCGTTGACCCGGGCGGTGATCTGGCTTTCAGGGATGAGGATATCGATCTCGTAGTCGCTGGCCATGGTCCTTTATTGCTCCCTGAAAAAACGCATCGTCCCTCTTATACCAAAAGCGCGGCGGCGAAGCCATGCTTGAAAAGCCCGGGATGCTCCGGCACAATGCGGCAAGCCGTATCAGCAGCATAAATCGGAAAGGCGGAAAAGATGGCAAAGGTCGCGTTTATTGGTCTGGGTGTCATGGGCTATCCCATGGCAGGGCATCTCAAGGCGGCGGGGCATGACGTGACGGTCTATAACCGCACGGCGGCGAAGGCCGGGGCCTGGGCGGATGAACATGGCGGCAAGACGGCGGCGACACCGGCGGCGGCGGCGGCCGGGGCGGAATTCGTCTTTTCTTGCGTCGGCGCGGACAAGGACCTGCGTGAGGTGACCACCGGCCCGGACGGGGCGTTCGCGGCGATGGAGAAGGGCAGCATTTTCATCGACAATACCACCGCTTCGGCGGATGTCGCGCGGGAGCTTGCGGCTTCGGCTTCGGCGCTTGGCCTCGGTTTTATCGATGCGCCGGTCTCCGGCGGGCAGGCGGGGGCGGAAGGCGGCATCCTGACCGTCATGTGCGGCGGCGAGGCGGAAATCTTTGCCCGGGCCGAGCCGGTGATCCGCGCCTATGGCCGGACGGTGACGCATATCGGCGGCGCCGGGGCGGGCCAGCAGGCCAAGATGGTCAACCAGATCTGTATTGCGGGGCTGGTGCAGGGGCTTTCGGAGGCGCTGGATTTCGGGATGCGCGCGGGGCTTGATATGGAGGCGGTGCTTGATACGATTTCCGGCGGGGCGGCGCAATCATGGCAGATGGTCAATCGCGGCCGGACGATGGTGGCGGGTGAGTTCGATTTCGGCTTCGCGCTGGACTGGATGATCAAGGATCTGGGGATCTGCCTTGATGAGGCCGGGGAGAACGGGGCCGCGCTGCCGATCACGCGGCAGGTGCTGGAGTATTACAAGGAGCTTTCGGCCGCGGGCCATGGCCGCAACGATACCTCCGCGCTCATCCGGCGGCTGCGGTAGGGGGGTTACGCGTCTTCTTTTTCGGGAGGCGGCGTCGGGATGTTGATCCATTGCCTTGAATATCTTTGATCAGATTTGATGTATCTGGGGTGTATAGACCCGTCGCTTCCTTTTTCCCACCTATAGGCGTTGCAATCCATAAATGCTGGCGAGTCAAGATTTAGAGGTGGTTTGTCTTGATGGAAGGTTGCATCGTCCAGATACACAGATGCTGATACAAATTTTTTTTCAAACTTACAACCGGAGAGATCGGCGGATTGATATTTGGCTTGTATAATTCGACCATTATCTTTGATAAGGTTAACCATCTCGCCGGGTTCATCAGGGGCAACGTCGATGAATAAAGTGCCAAATTGAGTTCCGTTGAGATTGGTTAAAATAAATTTTGATCCAGTCAAATTTGCTATCTCAAAGGTTGCGTTTTCGAGATTTGCATAACTGAAATCCGTATTTGGGATATTTACGTTTTTAAACCGGCAAGATTCCATCTTTGCACTGCGAAAATCCAATCCCAGTGATGTTGTAATATTTTCAAAATACAGACCTCTGAAATCAAGTCGATTAAAGGGAATGTCCTCCCCTGACATTTCGGCCTTTTCTGCAACCTTGATAACGGCCTTGATTGCAAGTTCAGTATCCATATGTTTTGATCGTGGCCGTCGCGGGAGCAGGTTTCCTTTATCCTCGCTTTCACCTTCACCTTCTTTCTCATATCGAAGCTGGCATTTCTGGCAGATAAAATCATGAAGCATCCGGGCGATCAGTTTTCGTTGATCTTGTGATGATGTTTCGGCCAGATCTTCAAGCAAGCGCAACCCGGAAAGGCGCAAGGTGATGTGCTTCTTTTGAGCAAGAAGTTGTGCGCCACGCCCCAACCTTTCGTTGAAGAGTTGCTCATGGGCGTTTTCGGTCTGTTTTTGAAAAGTATTCTGGCGCTGTGTGGCAAGTATAAGGCCATAAAAACCGCCGATCAGACCAAGAGCAAGGATCGCCCCCCGCAGAATTTCAACATTCCCAGCCCCATCGCGCCACAGCCAGTCAGGTGGACAGGCAATCAAATACCAAGAAATGGCAGCTATAATTCCTGCGGCCAATGCCAAATAAAAAAGGGGTGAGTTGAGGCGCTTTTTCAGGTTCATACCAGTTCCATCTGTGTATCATGCCGGTGGCTGGCCTTGAGATAGGGATTTATCACGCTGGGCATGTTGGGTGACTGCCCGTCCAGCAATTCCCTGATCGTGATAATCTGGATGCGGGGGTATGAATTGCCGGTAAAGGTATCTTCCCATAATCCGAACTGGTTTGACGTTTCAATCATCCCCCTGGTCGGCGTGCGGAGAGTGATCAGCACGCCCATGTCCGCGTTGAATTTTGTGACAGCGCCTTCAAGTTCATTCACCATGGAAGGGGTGAGGGTTTGCCCGCCCTTGACGGAAATGATGCCGCGCTGGGGCCTGTCGTTATCACGGCTATAAAAGCGCAATTCTCCATCGCTGCCCCCGTCACCTCTCTGCCTGTCGTTGGGGCGGCCCCTGATCAGGCCAACCGCCCAGCGTTCAAATTCAAGGGGATCACGCCGGAACATTTTTTCCGCCCCGGCAAGGTCACGTGGAATGCCGGAAACCTCGATCTTGTCGAGCGCTTTCTTGCCATGGATGTTTTCCAGCCGTTCAAGGATCACATTGATGGCAAGGCAGGATATATCAATGCCGATCCAGCGCCGCCCGAGCGCTTCGGCCGCATCCACCGTTGTTCCGCAACCGCAGAAAGGATCAAGCACCACATCGCCTTCATTGCTGGAAGCGCTGATGATACGGTTCAATAATGCGAGCGGTTTCTGGGTCGGGTAGCCTAGGCGTTCCTTGGCTTGGGAATTAAGGGCGTTTATATCGGTCCAGACACTCATTGCGGTTTTTGTTGTATCATCTGCCGATAACCTTGCTCCAGTCGGGTTTGCGGCTCGGGCAATAGCCCCCTCGCCACGCCTTACTTGTAAGAGGTCATGGGCATAATTAAAGGTGTATTTTTCCCCCATAGCATAAAAAAGGATTGTGTCATGCTTCTTGGCATACCACCTTTTTGATCCTCCACCCGTTTGGTAATGCCAAATTATTTCATTGATAAAGTTAAGTTGCCCGAAAACAGCATCCATGATGATCTTCAGGTAGTGGCTGGCCTTGGGGTCGCAATGCAGATAGATGGAACCTGTTTGCTTAAGCACACGTTTCATCAGTATCAGCCGTTGCATCATGAAAAACAGGTAGGCCAGCATACCGCAGCGGCCGAGTATCTGCATCAGGGCTTCGGTGGTGTTGCCAAGGGTGCCGCCCCGCAACATCAGGTCAGAATACACGTCCTCATGATCCGGCCGCCAATACCATGTATCCGTGAAAGCCTGGATCTGCGCTGTATCTTCCCCCTGCTCGGCGCCGAACAGCATGTTGTAATTGGCGTTGGAATTGAACGGCGGATCAAGATAGATGAGATCAACCGAAGCATCAGGAATGGTGGGAAGAATATCAAGGCAATCGCCGTAATGGAGCGCATTGGGCTTCGCGTCGGGCATGGCCCTCTCCCTTATATGGCGGGATGGGCTTCCGGAACATCAATGGGGGAAGCGCGGAACAGAATGGCATCGCGCAGGTTATTCTTAAGGGGTAATCTCCCCTTTTCTCCGGGCCATGTCAACCATGAGGCGAGGGCAGGCTGCCAGCCATTGCCCCACCAAAAAAGGCGGCACGGATGCGCTGATATCCAGTACCGAATAAGATGGCGATCAGAAGGTGCCCGGGGCAGGAAAGGAAGGATCAGCATGATTGAAGTCATTGATCTTGACGTGATGCCACTGCTCTTGGTGGGTCATTGACAACGTGTTATTTTTCAACTTATATTATTAATACAGTGTTGCTCAAGCAACATAAGAGCGTGTTTAGACGCGGAAAAGCACAATTCATTTATATATGTTCTCCTTGACTGTGCGCAAAACCAATTTGGGAAACACAACCATGACACAGAAACTGAATACGGCTTCGGTGGCATATACGAAACTTCAAAACGGCCATGGTTTTCAAGCCGCAGACAAAAAGGCTGGATGGCTACTGGTAACTTCGCATGACTTGAACGACGCCATCGAAGAAGTCTCCCAGCAACTATCCGAGATTTTGGGCGGCAAGTGGTATCCGACAGAAGAAACCAAATCCTACCTGTTCAAGGGAGCAGATACCAAAGATATCAATATTGTCGGAACTCCATATTCTGGTTTTGCTGGAGTCATGTCTTGGACGTCTGACGCCGCATAGTGACATTCGAAGAATTGCGCGACATTTTCATTGCCCATGGCGCAAAGGAAATCGCCGAGCGAGATACTGGTGTGTTGATTGAATTCATGACCTATACATTGTTCATTGTTCGCCCGATGAATGGTATTCGCTACGACAATGACGAGCTTCGGCACAATCTTGCATCCTACCGTCATCAAACGGATGGAGAAGTCTATACAGATTACACGTCTATCTTCACCTGGAACGGAAACGACAAATAAAAGACGTGCCGCCTATTTGGGCGAACATTTCTTCTTAAAGGATTCCGTGTAATTGAAAAAGGCGGCATGGATGCGCCGCCTTTCGGCTTGTCTTTGATTGTCCATTTGTGGGATGGCCGCGCTCCTGTTCGAGGGAGGCGGCCAGGGTGCCTCAGATCTCGCCGAGGCAGACGTATTTCATCTCAAGGAAATCGTCGATCCCGTATTTCGAGCCCTCACGCCCGATCCCGGATTGCTTGACCCCGCCAAACGGCCCGATCTCATTGGAGAAAATACCCGTATTGACCGAAACAATCCCGTATTCGAGCGCCTCGGCAACTCGCCAGACGCGCGCCATATCCCGGGCGAAGAAATACCCCGCAAGGCCAAAGATCGTATCATTGGCCATGGCAACCACCTGCTCTTCGGTCTCAAACCGGAAGAGCGGCGCCACCGGGCCGAAGGTCTCTTCGGTGAAGATCTGCATGTCGGTGGTCATGCCGGTGAGCACCGTCGGCGTGAAGAAGGTGAGCCCGAGATCATGCCTGCCGCCGCCGGTGGTGGCTTGCGCCCCCTTGCCCAGCGCGTCGGCAACATGACGTTCAACCTTGGCCAGCCCCTGCGCATCAATCAGCGGGCCGGTGGAAACACCATCCTCGGCGCCGTTGCCGACCTTCATGGCGCTGACCTTCTCCGTCAGCGCGGCGGCGAAATCATCATAGATCCCCACCTGCACAAAGATCCGGTTGGCGCAGACACATGTCTGGCCCGCGTTGCGGAATTTCGAGGCCAGCGTCTCCCGCACGGCGACCTCGATATCGGCATCATCAAAGATGATCAGCGGGGCATTGCCGCCAAGCTCAAGACTGACTTTCTTGATCGTATCCGCGGATTGCTTCATCAGGATGCGGCCGACTTCCGTCGAGCCGGTGAAAGTCACCTTGCGGACAATCGGGTTGGTGGTCAGCTCAAGCCCCATGGCCGGCGCATCCATGCCGTTGACGATGTTGATCACCCCGGCGGGAAGACCCGCGCGATCCGCCAGCTCCGCCAGCGCCAGCGCCGACAGAGGCGTCTGTTCCGCGGGCTTGAGCACCACCGCGCAACCGGCGGCAATCGCCGGCGCGATCTTGCGGGTGATCATCGCGTTGGGGAAATTCCACGGGGTGATCGCCCCGACCACGCCGATGGGCTGCTTGAGCACCATCAGGCGCTTATCGGTCATGTGAGGCTGAAGGATATCACCAGTGATGCGGCGGCCTTCTTCGGCAAACCAGTCAATGAACGAGGCACCATAGGCCACCTCGCCCCGGGCCTCGGCCAGCGGCTTGCCCATTTCAGCGGTGATGATCTGCGCCAGATCTTCCTGATTTTCCATGATCAGGTTGAACCAGCCGCGCATCAGCATGGCCCTGTCCTTGGCGGTGCGGGCGGCCCATTCCTTCTGGGCGGCGGCGGCCCTGTCGATGGCCTGGCGGATTGTTTCGGCGCCATGATCGGCGATATCCGCGAGTTTCTCGCCGGTGGCCGGGTTGTTGAGCGGGAAAGTCTTCCCGCCAGCGTCAAGCCATTCCCCGCCAACATAGCTGGCTGTTTTCAAAAGTGCCGTATCGTTCAGTTTCATGGAGAGTCTCCTTCAGGAACGCAAGATCAACAAAGAGCAGAGGGGAGGGAGAACTCCCCCCTTGAAGTCCGGGTATCGGCGGCGCCTACATGCGCGAGGCAACATTTTCCCAGTTGACCAGATTGTCGAGGAAATTGGTCAGATAGGCAGGACGTTTGTTGCGGAAATCAATATAGTAGGAATGCTCCCACACATCGCAGCCAAGAAGAGTCTTCTGGCCGAAGCAGAGCGGGTTGACGCCGTTTTCGGTCTTGGTCACCTTGAGGCTGCCGTCCTTATCCTGAACAAGCCAGCACCAGCCTGAACCGAACTGGCCCGCACCGGCGGCACAGAAGGCTTCCTTGAAGGCATCGACCGAGCCGAAATTGTCCACCAGTGCCTTTTCAAGCTCGGATGGCATGGCGCGGCCTTCGGGGCCCATCATTTCCCAGAACTGGATGTGGTTCCAGTGCTGCGAGGCGTTGTTGAAAAGACCGGACTGGACCAGCGCGCCAGCATCATAGGTGGCGGCGACGATCTCTTCGAGGGATTTGCCTTCATGCCCGGAGCCTTCAAGCAGTTTGTTGCCGTTATCGACATACGCCTTGTGGTGCAGGTCGTGATGGAATTCCAGGGTTTCCTTGCTCATGCCGCCGGCGGCCAGCGCATCGTAAGCATAAGGAAGATCGGGGAGTTCAAAAGCCATAGCATTTTCCTTGTGTTGGGTCTCTTATGTTTAAGGGGATGACCTGATGGCCATGTGTCTTCTCAATATATATGGGGAAACAGGCCACAGGAAAAGGGGCGTTTCTTTATTTCGCCGCAATCTGGAAGACTTTTTGCCTCTTTTTGCGGAAATAATGATACTTGATCTTCCATAAACTTTCCTGTCTGAAAGGATATAAAATGCCGATACTGGTTCTTGCGCTGGGGCTGTTTCTCTTCCCGACCGAAGAGATGAAGGAATTCAGCAAGCACAGCAACGGAATGGCCGAATACAGGTTCGTGGCGGCGAAAACCTGTGATACCGGGCTGAGGGATACGGGCTTTGCGTTTGCGCCCTCAGGGAATGTCTACCTCAAGCAGGTGAACACCGACGGCACCATCGCGCCTGAAGTCTGCCGTGAGGCTTCTTCTAAATAAGGGCAGGCTGGCTTTGTCGCTTGGCTATTTCGGCCCCTGGGACATTCGGGCAACCCGGAGGCGAAGTGCATTGAGGCGGATGAAACCATGCGCATCCGCCTGATTGTAATCGGCCGTGCCATCTTCAAACGTCACCAGATCGGGATGATAGAGTGAGTGGGGTGATTTCCGCCCGGTCACGATAACATTGCCCTTGTAGAGTTTGAGCCTCACCGTGCCGGTCACCATGCCCTGGGTCGCGTCGATGGCTTTCTGCAGCATCTCACGTTCAGGATCAAACCAGAAGCCGTTATAGACAAGCTCGGCGTAGCGGGGCATGAGGGAATCCTTGGCATGGGCGGCGCCGCGGTCAAGGGTGATCGATTCCATGGCCCGCCGGGCTTTCAGCAGGATCGTGCCGCCCGGGGTTTCATAAACGCCGCGGGATTTCATCCCGACAAAACGGTTTTCCACGAGGTCAACCCGGCCAATGCCGTTCTTCCCGCCAAGGGTGTTCAGCGCCTCGAGCAGGGTTGCCGGCGACATGGTCTGGCCGTTGACGGCAACCGGGTCTCCACCGGCAAAATCAATGGTGATTTCGGTGGGCGTATCGGGGGCCTCCATGGGTGAGACCGTGCGGCTGAAGACATATTCTTCGGGTTCAACCCACGGGTCCTCGAGCACCTTGCCTTCGGCTGAGATATGCAGCAGATTGGCATCGACGCTGAAAGGCGCTTCGCCGCGTTTATCAAGGGGTATCTTGATCTGATGGTTTTCAGCGTATTCGATCAGCCGGGTGCGCGAGGTCAGATCCCATTCCCGCCATGGCGCGATGACCTTGATGCCAGGCTCAAGCGCGTAATAGCCAAGCTCGAATCTCACCTGATCATTGCCCTTGCCGGTGGCCCCGTGGCTGACGGCATCGGCGCCGACTTCGCGGGCAATCTCAATCTGCCGCCTGGCAATCAGCGGCCGGGCGATGGAAGTTCCAAGGAGATATTCCCCTTCATAGAGCGCGTTGGCCCGGAACATGGGAAAGACGTAATCGCGGGTGAATTCCTCCCGAAGATCTTCGATATAGATCTCCTTGATGCCCATGGCTTCGGCCTTGGCGCGGGCAGGTTCAATATCCTCTCCCTGGCCGATATCGGCGGTGAATGTCACGACTTCAGCCTTGTGGGCGTCCTGAAGCCAGCGCAGGATTACGGATGTATCAAGCCCGCCGGAATAGGCAAGAACAACTTTTTTGGGTGCATCGGATCTCGTCATGCCGCTCGTATAGCCTGAACTTTGCCCTGTGGCAAGCATCAAGGATGAGAGTTATACACTCTCTTCACGCAGGACAGGACCGGGCTTGCGGCCAAGAGTCCGTGACGCGCCAACCAGCCCGAGCAGCACCGTCGCCGTCACCCCGCCAAGCGCGACGGCCGCCGCGAGATCCGGCGCAAAGACAAAATCGGCATCAAGAAATCCCCGGATCATCCCCCAGCTTGCGGCGGTGCCGATCCCGACGGCAACCAGCGCCGTCACCAGCCCGAGCAGGGCATATTCCAGAATATATGAAAAGAGAATAACCGGACGTGTCGCGCCCAGCACCTTGAGGATGATCGACGACTGGATGCGCCTCGCCTCGCTGGCGGCGACGGTGCCGGCAAGCACGGCAAAACCTGCCACAAGCGTGATCCCGGCGGTGATCTGGATGGCGGTTGAAACAAGGCCCAGGATGCGGCTGGCGGTTGCTGCCGCTTCCCTTACCGAAATCGAGGATACATTCGGCAGGAGGGCGGCAACGTCCCGGTCGATCGCAGCTTCGATGGCGCGATCATCTGTGCGCACCGTCGCCACCCAGTTATGCGGCGCCTGTTCGATCATGCCCGGGCTGAGGATGAAGACGAAATTCAGCCCGAAATTCTGCCATTCGATGGCGCGGCTGCTGGTGATGGTCGCAACCATGTCCCTGCCCGCGATATTGATATCCACCGTATCACCTATCTTGAGGCCGAAGGCTTCGAGCGCTTCGTCATCCATGGAGGTCTGGAGCGGGCCCGTGTAATCATCGGGCCACCACTGGCCCTTGACGATACGGGCGCCTTCCGGCGGCGGGCCCATCCAGGTAAGGCCGCGGTCACCACGCAGGATCCAGGCTTCCGATGAGGGCGCGTCGATCTTTTCGGCCGGCACACCGGCAAGCGCCGTAATCCGCCCGCGCACAAGAGGTACCATCATCACGTGATCGCGTGGCACATGGGCGGTGGCGATGTCGAGAAACGCCTGCCGCTGATCTGGCTGGATATCGATAAAGAACCAGGCCGGGGCATCTCGCTCAAGCCGGTCGCTGATCTGGCTCCGCATGCTGTGCTCGGAAAGCGCAACCGCCACCAGCACCGCAAGCCCGAGACCGAAGGTGATGATGACGCTGCGGGTGGCATTGCCCGGGCGCACCAGGGCGGCAATCGCAAGACGAAGCGGGGTATGCGACGGCACCGGCAGGCGGCCTGAGAGGCGGATCACCGCCTCGCCCAGCAGTGCCAGGAGGCCAAGGCTCACCAGCACGCCAAGAATAAAGGCACCGGCCAGTTTGAGGCTGGTGGTAATCCACCCCGTCAGCAGCGCAAGGCCAAGGGTGGCAAGAGCAATCCCGGCAAGGTAGACCCCCTTTGGTCGGCCGGCGGGCGCCGCAATCAGTGTCCGGAAGAGCTGGGAGGGATTGACGTCACGCGCCTTGCCCAGCGGCCAAAGCGAAAAGGCAACCGCCGTCAGCAAGCCATAGGCGGCGGCGGCAAGCAGCGGGACCGGGTAGATGCCGGAGGCGATGGGCACGGCAATCCGGTCAGCAAGCAGGATCTGGGTTGCAAGCGGCGCCAGGATCGCGAGCATAAGGCCGATGCCGATGCCCAATGCCGTCAGCGCAAGCACCTGAAGAAAATAGACCCGGAAGATGAGCGCTGCCGGCGCACCAAGGCATTTCAGCGTGGCCAGAACCGGCATGCGGCTGCCAAGCCAGGCCCGGACCGCGGTGGAAACGCCAAGCCCGCCGATCAGGAGGGCGGTCAGGCTGACAAGGGTGAGAAAGGTTTCCGTTCGGGAAAGAAAGGATTCAAACCCGGCTGATCCCTGCCGATGGTGCCTGATGCGCACCAGACTGTTGCCGGCGGAATCGCCAAGTCTGTCCAGAACCGCCATATCGTCCTGCGGGGTTTCAAGCCGCAGCCTCTCCCGGTAGGTCAGAAGGGTGCCCGGCGCAAGCAGGCCGGTTTCCGCCAGGAAATCCCGATGGATGATCACCCGCGGGGCAAAGGCGCCAAAGCCAAGATTCTGATCCGGCTCGGAGATGAGGACCGCCCCGATACGCACATCGGTCATGCCAAGCCGGGCAATATCGCCGACCTTGAGCCCGAGAATGCGCAGCACCCCGGCGCTGGCCACAACCCCCGGGCGTCCATCCTGCCGCGCCAGCGCCTCAGCGAGCGGGATCGGCGGATCAAGCACCGGAGTGCCGAGAAGAGGCCAGTTGTCATCCACCGCCTTGAGACCTGTCAGACGGCGGATTGGCTGGCCATCCTTTTCGGCGGCAAGCATGGCCCGCATGTCGATCAGGCTTGAAACCGTCCCATGGGCCTGCATCTCGGCGCGCATTTCCGGCGGAACTTCACGCTGGGTGCTGCTGGCTTCGATATCACCGCCAAAGAGCGCCCGCGAATTGGCGCTGATCCCGGCGCGCATGGCATCGGCAATACTTCCCACCGCGCCGATCGCCGTTACGCCAAGGGTGAGGGCAATCAGAAAAACACGGAACCTGCCGAGACTGCCGCGCAATTCGCGCCGGGCAAGCGTGAAGGCAAGGCGAAAGGAAGACCCGGTCATCGCGCCGCCTTTTTCCGGCGACCGCTATCCGAGGCGATCCGGCCATCGGCAATGCGGATGATACGGCTGCATTGCCGGGCAAGGGTTTCATCATGGGTGATCAGCACCAGCGCGGTATGGTGCTTCTTGGCCATGGCAAGGATGAGGTTGATGATCTCACCTCCGGTGGCTTGATCGAGATTTCCCGTCGGCTCATCCGCAAGGAGGATTTGCGGCCGGGTCACGATAGCTCTTGCGATGGCGACACGCTGCTGCTCGCCGCCGGAAAGCTGATCGGGAAAATGATCAAGCCGGTGCCCGAGGCCGACTTCACGAAGCGCTTCTGCCGCAAGATCCACGGCCTCCGTATCGCCGTTGAGTTCAAGCGGCACGGCCACGTTTTCGAGCGCCGTCATCGAGGGGATCAGCCGGAACGCCTGAAAGACAATCCCGATATGGTCACGCCTGATCCGGGCCAGGCTGTCCTCGTTCGCACGGGCAAGATCATGGCCCGCCACCTGCACCTGACCTTTTGAGATGCCTTCAAGCCCGGCCATGACCATCATGGCGGTGGTTTTCCCGGCGCCGCTGGGGCCGAGCATGGCCACGGTTTCGCCCGCGCTGATCGAAAGCGAGAGATCGTTCAGGATCTCGACGGACCCGGCCCGGCTGGGCAGAGAAAGGGAAACCTGGTCAAGATTAATCATCTCGGCGGTTGAGGGGGAGGGCATTTGGGTGTATTCCTCAAGGCAGTCTGAAATATGGGTGCTGTTCTCAACTGGCCGAAAACAGCGATGCAACAAGTCGGTATTTGCCGCATCTGGGGTTTATATGGTGCCGCGCAGGCAAAAATGCAATTGGCTTTCCGGAGAACACTTTCTGCGGCGTTTTCTTCATGCGGTTGCGGGGCTTGCCGCCCTCATTCTGATGCCGGCCGCCGCCACGGCGGATAAGCCGCTCCGCCTGATGATCTTCGGTGACAGTCTGGTGGCGGGGTATGGCCTTGATCTCCCCGAAGCGTTTCCGGCCCAGCTTGAAAGGAAGCTCCGTGAAGCGGGGCAGGACGTCAAGGTCATCAATGCCGGGGTTTCAGGGGATACAACCGCAGGCGGGGCAAGCCGGATCGACTGGGCGCTCGGGGATGACCCTGATGCGGTCATGGTGGTGCTTGGCGGCAATGATGCCTTGCGCGGGCTGCCGCCGGAAGCGATGCGCGGCAATCTTGATCAGATCCTTGCCCGGATTCAGGCCAGGGGCCTGCCGGTGCTGCTGGCCGGGATGAAGGCGCCGCTCAATATGGGGCCGGAATACGGGGCGGATTTTGACGCCGCCTTCCGCGATGCGCTGGCCGATGCCGAAAGCCGTGGGGGCGTGGTGCTTTTCACCCCGTTCTTTCTCGACGGCGTGGCCCTTGATCCTGATCTCAATCAGGCCGATGGCATCCATCCCAATCCGGCAGGGGTTGCCGAGATTATCCGTCGTCTTTCACCGGTTATCGATGAGCTGATCAGGGCAGCCAGAACATGATCCGCCGGAAGGCCGCAAGCGGAAAGGAAAGGAGAAGGATATGCGAGGATATGCAGCGCTTGGCGTGGAAGGGGTGAGCAAGGCACGCAATGCTGGTGCCGTGATCCGCACGGCCCATGCCTTTGATGCGTCTTTTGCCTTTCTGGTGGGCGGCGACATGGACCGGCGTGAGATCAGCCAGGCCGATACATCCAACGCCATGGAGCAGATCCCGCTCTACACGTTTGACGGGGCGGCAGATTTCGCGCTGCCAAGAGGATGCCAGCTGGTCGGGGTCGAGATCACCGACGATGCCCATGATCTGCCGAGTTTCCGCCATCCACGCAAGGCGGCCTATATCCTTGGCTCGGAACGGGCCGGGCTGAGCGCCGAGATGCTCGATCTTTGTGATCATACGGTCAAAATTCCAACACGTTTCTCGCTTAATCTTGCGGTCGCAGGCGCGATGGTGCTCTATGACCGCATGCTGTCGCTTGACCGGTTTGCCCCGCGGCCCCTGATGCCGGGCGGCCCGCTGGAAGCCCTGCCTGAACCGGTGTTCGGGGAGCCTTTATGGAAGAAAAAGGCACGCCGACGCAAAAAAGAAACCGGCCGCACGGGATAGGGTTGCACTTTGCCCCCGATTCTGTGATTTTAGGCCTCAGTCAAGCGTTAGGGCATAAACGGAATGACAGACCTAAGGATGAATGGATGATGCAGATAAGGCGTATCTTCAACAACATTGATTTTCTCCGGATCTTCCGCCTTGGCCTGCTGGCGGCAATGCTGGCGGCAGGTATCCCGGCGCCGGTGCTGGCGCAGACCGGAGACCTGCTCAGCGAAAACGGGAACTGGCAGGCGTATCGGGCCGGAAAAGGCGAGAAGAAAGTCTGCTTCATCACCAGCCAGCCCACCAAATATGAAGGCCAGTACGACCGCAACAACCGGGGGGAGACACGGGTCTTTGTCACCCATCACAGCAGCAATGCCGATGAACGCGGGGTTGTCAGCACGGTGGCCGGGTATCGCTACAAGGAAGGCCGGGACGTCGTTTTCAACATCGATGGCAAGACATTCAACCTCTTCAGCGTCGATACAAGAGCCTGGGCAACCAAACCGCAGATGGACCAGCAGCTTGTCCGTGCGATGAAGCGCGGCAACAGCCTCAAGGTGACGGGGATTTCAAGCCTCGGCAACACGACGATTGATACATACTCGCTCAACGGCTTCACCGCGGCGATGAAGGTCATCGACAAGGCCTGCCCGTAACATGGCCGCAGGCGCACCCATGCCTGAGATCGCCATGCCGGAAGACCAGCCACGGCCGCTGGATATCCTCGGGATGACGCAGCCAAAGCTTGAGGAGGCGATCCGCGCCGAAGGCCTGCCTGCTTTTCGTGCCCGGCAGATCTGGCGCTGGGTCTGGCGTCATGGCGTCACCCGTTTTGACGATATGACGGATCTTGCCCGCCCGGTGCGTGAAATGCTCAGCCAGAAGTTTCATGTCTCCCGCCCGCGGGTGAGCCGCCGCCTTCAATCCAGCGACGGAACCATCAAATGGCTCTTGCGCTTTCCGGACGGGAATGAGGCGGAGACCGTCTATATTCCCGAAGAGGATCGCGGCACGTTGTGCATTTCCTCACAGGTGGGCTGTACCCTGACCTGCACGTTCTGCCATACCGGCACCCAGAAACTTGTCCGCAATCTTACGGTTGCCGAGATAACCGGCCAGATCATGCTGGCCATGGACGAACTCGGGGACTGGCCTGCGGGCAAGGAAGACCGCCGGCTGACCAATATCGTGCTGATGGGCATGGGTGAGCCGCTCTTTAACTACGACCATGTTGCCGATGCCATGCGCATTGCCATGAGCGGCGAGGGGATCGGACTTTCAAAACGCCGGATCACGCTGTCCACTTCTGGCGTGGTGCCGGAAATCGCCCGTTGCGGCAACGAGCTCGGGGTCAATCTCGCGATTTCCCTGCATGCGGTCCGGGATGAGCTCAGGGATGAGCTGGTGCCGATCAATCGCAAATATCCGCTTGAGATCCTGATCGATGCCTGCCGGAATTATCCCGGCCTTTCCAATGCCCGACGGATTACCTGGGAATATGTCATGCTCGACGGCGTCAATGACAGCGATGACGATGCGAGGGCACTCATCCGGCTGATCCGCGGCATTCCGTCAAAGATCAACCTGATCCCGTTCAATCCCTGGCCGGGCTCCCACCACCGGTGCTCGACGCCGGAACGGATAGAAAAATTTGCCTCCCTGGTGCTCAAGGCCGGGTATGCAAGCCCGGTCCGGACACCGCGGGGGCAGGATATTCTGGCGGCTTGCGGCCAGCTCAAATCCGCTTCCGAACGCGCCCGCCGGCAAAGCACAAGAATACTGCCGGCATCTTGAAACTTGCGCGGGCAATCGTTACATTAGAATCGTTTAGGAGTATTGGGAGATAACTCATGCAAGATCCACGTTTCATCAACCCTTCAGTCGCGGCATCCGCAGAAGTTGATGCCGGGCTCCGCGCCTATATGCTCGGTGTGTATAACTACATGACGACGGCGCTTGCGGTGACCGGGCTTTTCGCCTTCGGCACCAAGATGCTTGCGGTAACAACCGGCCCGGATGGCGCCATGTACCTCACGGCTTTTGGCAGCATGATTTTCAATTCACCGCTTATGTGGGTAATCGCGCTGGCGCCGATTGCCATGGTGTTCTGGCTTTCCATGCGCGTGCATGCCATGTCGGTGATCAAGGCCCAGACCGTATTCTATATCTTTGCGGGGCTGATGGGCATGTCGCTTGCGTCGGTTCTGCTTGTCTATACAGGCGAAAGCGTGGCGCGGGCATTCTTTGTCACCGCCGGTGCCTTTGCGGGGCTGAGCCTTTATGGCTACACCACCAAGCGCAACCTCGGTCCGATGGGGGCTTTCCTGATCATGGGGCTCATCGGCCTGATCCTGGCAAGCCTGGTCAATCTGTTTGTCCAGTCCCAGGGCATGGAGTTCATGATTTCCGTGATTGGTGTGCTGCTTTTCGCCGGGCTGACCGCCTATGACACCCAGCGTATCAAATCGATGTATCTGGTGACGGACAGCTATGCCGATGCCCAGCGTAAATCCATCCATGGTGCGCTGTCGCTTTATCTTGATTTCATCAACATGTTCCTGATGCTGCTGCGTCTTTTCGGCAATCGCGAATAGCCGCAGGATCATTCAAGACAATATGGCGCCCGGGGGGGAATCTCCCGGGCGTTTTTCATTGACTCCAGAGCCGGTCCAGATGCCGCCCCAGCACCGCATTGCCGATGCCGTGAAGCCCGATATTCCGCACCCGTGCCAGGGGCCCCTCTAGCGAAAAGAGATCACCTGCCCGCCGCGCATCCCGGGTGATACCGCTGAGTTGCCGGACGCGTTCGGCTGACCAGGCGCTGAACACAGGTTGCAGATCATCGCCGGGGGAGATGTGTTCAAGCCGCCGCACCATGGCGGCGGCATCGATCAGCGACTGGCCCGCGCCCTGCGCCAGATGCGGCGGCATCGGGTGGGCGGCGTCACCGGCCAGTATCACCCGGCCGCGCTGCCAGGTATCGAGCAAGGGCCAGTCCATCAGCGGCTGGGCAAAGGATGCCTCAAGCGCATCGGCGGCCGGGGCCAGACGCTGCTGCCGGGTCAGCATCCGTGCGGCCTCCTCAACCGCCCTTGATGACGGTGATGTCATGACCACCAGATTGATATCCTCCCCATCAAGCGGGTAATGGACGATATGCCCACCTCTGCCCAGCCAGACATTCGTTGCCCGCCCCGCAAGCCCAGGTGCTTGCGCTTTATTGAGCACCATCCGGAAGGCAAGGCGTCGTGGTTGCGGCTGAGGCGTGCCGCCTGCCTCGACATATTGGCGGCTTATGCCGGCGGCGCCGTCGGCCCCGATCAGCCATGCCGCCTTGACGGCTCGGCCATCGTCCAGGGCGGCTTCGGCGTGATCGCTCTTCTGGGTGATCCGGTGAACGGTACCTGTCAGAATCTCGACCCGGCCGGTGGCCTCAACGGCTTTGGCGAGGGTTTCGATCAGCCGTGCCCGACGCATGCTGGCATAGAAATGCCGCCCGGGGCGATCATTAAGAGGCAGGGAGACCAGCGTTATCCCATTTTCCAGCGACAGAAGGCGCATCATCATGAGCGGCGTTGCCATGGCTTCCAGATCTTCCCGAACCCCAAGGCCGGCAAGAGCAGACCAGGTGTTGGGTGCCATCTGGACACCGCCGGGAACAGCGCCGCGGCCGGAGGAAATCAGCTGCAACTCATGGCCCTTGCGGGCAAAGGCCAACGCCATGGCGTATCCGGCAATGCCATCGCCGATAATGGCAAGAGGGGTGATCGATGTCTTTCTTCTGGCAGGCATGAGATTCCAATCCGTAGCTGATCACCAAACCTAGCGAAATCCAGGTGACAGGCAAAGGCTTTATGCCATAATGGAAATCTTACCTGCCGTTTTTCCGGATTGGCCAGATGCCGACTTATTTTTTCCCTTCGATTTTCGTTGTGCTCTGGGCCAGCGCTTTTGTCTCCGCCAAATACGGGCTGACCGATGCCGGGCCGTTCAGTTATCTCTTTACACGTTTCGCGATCGTCGCGGCGCTGTTTGCGGTGATGGCGCTGGTGATGCGTTCTGCCTGGCCTGACCGCCGCACACTCATCCCCACCGCCATCGCGGGTTGCCTGATGCATGGGGTCTATCTGGGCGGGGTGTTTTTCGCCATTTCTATCGGCACGCCTGCAGGAATTTCAGCGCTGGTCGTTTCCATCCAGCCGGTGATTACCTGCATGATCGCCCTTGCCGCGCTCAAGGAAGATATCCGCCCTGTTCAGTGGCTCGGGATCGTGCTCGGCATGATCGGGGTGCTGATCGTTGTCTGGCCGAGGCTTGGCGGGGAAGTGCCGGGATGGGGGTTTTTCTCTTGTGTTGTCGGTGTCGCCGCCATGTCCGTCGGCACGATCATGCAGAAACGATATGCCCAGGAGGTGGATCTTGTGTCCAGCAACGTGATACATGCCGTGGCGGCGGCTTTATTCTACGGGCTCTTGCTGCTGACGGTGGAGAGCTATCATCTTGAATGGACGATGCCGGTAACCTTGTCGATGATCTGGATCATCAGCATGGTGTCCATCGGGGCGGTTACTATTCTGATGTATCTGATCCGGATCGGGAAAATGGCGGCGACATCAAGCCTGTTCTTTCTGGTGCCGCCGGTTTCCGCCATCATGGGGTATTTCGCCTTTGGCGAGACACTCGGGCCGATCGGGATTGCCGGTGTCGCTACGGCCTGCGCGGGTGTCTGGCTGGTCAACAGGCCGGAAAGCAGGTAGACTCCCATCCATGACGGAACCTGATCTCACCCCACGGCGCAAGGGTTCTGCATCAGCAGAAGCTCAACATGATGGCCCGAGATGCCTTTTCTGCGGCCAGCCCGAACAACTTGTATGGGTGCATGGCCACGGGCAATGCGCGTTTTGCGGCGTCAATGCCATGCCCTGCTGCGATGGCGCGAGTTGCGAGCCTTCACCTCCCCGATAGGAGGATGCGCAGAAGAGCCTGCTTGCGCGGCGGTGGCACCGCCCCCCTGGAAATGGTCAGATCCGGCCAACCGGATGCGACGTCGCACCAGCTTTCCCGGCCATCACGGCAAGCCAGTCATGGGCGATATTCGCCGCCGCCATGGCCGTGACATCGGCGTGATCATAGGCTGGCGACACTTCGACAAGATCAAAACCGATCATGTTGAGCGGCGCAAGCCCGCGGATCAGCTCAAGCGCTTGCCAGGTGGCAAGCCCGCCGGGAACCGGTGTTCCCGTCCCCGGGGCGAAAGCCGGATCAAGGCAGTCGATATCGAAACTGATATAGCAGGGCGCATCGCCGACACGTTCCAGAATGGCGTTGAGGGTGGCATCTATCCCGTTGCGATGAACCCAAGGGCTGGTGAGGATTTCAAAACCATGATCGCTGTCGTTATAGGATCTGAGCCCGACCTGGATCGATTTGTCCACCTTGAGAAGGCCGTCCTCCTTGGCATGCAGGAACATCGAGCCGTGATTGAGGGTCGAGCCGCCATCATCCCAGGTATCGCAATGGGCGTCAAACTGCACCAGTGCCACCGGGCCATGCAACTCGGCATGGGCGCGGATGAGCGGATTCGAGACGAAATGATCGCCGCCGAAGGTCAGCATCTTTGCGCCAGAGCCGAGAATGTGACGCGCGTGGCGGGTGATGGTCTCCGGTATCGAAGACGGATCGTGCGGGTCAAGGGCGCAGTCGCCGTAATCGACCACGGCCAGCGTGTCAAAGATATCAAAGCCGAAAGGAAAAGCCTTGAGGCTGGCAAGTTCGGTGGAAGCGCTGCGGATCGCCCTTGGCCCGAACCGGCATCCCGGCCGATTGGTCACGGCCCCGTCAAAGGGAATGCCGCTCACCGCGATATCCACGCCCCGAAGGTCGCGGGTGTATTTGCGGCGCAGAAAGCTGAGCGCGCCGGCATAGGTCATCTCATGCAGCGTTCCTTTGATCTCGTCGCGCAGAAACGCCGCGTCACTGTTGAAATAATCAACCGGCATCAGGATCTCCCCAGGGTTTTGAGCGTATCGTCAAGGGCGGCGCGGGTAATGCTGATCACCCGATCAATGTCATCGCGGGTGAAGGTCAGGGGTGGCGAGAGGATCATGCCGTCGCGCACCGCCCGCATCATCATCCCCCGGGCGATGGCGTGGTCACGGCAGATGATGCCGGTCTGGCCCTCGTTTTCGAACATTTCCGGCCCGTTTTTATCGGCCACGAGTTCGATCGCTCCCAGAAGGCCGAAGCTTCGGGTTTCCCCGACCAGCGGATGATCATCAAGTCGTGAAAGCGCTTCGGCAAGATAGGGGCCGGTATCCTCCCGCACCCGTGTGATGAGGCCTTCACGTTCGATCAGATCAAGATTGGCCAGCGCCACCGCGGCGGCAACGGGATGCCCCGAATAGGTGAAGCCGTGATAGAATTCACCCCCATCCTCAATGAGCCTTCTTGAGACACGATCGCCGACCAGCACGGCCGACATGGGCATATAGCCCGAGGTCAGCCCCTTGGCCGTCGCCATGAGATCGGGTTCAAGCCCCATGGTCTGGCTGGCAAACCACTGGCCGGTACGGCCATATCCGGTGATGACTTCATCGGCAACGAAGAGAATGTCATGTTTGCGGCAGATGGCCTGGATATGATCAAAATACCCGGCCGGCGGAATGATGACGCCGCCTGCGCCCTGCACGGGTTCGGCGATAAAGGCGGCGATGTTGTCGCTGCCCGTTGCCAGAATCTCCGCTTCAAGCCAGGACGCGGCGGTCTCGGCAAAGGTGGCGTCGTCCATATTGCCCTGGTAGAGGAAACCGTAAGGCGGCTTGATATGCCGGAAATCAGGCAGGCGGGCCGCCTGGGCGTGCATGCCGCTCATCCCGCCCATACTGGCGGCAACAGTGGTCGAGCCATGGTAGCCATAATTACGGCTGATGATCACCTGTTTTTCCGGGCGGCCTTCAAGTGCCCAGTAGTGCCGGATCATCCGGACGATCGTATCATTGGCCTCGGATCCTGAATTGGCGAAAAAGACATGATCAAGTCCGGCAGGTGAGATCTCGGCCAGCCGTTCCGCGAGTTCGGCTGCCGGGGCGTTGCTGGTCTTGAAGAAGGTGTTGTAATAGGGGAGTTTGCGAAGCTGTTCGGTTGCCGCCTCGATCAGTTCGGTGCGGCCATAGCCGACATTGACGCACCAGAGACCGGCCATGGCATCCAGAATGCGGTTGCCGTCACTGTCGATGATATCGTGACCTTCGGCATGGGTGATGATGCGGGTGCCTTCCTTCTTCATGGACTTGTAGTCGGTAAAGGGATGAAGATGATGGCTGATATCGATATCGGACAGGGTTGGGCTGATGTCGTTCATGATTATACCGTTTGTCTTGTTGTTTTGATATATCACTATAAGATGAATCTGGTTCAACGCCTAGAGATTGTGAAGGAATGATTATGTCGTCGGCTCTGGATACCCCTCGTGATATTCGTGCATCTTTCCCCGGACTCGAAACCGTCACGGCGATGTTTGCCGACAGCAACGGCATCATGCGGGGCAAGATCCTGCCGGCAGCGGGGCTTGAAAAGCTCTATGCCGAGGGGGTGTATCTGCCCGCCAGTGTCTTCGGCACTGATGCCACGGGCGAATCGGTTGCCTCAACCGGTCTCGTCTGGGAGACAGGGGACAAGGATTTCCCCTGGCATGTCATCCCCGGCACCTTCCATGCCCTGCCCGGAACGGACGGGCGCGAAGCCGGGGTGATGATCCAGATGATGACCGATGATGGCGCGCCGCATCCTCTTGATCCGCGCAGTATTCTTGATCGTGCCCTCGGGATGCTGGCTGATCAGGGGATATATCCGGTGATTGCCCCTGAACTTGAGTTTTATCTCATTGATCCGGCCACCGATGAAACCGGCATGGGCAGGCCGGCAATCGTCCCTGCCCAGGGGCAGGGGCAACCCACCAACCAGATTTACGGCATCGATGCCTATGATGAATTCAAGCCGGTTATCGAAGCCATCAAGGCGGCCTGCCAGGATATTGCCGTTGGCGCCGATACGGCGATCGCCGAATATGGACGCGGCCAGTTTGAAATCAACCTCACCCATCGTGATGATGCGCTGAGGGCCTGCGATGAGGCGGTTCTGCTGCGCAGGCTTGCCCGGCTGGTGGCGCGCCAGCACGGGCTTGATGTGACATTCATGGGCAAGCCTTTTGCCGATGACACAGGTTCGGGCTTTCACCTGCATGCCAGTCTCTGGGATGCCGAGGGCGGCAATCTTTTGCGTGAAGATGACGGCAAGAGTGCCGACAGCAGCCCAAATCTTCGCCATGCGGCGGGGGGCATGGGGCATTTTCTGGGTGACAGCATGGCGGTGTTCTCTCCCAATGCCAATGCCTGGCGACGTATTCAGCCGGGCCATTACGCGCCGATTGACCGAAGCTGGGGCGAAAACAACCGCACCGTAAGTTTCCGCATCCCGCCCGGAAGCCCGCAATCAAGGCGGCTCGAACATCGCTGCGGCAGCGCCGATGTGAACCCCTACCTTGCCACGACGCTTATCCTCGGCGCGATGGCCGAAGGCATGGCGGCCAGGATCACGCCGCCGCCGATCACCACGGGCAATGCCTATGCGACGCCGGACCGCGACGGCCTGCCAGCAACATGGGCCGAAGCCAATGCCTGCTTCCGCGAGAGCGCCTTCATCGGCCGCTGGCTCGGGGAGGAATATCGTCATGTTTACGCGGAGACCAAGGAATATGAACGCCTGACGTTCAACAGCACGGTCACGCCACTCGAATGGGCCTGGTACCGATAATGGCCCAATCTCCATCTTCGATCTATGCGGATACCATTGACCTCGGGCAACCTTATCCGCCACCAGAAGGGGACCAGCAGGTGGATGTCGCCGTGGTGGGGGGCGGTTTCACCGGCGTATCCACGGCGCTCAATCTCCGCGAGAGAGGCTACCGCGTCCATCTCTATGAAGCCGAACGGATAGGCTATGGAGCTTCCGGCCGGAATGGCGGCCAGCTCTGTCAGGGCTGGACCACGGATTTTGCCAAGATCGCCAGGCGTATCCCGCCGCAGCAACGGCGCATGGCCTGGGAGGTGGGGATGCTGGGCAGGGAGATCGTGATCGATCGCTGCCGGCGTCATAACATCGATGCTGATCTTAAATTCGGGTATCTGCATGCGGCCCTGCACCGCCGCCAGCTCGACGAGCTCAACGCCATGCAGAAGGAATGGGAAGACGAAGGCTATGAAGGGCTGACCTTTCTTGCGGACAAGGAGGCGCTTGCCCCCCATATCGCCAGTGATGCCTATATTGGCGGTCTTCATGATGCGCATTCTGGGCATCTTCAGCCGCTCAAATATCTCCATGGGCTGGCGCGGGCGGCGGTTGAGGCCGGGGTCATCATTCACGAAGGCTGCCGCATCACGCGCATCACCCCGGGGCAAGGCGGCAAGCCGGCCAGACTTGAGCATGACGGCGGGGTGATCAGCGCCGACAGGCTGGTGCTGGCGGGCAACGCCTATCTCGGCAAGACGGCGCCGCGCCTCATGGATCAGCGAATCGCGCCGGTGACATCGGCGATCATTGCAACGGCGCCGCTCAGCCCTAATCTTGCCCATACGCTTCTGCCGGGCCAGATTGCCGTGGCGGATTGCAATACGGCGCTCAACTATTTCCGTATCGATGCCGATGGCCGCATGCTCTTTGGCGGCAGGGCTTCGTATCTTGCCCAGGAAAGTGGCGCGATCCGGGCCGATCTGTCCCGGCGCATGACCTCGGTCTTTCCGGCGCTTTCCGGGGTGGAGATCGACAGCGCCTGGTCCGGCCGGATCGGGATTACGGTGGATCGCATTCCCCATTTCGGCAAGATCGGCGAGACCACCTGGTTTGTGCAGGGGTTTTCCGGTCATGGCGTTGCGTTTACCGGGGTGGCGGCGTTGATTCTCGCCGAAGCCATCGATGGCGATACGGGCAGATTCGATACATTTGCCGCAATCCGGCATTTGCCCTTTCCCGGCGGGATTTTCAGAACACCGGCGCTGGCGCTCGGCATGGCCTGGTTCAAGCTGAGAGACAAGCTCAGGATTTAGCCTGCAAGCCCGAGCAGACGTTCAAGTTTCCGGCGGGCAATCTGCTCGTCTTCCCCCCAGGCAATCGTGCCGCCAAGACGGCCTTTTTCATCATAGAGAAACACCGTTGCCGTGTGATCCATGGTGTAGTCGCCGCCATCGAGCGTGACTTTTTCGGCGTAGATCCCGAAGGCTTTCAGCATCGCGTTGATCTCATCGGGCGGGCCGGTCAACCCGATGGCGCCGGGATTGATGGCGTCGATATATTCTTTCAGCACCGGGGCGGAGTCACGTGCCGGATCGACGGTCACAAACACCACCTGAAGCGGGGCGGCGGCGGGGCCGATGGCGCTGATCTGCTGGCTCAGGCTGTAGAGTGTGGCAGGGCAGACTTCGGGGCAATGGGTAAAGCCGAAAAACAGCGCCGTTGGACGGCCGATGAAATCGGTGTTGCGCCGGGTTCCGCCGGAGGTGGCGGCAAGATCGAAACTGACGGTATCAAGCCCGGGGAAGGTCGAGGTGACCGTGCGGCGCGCCACCTGATCCGAAAGAAACCCGATGAGCAGGGCCGCTACAAGAAAGGCCCCGATCCCGGCGCTGATGCTGATGGTGGTTCTGGTCCGCTTGGAAAGTGGCATGCTCTGGCTCCGTCTGCCCGCATTTCATACACGTCTGATCCTGCCGGTATCAAGCGGGGATTTGTCGCGGGCTTTCAAGGTAATCCTGATCTTGCCTCGGGAGGTGAAGGTGCTAGTCTTGAGGCATGAGCAAAACAGCTTTCATTTTCGGGCTTGGGTTTTCGGGCAAGGTGCTGGCGCGGCATCTCCTGAGGCTCGGCTATGCGGTGCGGGGAACCCGGCGTTCCATCGATGAAGAGATGCCCGGCGTCAGCCTTTTCCCTTTCGCCGATGATGCGCCGCTGGCCGATGCGGCGGCGGCGTTCGAGGGCGTCACCCATGTGATTTCCACCATTGCGGTGATCGGCGGCAGTGACCCGGTCTTGCGCCATCATGGTGATGCGATCCGCAAACTCGGATGCTGGGCGGGGTATGTCTCGGCCACCAGCGTCTATAGCGAAGCCGATGGCGGCTGGGTCACCGAGGACAGCCCCGCGGATCCGGTGACCAAACGTGGCCAGTTTCGGCGCGAGGCGGAAATCGCCTGGCAGGATCAGCTCAAGGCCGAGGTCTTCCGCGCTGCCGGTATTTACGGCCCCGGCCGCTCACCTTTCCGCGATCTGCTCGAAGGCAGGGGGCGTATCATCCTCAAGCCCGGGCATCAGTTCAACCGGATCCATGTCGAGGATATGGGGCGGGTCATCGCTGCCGCGATGGAGAAGCCCGAGGCCGGGCGTATACTCAATCTTGCCGATGGATCACCTTGCGAGGCCGGTGACGTCATCCGGTATGCGGCGGATCTTCTGGCGGTGCCGGCGCCGGTGCCGGTGCCTTTTGCCGAGGCTGAACTCAGCCCCATGGCGCGGAGTTTCTACGCAACATCCCGCCGGGTCGACAGCAGCAAGATCGGCCGGGAGCTCGGGGTTGAGCTTCTCTACCCTGACTATCGCCATGGCATGCGTGCCGTGCTCGCCGAAGAACGCAAAGAAGGCCTTCTGCCCCATCAGGATGAATTCGAGGGAGGATTTTGACCATGCTGCTTGATCCCATGCGCCGCGCCAGCCAGGCTGACCACAGCCCATGCGTCGGCCATTGCACCTATGATGCGGGTGGGCACTGCCTGTCGTGCCGACGCCACGAAGAGGAAGTGGGGATCTGGCGTGACGCCTCACCGGATGACCGGCTCAGGATCTGGTCGAGGCTGCCCGGGGAAATCGATGCGGCGGGACGTGATATGATGCGACTTCCCCTTGACAGCGAGGATATCGCCGCGCTTGCCCTTGAGATGCTTGCCGATGGCGGTGCCTGGGTGATGGGGGTTGCGGGTTTCTGGCTTGCCGCCGATACGCCTTCCGGCGCAGCTCAGGCCGTCAGCCGCTGCGGTTCAACCCGGATCAGCCTTGATCTTTCGGGCAAGATCCGGGCGCTTGCCTGGGCCCGGGGTGATCGAAAACTCGCCGATGGCGTGGGCGGCCTGCCGATTGTGCTGGTGACGCCAAGGGGCAGGGTGGACCTGCCCTCTTGTCATGAGGAAACGGGGCTTGAGGATGGGCGCGTTGATCTCGGGCTTGGTCTTGCCTCGGCCCGGGTGCTGAAGAACAGGGACAAGCTGGAAGTTGAAACCGGCTTTGCCCATGGCATAACATCATTGAAACCTGATGGGGCCTTTGGCTGGTCGGCGGTACCCGAAGGCCTCAGGCTGAATGAAAGCTATGCCCTTGGCGCGATACTGCTCCCCCGGGGCGAGGCGCCGCTCACCTAGGCGGAATCAGGGGGGCGGCTTTTGGGGCGGCTTTGGGGTTCAGGGTCAGATCTTGCCTTCGGTGATCATTTGCCGGAGTTCAAATTTCTGCAACTTGCCGGTGGCGGTTTTCGGGATAGTGCCGAAGATGATCTGCTTGGGGCGCTTGAACCCGGCCAGATGCTCACGGGTGAAGGCGATCAGCTCTTCCTCGGTGATGGTCGCGCCGTCCTTGAGCTCGACAAAGGCGCAAGGGACTTCGCCCCATTTCTCATCCGGTTTGGCCACCACGGCGGCAATGGCGACGGCGGGATGCCGGTGCAGCACGCCCTCGATTTCCACCGAAGAGATATTCTCCCCGCCTGAGATGATGATGTCCTTGAGCCGGTCCTTGATTTCAATATAGCCATCGGGATGCATGACGGCGAGGTCGCCGGAATGAAAATAGCCGCCGGCAAACGCCTCCTCCGTGGCATCGGGGTTTTTCAGATACCCTTTCATCACCGTATTGCTCCTGAGCCCGATCTCACCGATGGTCTTGCCATCCCGGGGGACAGGCCTGCCGCTTTCCGGATCAACCACTACGGCATCTTCGGTCAGCGTCATGGCGACGCCCTGCCTTGCCTTGATGGTGGCGCGTTCGCCGAAGGATACCTCATCCCAGTCCTCGTTCCAGACGCACATCACCGTATGGCCATAGGTTTCAGTCAGCCCGTAGACCTGGGTGACGTTAAAGCCGAGGGCCTCAATGGATTCCAGAATTGCGGCAGGGGGCGGGGCGCCCGCGGTCATGACCTCAACCGTGTGATTGAAGGGCAGGCGGTCTTCTTCGGCGGCATTGACGATCATGCCGAGCACGATCGGCGCGCCGCCGAAATGGCTGACCCCATGGTCGGCGATGGCGTCATAGATCGCTCTTGCGGTGATGGCCCTGGTGCAGACGATCGTTCCGGCAAGCGCGGTGACCGCCCAGACATGGCCCCAGCCGTTGCAGTGAAACAGCGGCACGATATAGAGATAACGCAGATGCTGGCGCATGCCCCAGTCGGCGATCGTCCCCATGGTCATCAGGTGCGAGCCGCGGTGATGATAGACAACGCCCTTGGGCCTGCCGCTGGTGCCGGACGTGTAGTTCAGCGCCATTGCATCCCACTCATCCCGGGGCAGGCGCCATTCATAGTCGGCGCTACCGCCTGCAAGGAGATCTTCATAGGTCATCTTGCCCTGGCACCGGCTTTCGCCGTCATTTTCACTGTCGTCAATGTCGATGACGGTGATGCCGTGATCGGGGCCGAGAATTTCAAGCGCCTTTGATGCGGTATCGGCAAAGGCGATGTCGACAAGAAGGCACCTGGCTTCGCCATGATCAAGGATATAGGCAATGGTTTCCGGATCAAGGCGAACATTGATGGTGTTGAGCACCGCTCCCGTCGCCGCGATGCCGTAATGGCATTCCACCATCTCAGGTGTATTCAGCGCCATCACCGCGACCGTATCGCCATGGCCGATGCCAAGGGTTTCAAGGCCCGAGGCAAGCCGCCGGCAACGTTCAAAGACTTCGGCCCAGGTATAGCGGCGGCGGCCATGGATCACTGCGGTCCGGTTCGGGAAGAGGCCAGCTGTCCGGCGGATGAAGGTCAGGGGCGAGAGAGGAACAAAATTCGCATCAACTTTGGCAAAGGCATCGTATTTGTCGGTCATCTCATATCCTCCCTTGTCGTTTATTCTCTTTGGTATCCTAATTTCTCAACATGGTTCCGGTTTCAAGCATGGCAACAATGCGCGCTTCGGTTTCAACGGTCCGGGCAAGGTTGATAAACGCTTCACGTTCGCGGGCGAAGAGATCGTCCTCGCTTGCCGGAAGGCTGCCGCTGCCATCATGGGCGACAATGCTCCCCACCGCCATCGCCACGGTCTTGTCATGGGGGAAGAACAGCCCGTCCCTGATCCCCTTGTCCATGAAAGTGGCCATTTCTTCAAGGAGGCCATCACCGGGAAGCTCGAATTGAGGCGGGGCTGGCGGGGCATATCCACCGGAACGCATCGCCCTGATTTCAGCAATAGCCGTCGTCATCAGCTTGTCCCGGTTCATGACGCTCTTATCCCGATCATTGAGAAAATACATCATCGATGCGCTGAGCTCCGGGCTGGTGCCGGTCCGGGCATAGCCGATCTGCATCCAGGTGTTCCAGGCGGCCTTGCGCCAGTCGCCCGTCGCTGCATGCCAGCGGCTGAGGGTTTCCTTGACGCCACCACCGCCGGGCACAACGCCAACCGCCGCCTCAACCAGCCCCATGACGATATTGCCATGGGCGATCACTTTGTCGGCATGAGCCACGACTTCATACCCGCCGCCGAGAGTAAGCCCGGATGGTGCGGCGACAACCGGCACCGGCGCGTAACGCAGGGCCTTGACGGCATCCTGAAAGCGGATCAGAAACCGGTCTATCCCTGTCCAGTCCTTTGCCCGTATCAGCGCCAGCACGCCGTTGAGGTCAACGCCGGCGGAAAAATGCTGGGCATCGTTGTGAATGATGATCCCCTTGCCATGGTCGCGCGCCGCCGCGGCGACGATTTCCATGGACGCATCGGTCAGGGCATTGGCCTTGGAGTGGAATTCCACCAGCCGGAGATCACCTTCAAGGGCAAAAAGGCTGGCTGCCGCGTTGCTCGCCATCGGCTCAAGGCATTGCCTCATCATATGAAAGCGGATGGTGCCTTCCGGCAGGTTGACCGGCCCGAGGACGCCAGGTCTGGCAGGATCATCGAAACGCCGCACCTGAAGCGTCTTGCCGCTGGCATTGTAAAAACTCTCACCATGATTGAGCACGGCCGGAATTTCGCCCCCGGTTTCCGTGATCATCTCCTTGAGCGTTTCCGCGCCGATGGCATCGATCATCTCAAACGGACCGCGGACCCAGTTAAAGCCGAGTTTCATGGCATCATCGATATCCTGGGGCGAGGTGGTCACATCAGGGATGAGGCTGGCGGCATAGCCCAGCACCCGGGCCAGCACGCGCCGGCAGAAACGTGTCTCTGCCGTATCATCGTCATCGGTTGAGGTGATCAGATCATCAAGGGGCTCACCATGTTCGGCAAGAGTTCTCGCCGCGCGTTCCGCCTTGGCGGGCAGGCCGGGAATACGGGGGCGAAGCTCACCAGTCAGGATATCGACGGCCATCTCGGCGCCATCTTCATCAAGGCGGTAGAAGCCGCCCTTGCCTTTGTCGCCGGTATATCCATTGCCGATCATCCGGCTGACAAGCCCGCCAAGCGGGTTGTTGCCACCAGACGCATGAAAGGCATCACCATCTGGCAGGATCACCCCGAGGGTCTTGACCACATCGGCCATCAGATCAATGCCGATCAGGTCATAAAGCCCGAAAATGCCTGTTTTCGGAATCCCCATCGGGCGGCCCATGAGGGCATCGGCCACTTCGATGGCAAGCCCCTGGCGATGCGCTTCGTCCATCCCCACCTGAAGCGCGTAGACGCCAACGCGGTTGCCGAGAAAACCGGGCGTATCGCGGCAGGCGACCACACCCTTGCCGAGAATGCGATCGTTGTAATCGGCAAGCCTGGCCATGATGACGGGATCGGTATCCGCACCTTCAACAAGTTCGAGAAGCCGCATATACCGCACCGGGTTGAAGTAATGGGTGATGGCAAAACGGCGGCGGAAGGATTGCGGCATGTCTTCGACAAGAAGCCGGATCGGGATGGTCGAGGTGTTGGACGTCACCACGCAGTCATCGCGGATCACGGCATCCAATCTGGTATAGAGATCTTTCTTGATATCGAGACGTTCGACCACCGCTTCGATGATCCAGTCGCAGGTGGCGAGTTTGTCAAAATCATCGCGGATATTGCCGATGCTGATTTTCTCTGCCCGCGATTTATGCATCAGCGCCGGCGGATCAGATCTGAGAAGCCGTTCCACGGCGGCGCGGGCGGCACCGTTCGGATCATCGTCGCGCGGCAGATCAAGGAGCAGCACGTCATGGCCGGCATTGGCGATCTGGCCGGCGATGCCGCTGCCCATCGTGCCGGCACCGATAACAGCTATTCGGGAAAAGGGAACATCATCTGCCATGGAAATCACCGAAATTTTAATCCTGTCTAGTCGAGAAAAAATGGACGCAAGGCGGCATTGGTTTCAACCGATTTTTCGCTCTGCAGAAAATGACCGGCATCGGGGATGACCGTAACCCGGCACTCGGGCAGGGCCTCGCCAAGTTCAAGGCCGAATTTCTTCGGCACCATCCGGTCACGTTCGGCGAGTATCAAGAGAACCGGGCAGTTGATCGCCGCCGCCGCTTCCTTGCCCGCGGTGTAGGTATTGCAGGCCAGAAGATCCGTGAGCAAAACCCCGGGCCTGTTCTGGCCCATGACCTGATTGCCGAAAAGAAGATGGCTCTGCCCCGGGACGGTGTGATCATGCCGGTGGCCTTCGGTTGCGTGACTCCAGGAGACCATGAAGCGGAACGCCTTGTGTTCGGCATCGCGGGCCATGTCGAGGAGGGGCTCGGCAACCGGAATGGCGTGGGCGCTGCCGATAAGGGCCAGTTTGAGGGTGCGGCCGGGATGCCGCCGCGCCACTTCAAGGGCAATCAGCCCGCCCTGGGAATGACCGATGATGATGGCTTTCCCGACGCCGACGGCATCGAGAAGAGCCGTGCACCAGTCAGCCATTTCCTCAATGCTCGCAAGCGCTTCGCCGCCGGAAAGGTTGTGCCCGGGCAGGTCCGGTGCCAGCACGGACCAGCCGCGATTGGCAAAAAACCGGGCCTGAAGCAACCAGGAGAGATGACTCTGGCCACTGCCATGGATGAAAAGCAGCACGCGGCCGGCAGGGTCAAAGGGACGCCCGCCGGTGGAAACGAAAATATCGGCGCCATCTACTTCAACACGCATCAGCTTGTTCCCTTGACCCGGCTTGCGGCCTTGAGGCCCTTATTCATGTCGGCGATGATATCGTCGATATCTTCAAGGCCGACGGAAATCCGGACCAGATCATCGGTCAGGCCCGCGGCACGCATGGCGTTTTCATCCAGATGCGAATGGGTGGTGCTGCCCGGATGGATCACCAGCGTCTTGGCATCGCCGACATTGGCCAGATGTGATGCCAGTTCGACATTCTCGATGAAAGCCCTGCCGCCGTCACGCCCGCCCTTGACGCCGATGGCGATGATCGATCCTGCCCCTTTCGGCATCAGGCGCGCGGCCACTTCGTGATCCGGGTGATCGGCAAGAAGCGGATGCTTGACCCAGGACACCTGCTCATGCGAGGTGAGAAAATCAAGCAGTCGGGACGTGTTTTCCATATGGCGCTGCATCCGGAGCGGCAGGGTTTCTATACCCTGAAGAAGATGAAAGGCATTCATCGGCGCAAGACAGGGGCCGATATTGTACATCCCTTCGGTCCGCACCCGGGTGGAAAAGGCAAGCGGCCCGAACTCTTCCCAGAGATTGACATTCTGGAAAGCGAAATGAGGTTTGGTCAGGGTCGGGAATTTGTCGTTCTGGCCCCAGTCGAAATTGCCGCCATCGATGATACCGCCGCCGAGGGCGATGCCATGCCCGCCCATCCATTTCGTCAGGGAATGGATGACGATATTGGCGCCATGCTCGATCGGCTTGATCAGCCACGGGGTGTTGAACGTGCCGTCGATCACCAGCGGGATGCCGGCCTTGCCGGTGATTTCCGCCACTGCCGGAATGTCCATCACGTCCATCCCCGGATTGCCGATGACCTCGCCAAAGACCATCTTGGTATTGGGTTTTATCGCATCCCGGATGGCGGCGGGGTCGTTCGGCGCAACAAAACTTGCCGTGATCCCGTACCGGCCGAGCGTATGCTGAAAGAGGTTGATATTCGCGCCATACATCTGCGATGAGGCAACAATGTGATCACCTTGCGATGTCAACGCCAGCACGGTGAGGAAGAGCGCCGCCATGCCCGATGAGACCGCCACCGCCGCCACGCCGCCATCCAGCGCCGCCAGGCGTTGTTCCAGCACCGCCACGGTGGGGTTGGTCAGGCGTGAGTAGATATGGCCGCCAACTTCCATATTGAAGAGGGCCGAGGCCTGTTCGGTACTCTCAAAAAGATAGGATGTCGTCTGGTGGATGGGCACGGCCCTTGAACCATGACGGTCATCCGGAGACTGCCCGGCATGGAGGCTTAGGGTGTCGAATTTATAGTCTGTCATGAGGTTCGGTTGATCCTTCTGCCTGTCTCAGGTCTCTTTGCGAAAGGGTAAACTGGTGGGCCGGGCGTTGCGTGCGCCATCATCGCCCATGACCACAAGCCCGCCTTCGGCTTCGGCGGCCTCAACGGTAATGAGCGCGGTTGCAATATTCCATTCCAGCCGCGGCGAATAGGCGGCGGCCGACGCAAAGCCGACATCAACGCCATCACGGGTAATGCGCCAGGGATGGCTGTTGGTGGATGTGAGCGGTGCCCCGTCCATGATGACGCCGCAGAAGCGTCGTTTCGGCCCTTCGGCCGTGATCTTGCGCAGCGCCTCTTTGCCGATGAAATCGACCTCCTGTTCAAGGTCGATGAATTTGCCGAGCCCCATCTCAAACGGGTTGGAATGATCATCGGTATCGGCGCCAACCGAAATCAGCCCGCTTTCGACGCGTTCGATATAGTTCGGCGCGCCGGGCCCGATGCCGAAAGGCTGGCCGGCTTCGGCCACCTTCGCCCAGAGCGCATCTCCCTTGCTGCCATCAAGAAGATAGAATTCAAACCCGCCCTGCTTGCTCCAGCCGGAGCGGGCGACAAGCAAAGGGATGCCGTCAAGCACGGTGTCCCTGAAGCCGAAATACCTGATCTCACGGACCCAGTCCCCAAGCATACTTGCAACCAGATCTTCGGCTTTCGGTCCCTGAATGGCCAGGGGCGACGCATCGGGTTCGGTCACCCGGACATCGAGACCGAGGCCGATGGCCACGCCTTCGGCCCAGTATTTCATATCGGTATCGGCGATCGAAAGCCAGACTTCGTCCTCGTCGATCTTGAGCAGGACCGGATCATTGATCAGCGTGCCGATGGAATTGCATATCGGCACATATTTCCCCATCCCCCATTTCAATGTATCGAGATTGCGCGGCGTCAGCAGTCTTGCAAGGGTGACGGCATCAGGCCCCTTGAGCGAGACCTGACGTTCGGCGGCAACATCCCACATCGAGACGCCATGGATCAGCCGGTCGTATTCCGCCGCAAGATCACCATAGGTTACCGGCATATACATGTGGTTGTAGGTGGTGAAATGCGTCACCCCCGCCTTGACGGTGCTGTTGAAGAAAGGGGATTTGCGAATTCGCGGCCCAAGAGCAATGCCAAAACTCATCTGTTATTATCCTGTCCAGAAGAAGGTTGAATTATCCGGCGCAACAAAACCGGTTCAAGCTGAAGGGTTCACCAGCACCCGTCCCCGCACCTTGCCGTTTAGAATTGACCGGCCAAGGTCCATCATGTCTTCAAGTCTGGCTTCGGTCACCATCGCGGAAAGCTTGTCTTTGGGTATCCAGGAGGCGGCGTTCTTCCAGCCCTTGACGCGGTTATCATAGGGCTGGGCAACGCTGTCAATCCCCAGGAGGTTTACGCCACGAAGAATGAAAGGCAGGACATTGGTGTTGATCTCAATCCCGCTGGCATTGCCGATGGCCGCAACCGACGCGCCATAGGCCATCTGGCCCAGCACCCGCGAAAGAGTGACGCCGCCAACATTGTCGATGCATCCGGCCCAGGTGGCGCTTTCCATCGGTTTCGTTGTCGGCTCGGAAAGATCTTCACGGGGCACGATCCGGCTGGCGCCAAGACCGGTCAGGTAGTCGGCGGTTTCGGGGCGGCCGGTGACCGCCGCAACGCTGTAGCCGCGTGCCGCCAGCATGGCGACGGCAAGCGAGCCGACACCGCCGGCAGCGCCGGTGACCAGCACCTCACCCTTTTCAGGGGAAAGCCCGTGGTCTTCGATCGCCATGAGCGCAAGGACGGCGGAAAATCCGGCCGTGCCGATGGACATGGCTTCACGTGTTGTCAGGCCATCGGGCAGGGGCACGCACCAGTCTGCCTTGACGCGGGCACGTTCGGCGTAGCCGCCCCACCAGATCTCCCCGAAGCGCCAGCCGGTGACAAGCACGCTGTCGCCTTCCCTGTAGCGTTCATCGCCGGAGGAAAGCACGGTGCCGGCAACATCAACCCCGGGCACATGCGGGTAATCACGGACCAGGCGGCCGCCGCCGGTCATGCAGAGCCCGTCCTTGAAATTCAGATTGGAATATTCAACGGCGATCAGCACCTCGCCTTCGGCGGGCAGGTCTGCCTCCGTGATCATCTGAACGGATCCATCTACCTTGCCATCCTCATCCCGGGTAACCACAAGCGCGCGAAAGGTCATCTTCTTCTCCTGACATGTCGTTGCGATGCCCATACTACACATGCACCATGCGGGAGTTAAAGCCCAAATTAATGCGGCATGAACATTCTTGCGCCGAGGATGAGGCCGATCAGCATCAACATAGAGCCGATGCCGAGCTCGATTTTCTGCTGGTGGCGCTCAAGGCGTGCCAGCAGGGGCGGAAAGGCAATGATCACGGCGATGAGCAGATACCAGCCCGTATCGATCAGCCAGGCAAGGGCCGTCATGCCCGCCCGGGTCGCCATGCTCTGACCCTGATCGAGGAACTGGCTGAATATCGCCAGAAAGAAAGCCGCAATCTTGGGGTTGAGAAAAACGATCATGAACCCGTCGATGCCATGGGTCTTCAGCGGCAGAGATTTTCGGGCGCCGCCGTCTTGGCTTTCCATCCCGGCGGTTGCGGCAAGGCCTGCGCGTATCATCTGGCCCGCGATCCAGAGAAGAAAGATGGCTCCGGCGGCCTGCAGCACGGTGAAGAGCATGGGCGCGATGAGCAGGGCCGCGCCGAGACCGGCGGCCACACTCCCGGCATAGAGCAGAATCCCGGCGCCATGGGCGAGGCCGAACACCATGCCGGCAATCCTGCCATCACGCAACACGCTGCGGATCAGCAGGGCGAGGCTAGGGCCAGGGCTGGCGGCGCCGGCAAGACAGGTCAGGGCAAGCAATCCCCAATCGGCAACATTCATCTCCACCTCCGCTCGGACAAGCCAGCATGGCGCAAACCCGCTTCGCCGTCCATATCAAGCATCATATGCGATATGGTGACCTCTCTTGTTGACACGCATTCCCGTTCCCGTCAGCCTTGGAGGGCATGAGAATCGGATGAGGCCAGGGGGAGAGGATCAATGTTTGACGGGTTCAGATCGGAACGCATAGAGGTGAGTGATGGTGAGATGTTCTGCCGGATCAAGGGTGATGGCCCGCCGTTGCTGTTGATCCATGGCCATCCCCAGACCCATGTGATGTGGCACCGGACCGCGCCGGCGCTGGCGGAGCAATATACCGTCATTGCCGCCGATATCCGCGGTTGCGGCGACAGCATGGTGCCGCCGAGCGATGCCACGCATTACCCCTATTCAAAACGCCAGATGGCCATCGACATGGTGGAGATGATGGAGGCGCTCGGCTTTCCAAGATTTCTGCTCGCAGGGCATGACCGTGGCGGCCGGGTGGCGCATCGGCTGGTCCGTGATCATCGCGGCCGGGTGCCGGCATTCTCGGTGCTTGATATCTGCCCGACGCTCGATATGTATGAAGACACCGATCAGGATTTCGCCACGGCGTATTTTCACTGGTTCTTTCTGATCCAGCCCTATGACCTGCCTGAACGCATGATCCTGGCCGATCCAAGGGCATGGATGGATGCCTGCCTGCAGAAATGGTCCGGCGGTTTTGCTTTCGGTGCGGCGGAGGAGGCCTATCTTGCGGCGTTTGCGCCGCCGGAAAAAGTCCACGCAACCTGCGAAGACTACCGCGCTGCCAGCACGATTGATCTGGTTCATGACCGCGAGGATAGAGAAAGGCCGGTGGATATCCCGCTTCATGTGCTGTGGGGGGAGCGTGGCGTCGTCGGCCGCAAGTGGGATCCGGTCGCTGTCTGGCAGCGCTACACCTCGGCAGAAGTTTCGGGCCGGGCGATGCCCACAGGCCATTTCATCCCCGAAGAAGATCCGGACGGGACGGTGGCCGAACTGCTTGAATTTTTCGGCAACCAGCCGCAACCTTGAAAAAAGATCAAAAAACATCTGGCAAGGCGAGATCGGTCATGCCAGTCTTGGGGAAAATATCTGAATAGTCGGGAGGATAATGATGAAAACGCGTGCCGCGGTCGCTTTCGAAGCAGGAAAGCCGCTTGAAATTGTAGAGGTTGATCTCGAAGGTCCGAAAGCCGGAGAAGTGCTGGTGGAAATCAAGGCAACCGGCATTTGCCATACGGATGAATTCACTCTTTCCGGTGCTGACCCGGAAGGGATTTTCCCGGCGATCCTGGGGCATGAGGGCGCCGGGGTCGTGGTCGATGTCGGCCCGGGGGTCACGTCGCTCAGGAAAGGTGACCATGTGATACCGCTCTACACGCCTGAATGCCGGGAATGTGAGTATTGCCTCAACCCGAAAACAAATCTCTGTCAGGCTATCCGCACCACCCAGGGCCAGGGGCTGATGCCTGACGGCACGTCACGCTTTTCGCTCGATGGCAAGCCGATCTACCATTATATGGGCACCTCGACCTTCGCCAATCACACGGTTCTGCCTGAAATCGCGCTGGCCAAGATCAATCCGGACGCGCCCTTTGACAAGGTTTGCTATATCGGCTGCGGGGTCACCACGGGCATCGGGGCGGTGATCAATACCGCCAAGGCCGAACCCGGATGCAACGCTGTTGTCTTCGGGCTTGGCGGCATCGGGCTCAATGTTATTCAGGGGCTTCGTCTTGCCGGGGCAAACATGATTGTCGGGGTTGACCTCAACCCGGAAAAGAAGGGCTGGGGCGAACGGTTCGGCATGACGCATTTCGTCAACCCGGCTGAAATCGACGGCGATCTGGTGGCGCATCTGGTGGAGCTAACCGGCGGCGGGGCGGATTATTCCTTTGAATGTATCGGCAATACCAATGTCATGCGCGCCGCCCTCGAATGCTGCCACAAGGGCTGGGGCGAGTCGATCATCATCGGCGTCGCCGGGGCCGGGCAGGAGATCAGCACACGGCCGTTCCAGCTGGTCACCGGACGGGTCTGGCGCGGGACTGCCTTTGGCGGTGCCAGGGGCCGTACGGATGTGCCGAAGATCGTCGACTGGTACATGGACGGCAAGATCGAGATCGATCCGATGATCACCCATACCATGCCGCTTGAAGAGATCAACACGGCGTTTGACCTGATGCACGAAGGCGAGAGCATCCGTTCCGTGGTCATTTTCTAGGGAGAGGTGATGGAAATCCTTGTTGATACGGCGCTGCATGGCGGCCGGCATGTAGTTGTCCGCCATGCCAGTTCGGCGACCGGATGCGATATGGAATTTGCGCTCTTTATCCCTGCGGGTGAAGGGCCGTTCCCTTGTCTTAACTATCTTTCCGGGCTGACCTGCACCTGGGAGAACGCCGCCACCAAGGCCGGGGCACAGGCCTATGCCGCCCGGGCCGGGATGGTGCTGGTTTTCCCCGACACGTCGCCAAGGGGGAAGGATGTGGCCGATGACGAGGCGTTCTCCCTCGGGCAGGGGGCCGGCTTCTACATGACGGCAACCTCGGCGCCATGGGCACCGCATTACGCCATGGATCAATATGTCACCAACGAGCTGCCTGGGCTGGTCGCGGATCTGGCCCCGGTCGATGTCAACCGGACGGGGATCACCGGGCATTCCATGGGCGGGCATGGCGCCTTGACCCTGGCGATGAAAAACCCGGGGCAGTACCGCTCGGTTTCGGCCTTCGCGCCGATTGCCTCCCTGATGCAGGTGCCCTGGGGGCAGGTCGCGCTCAAGGCCTATCGCGGGGATGATCCTGAAAGCCACGCGCTCTACGATGCCGCGGCGCTGATCGAAAGCCATGGCTGGTCGGGGCCGATGCTGGTTGATCAGGGGGCGGATGATCCGTTCCTTGAAGAGCATCTTCGCCCTGGGCTTCTTGTCGAGGCGGCGGAAAGGGCAGGGGTTGACCTCAGCCTCAGGATGCAGCCGGGATATGACCATTCCTACTGGTTTGTTTCAAGCTTCATCAAGGATCATATCGACTGGCATATGGCGCATCTGCGGTAAGGGATGATGGAAAGCTTCGATTATATCGTCATCGGATCAGGTTCGGCTGGTTCGGCGCTGGCGTACCGGCTGGGCGAGGATGGCCGCAACCGCGTGCTGGTGCTGGAATTCGGCGGCAGCGATGCCGGACCGTTCATCCAGATGCCGGCGGCGCTGTCCTACCCGATGAACATGAAAACCTATGACTGGGAATACCTCGCCGAGCCGGAGGAAAGCCTTGGCGGGCGGCGGCTTGTCTGCCCGCGCGGCAAGGTCATTGGCGGGTCTTCCTCGATCAACGGGATGATTTATGTGCGCGGCAACCCCGGTGACTACGCCCATTGGGAAGAAAGCGGCGCCAAAGGCTGGAACTATGCCGATGTGCTGCCGTATTTTCAGCGCATGGAACATGCCCATGAAGGCGATGACGGGTTCCGCGGCCGCAAAGGCCCGCTGCATATCACCCGGGGCAAGCGGGACAACCCGCTCCATGATGCCTTTGTCCGGGCCGCCGAAGAGGCAGGCTACACCGCCACCACGGATTACAACGGGTTCCGCCAGGAAGGGTTTGGGGCAGCGGATATGACGGTCTGGAAGGGGCGGCGCTGGTCGGCGGCCAATGCCTATCTCAAACCTGCGATGCGGCGCGGCAATCTGCGGCTGATCACAAGGGCGCGGGTGGAGCGTATCCTTTTTGACGGTCTCCGGGCGGTCGGGGTCCGCTTTCATCATCGCGGCCAGATCCATGAAATGCGCGCGGAACGTGAGGTCATATGCGCCGCAGGCGCCATCAACTCCCCGCAGATTCTGCAGCGCTCGGGGATCGGCCCCGGTGAGCTGCTCCGTTCCCACGGGATTACGCCGGTGGTGGCGCGGGAAGGGGTTGGCGCCAATCTGCAGGATCACCTTGAGGTTTATTTTCAGGTTGCCTGCCTGCAGCCGATCACGCTCTATAAATATCTCAATCTTTTCTCCAAGGCGAGGATCGGGCTTGAATGGCTTTTGACGAAATCCGGCCCGGGCGCAACCAACCATTTTGAGACGCTCGGCTTCATCCGCTCGGCGGCGGGGATAGCTTATCCGGATATCCAGTATCATTTCCTGCCGGTGGCCATCCGCTACGATGGCACGGCACCGGCCGAGGGCCATGGCTTTCAGCTCCATGTCGGGCCGATGCGGTCAAAATCCCGCGGCCATGTGCGGATCCGTTCGGCAAGGGCGGAAGACGCGCCGGAGATCAGGTTCAACTACATGAGCCACCCCGATGACTGGGTGGAATTCCGCCGCTGTATCCGGCTCAGCCGTGAGATCCTGCACCAGAAGGCGATGGATCCGTTCCGGGGCAGGGAAATTCAGCCAGGTGACGAGGCCACCTCGGATGAGGCCATCGACGCCTTTATCCGTGACCATGCCGAAAGCGCCTATCACCCCTGCGGCACGATGCGGATGGGGCAGGCCGATGACGCGATGGCGGTGGTGGACCCGGAATGCCGGGTGATCGGGGTTGAAGGGCTGAGGGTGGCGGACAGTTCCATCTTCCCGCGTATCACCAATGGCAATCTCAACGCGCCGTCGATCATGACCGGGGAGAAGGCGGCTGATCACATCCTCGGGCGGGCGCCGCTCCCCCGGGCGAACCTCACGGCCTTCGAGCATCCCGACTGGCAGACGAAACAGCGCTAGGGGCAGTCCGCCGCGGGGGCTATTTTCTCTTTCTGGTTTCGGGTTGCCGGAAAAATCCTTTCATCGTCCGGGATGGGTCATCTGCCTTTTTGCCCTTGCGCAACTCCATCAGCAATTCCGGGGGGCCATAGGCCGTCCATGACTTCATGAATTCTTCGATGAGCCGTTTTTCTTCATTATTCAATGCGTTACCGTGGAAATCCCACCGGAAGGAGAATTCAACGATGCTGAGCCGGTGATAGAATTCCTTCAGGATCAGGGCGTTGTCGCGGGCTTCGATGAGCAGGCGAATACCCCAGATCACCGGAAAGGTGATAAGCAGAATGGTGGTTAGATACGGCAAACGGTTGGCGATGAAATCCCATCCCTTCAGGCTGGTATTTGCTGGCGTGCCCGGGCATTCGGCGGAGAAACCAATAAAACAGAAATCCCATAGCAGAAAAAAGATCAGTATAAACATGCAGAAGAAGGAAACGATAATGGATTGATTTATCTTTTCTGCCTTTTTCCTGTGGTTTTCTGATGTCTCAAGATGTTTTTCGTGATTTTTAGTGGTGCGTTTTAATCCTTCGGCGGTTTTCTGGCTTTGCTGCCGGGCCAAGGCGAAAGAAAGATTTTTGACATAGTCTTCATTGCGTGGGTCAAGACGGATTGCTTCCTGAAAATCAGCTATAGCCTCATCAAAACGCCCAAGGTTAGTTTTTGCAAAGCCTCGATTGGTCCAGGCGTTGGCAAATTCCGGATTAAGCCGAATAGCCTCATTCAGGTCAGCAATTGCCTCATCAAAACGCTCAAGGTTATTTTTTACAAAGCCTCGATTGGTCCAAGTGGCGGCATTCTCGGGATCAAGCCGGATGGATTCGTCAAGGTCGAAAAGGGCCTCATCAAAGCGCCCAAGCTTATTTTTTGCAGAGCTTCGATTGTTCCAGGCGGAGGCATTTTCCGGATCAAGCCGAATAGCCTCATCATGGTCAAGTATTGCTTCTTCGTAGCGTCCAAGTTCACTTTTAGCAGAGCCTCGATTGGTCCAGGCGGCGGCATTTTTCCGATCAAGCCGAATAGCCTCATCATGGTTAGGTATCGCTTCTTCGTAACGCCCAAGGCGGTGTTTATAAGTGCCCCGATCATTCCATGCAATGGCATTTTCCGGATCAATTTGGATGGCTTCATCAAGATCGACGATTGCCTCCTCAAGACGCCCAAGTTCACTTTTAGCAAAGCCTCGATTGGTCCATGCGGCGGTATTTTCCGGATCAAGCCGGATGGATTCGTCAAGATCAGTGATTGCCTCATCAAAACGCTCAAGTTCACTTTTTGCAAAGCCTCGATTGGTCCAGGCGGCGATATTTTCCGGATCAAGCCGGATGGCTTCATCAAGATCGACGATTGCCTCATCAAAACGCCCAAGTTCACTTTTAGCAAAGCCTCGATTGCTCCAGGTATAGGTATTTTGGGGATCAAGCCGAATAGACTCATCCAGGTCAGCAATTGTCTCCTCAAGGCGCCCAAGTTTATTTTTTGCAAAGCCTCGATTGCTCCAGGCAATGACACTTTCCGGATCAAGCCGGATGGCTTCATCAAGATCAGCGATGGCGCCTTCATAATCCTCGGATTCTATTTTGGCATTGGCGGAAACAACAAGGGCCTGGGCACGTTCCCAGTCATCTTCGGCCATGTGAAATCCTCCTTATTCTGCCGTCAGGGGCAGTTCTGGTAGTTGCTGGAAAGGCATTGCCGGGAGAGCCGCTGCGCTTCAAGAAGGGCATCGGGGGAAAGTTCTGCGGCAGTAATATCCCTGGCCTTTAGTGCTGTGGCATCCCCATGGGTGGCGGCGATATTGAACCAGACATAGGCTGCCACATAATCCCGGGGCACACCCTGCCCAAGAGCATACATCACCCCCAGATTGACCTGTGCCTCGGCAAATCCCTGATCGGCGGCGCGGCGATACCATCGGGCGGCTTCGGCGTAATTTTTGGGTACGCCCTGCCCAAAAAAATACATCACCCCCAGATTGAACTGTGCCTCGGCAAGCCCCTGATCGGCGGCAAGGCGGAACCATTGGGCGGCTTCGGCATCATCCTGAGGTACGCCATCACCATTGAGATACATCACCCCCAGATTGTGCTGTGCGCTGGCATCTCCCTGATCGGCAGCGCGGCGATACCATTTCGCGGCTTCGGCATGATCCTGGAGCACGCCCTCACCCTTGTCATACATCCACCCCAGATTATACTGTGCCTTGGCAAATCCCTGATCGGCGGCAAGGCGATACCATCTGGCGGCTTCGGCGTAATCCCGGGGTACGCCCTCACCCTTGCGATACATAAGTCCCAGATTGAACTGTGCCTCGGCAAGCCCCTGATCGGCAGCGCGGCGATACCATCTGGCGGCTTCGGCATCATCCTGGGGAACGCCCCACCCCTTGTCATACATCACCCCCAGATTGTGCTGTGCCTCGGCATCGCCCTGTTCGGCCAGGGGGCGAAACACTGAAAGGGCGGTGGCGTAATCGCCCCGATCAAGGGCGGCCAGTCCCTTCTCAAGGTCCTGCGCCATTGCCGGCAGGGCCAGCAGCAGCGCCATCATTGCGGCGATAAAGGTTTTCTTGCATATTCCCATGGGTATCCTCCTCCAGAGAACGGGTTTCCCGGAGCAGAACGGATGGGCGCCGATACACATTCAGGCAAATAAAGACACGTATCTTCTGGAAGAAGACAGATGGATTCCTCCCTGCCGCCCGCGCGGGCAAAGGGATAGTCTATCAGGGTAAGGTTAACAAAACCTTAATGCCGCGGCCCTTTTAAGATGAGGGGCGGATCATCCGGCGGGGGTAAATTCGGCTGTGGCGGTCATGGCCTGCTGGCCCTGATGGTTGCGGGCTTCAAGACGGGTGAAATCATCGCTCGCGCAGAGCCCGACCCGGCGCGCAACATAAAGCGCCTGGGTGCCGCGGAAACGAAACCGGCTGAGCCGCCGTGCCGACGCATCCCCGGTTGCCATCCGGTCCGCGCCACCGCTGATCAGCGCATCGCCCGCCGCCGGGCCGAGACCGCCTGCCGCCAGCAGGGCCAGATGCATCGCCGTGAACGGCCCGTGGGTGATGATATCGGGGTAGCCTTCGGTGTGGCGGCAATGGTCCGCGTCGTAATGAATCCGGTGGGTGTTCCAGGTGAGGGCGGAAAACCGGAAAAGCTGGCCGTGATCGGGACGCCAGGCCGCCTTTTCGGTGAGCGTCTCATCCCCCTTGAGGGGCAGGCTGTCCGGGGCGTCACCCTGGCCCTTCTCACGATAGACGATGGTGCGGGTTTCCATCACCTTTCCGGCTCTGCCTTCCATCTCCCGGTCCACGGTCACGAAAACAAGCGGGCCGGTGCTGCCCTCCTTCCTGGCAATGGCGGTGATGGTGGAAACGCGGCGGATCGTCTCCCCCACGGTGATGGACCCTTCAAAGCGCATGTCGCCCGCGGCCCACATCCGGCGATGAAACGGGCCGGCCGTCGTCACATCAGGGATGAAACGGCCGAGAATCTCATGCCCGTCGGGGGAAAGCCGCGTGGCGTCGGTGGGGTTGTTGGTGAAAAAGAGATGAAAGAGCGGCGGCAACGGCGCGCCATCACGGGCAAGGGCGTTGATCCCTTCCTCCCCGAGACCGAGCATCGCCGCGGCCTGGGCCATGCGCGCCCGGTCAATTCTGTCTTCGGATGTCTCTTTGCGGCCGATGGCTTCATCAAACATATGAACTCTCCTTCCTGGTGGCGGTGCGCCACGATATCTTTTCCGCTGGCCTTTTGGCGGCAGTCGCGGTAGGTATCCGGCCAGCACCAGCCCACCGAGGATAGAGCATGAACCCGAACTTGCGCAATATTGCCATCATCGCCCATGTTGATCATGGCAAGACAACGCTCATCGACAGCATCATGAAACAGGCAGGCATGTTCCGCGAAGGCCAAACCGTGGCCGAACGGCTCATGGATACGGGCGACCTTGAAAAGGAACGCGGGATCACCATTCTGGCCAAGCCGACCTCAATTCGCTGGGGTGAGATGCGAATCAATATCATCGACACCCCCGGCCATGCCGATTTCGGGGGCGAGGTTGAACGCGTGCTTCACATGGCCGATGGCGTGATCCTGCTGACCGATGCCGCCGAAGGGCCGATGCCCCAGACCAAATTTGTCCTTGGCAAGGCGCTGGCCCAGGGGCTCCGCCCCATCGTCATCATCAACAAGATCGATCGCAGCGACGCCCGCCCCGATGAGGTGGTGAATGAAGTCTTTGATCTCTTCGTTGCGCTCGATGCCAGCGATGAGCAGCTGGATTTCCCCATTCTCTATGCGTCCGGCCGTGATGGCTGGTGCGTCGATGAGCTGAGCAAGCCGCGGGAGAATCTGCATCCGCTTCTGGATCTGATCATCGCCCATGTCCCGCCGCCGGGCCTGCCGGAAGACAAGCCTTTTGCCATGCTGGCAACGCTTCTGGACCGTGACCCTTTCCTCGGCCGCTGCCTGACAGGACGGATTGTCCAGGGCAAGGCTTCGGTCAATGACATGGTAAAAGCGATCGGTCTTGACGGCAAGGTGGTGGAACAGGGCAGGCTCACGAAACTGCTTCGATTTGAAGGCACGGAACGGGTGCCGGTGAAGGAAGCCGCCGCCGGGGATATCATCTGTGTCGCCGGGCTGGCCAAGGCATCCGTATCGGATACGCTGGGCGCGCCGGGGCTGGATGCGCCGGTTCCTTCAACGCCGATCGACCCGCCGACCATGGCGGTGACGATCACGGTCAATGACAGCCCCTATGCCGGACGCGAAGGCACCAAGGTGACCTCAACCATGATCCGGGAACGTCTTCTCGCCGAGGCCGAGACCAATGTTGCCATCACCTTTCGCGAAAGTGCGGGCAAGGATGCGTTCGAGATCGGCGGGCGGGGCGAGCTTCAGCTCGGCGTGCTGATCGAAACCATGCGGCGGGAAGGGTTCGAGATGACGGTATCACGCCCCCGGGTGCTGCTGCGCGAAGACGGCGGCATGAAGATGGAGCCCGTCGAAGAAGTCATCATCGATGTTGATGAAGGCTATGCGTCATCGGTGATCGACAGCCTCAACCGCCGCAAGGGTGAAATGGTGGATATGCGCAGTGCCGGGGCAGGCAAGACACGTCTTGTCTTCCATGCACCATCCCGGGGGTTGATCGGCTATCAGTCCCGGTTTCTTACCGAAACCCGCGGAACCGGAGTTCTTAACAGATTATTTCACGACTACGCGCCATGGCGGGGCGATATTCCCGGCCGCCGCAACGGAGCGCTCATTGCCAATGACCAGGGCGAGGCTGTCGCCTATGCCCTTTTCAACCTGCAGGATCGCGGCATGATGTTCATTCACCCGCAGGAACCGGTCTATATGGGCATGATCGTGGGCGAACACAGCCGCGACAATGATCTTGAGGTCAATGTTCTCAAAGGCAAGAAACTCACCAATGTCCGCGCTTCGGGAAGCGATGAAGCCGTGGTGCTCACCCCGCCCAGGCGCATGTCGCTCGAAGAGATGATGGCCTATATCAACGAAGATGAAGTGCTTGAAGTGACGCCGAAGAATCTGCGGCTCAGGAAAATTCATCTTTTTGCCCATGAGCGCAAGAAATACGCAAGAGCGGCATCCTGATCTAGCCCTTGAACGCCTCAAGACGCCGGGGAAGGCTTGAAATGGCCTCCTCTCCGGCATTGGCAAAGGCAAAACGCAGATATCTTTCCTGACCACGGCCGAAAAATCCCCCGGGAATGGTGAGGACCCCTGTGCGTGAAACAAGGTCTTCGGCCACTTTGATACTGTCCCCTTGCCCGGGGTGGCTTACATAGCCGAAATACGCCCCAAGCGAGGCAATCTCCCAGCCGTCCAGATGTTCAAACACATCCCTGAAGAGGCGGGCGCGGGTGGCGATCATGCGGCTGTTCTCCTGCCGCCATCCGGTGAGCGCGTCTATCATCGGGGCTACGGCACGCTGGGCTGCCCGGGGCGCACAGATCTGGATATTATCCATCACCTTGGCCATTTCAGCGATGATATCCGCCCCGGCGGTGACGGCACCGAGACGATGGCCCGGAATACAATACGCCTTTGAAAAACTGTAAAGCAGAATGACGTTATCCCGCCAGTTGCCATCCGGCCTGTCCTGCGCAAGCAGGTGATGCGGCGGGGTGGCATCAGGCAGAAAATCCCGATAGGTTTCATCAAGGATCAGCCAAATGTCGCGGCTTGCGCAAATCTCATGGATGGCATCGAGCACATCGGCGGGGTAGACGGCACCAGTGGGATTGTTGGGGCTGACCAGGGCCAGCGCTCTCGTGGCGGGGGTGATGGAAGCGCTGATCCGGGCCGGATCAGGGATGAAACCCTGTGCGGCGTCGGCGTCGATATAATTTGTCCGGATGCCCATCATCTTGAGGGTGGCTTCATGGTTGAAATAGCTTGGCCGCATCATCAGCACTTCATCCCCCGGGGCGGCCACGGTAAGCGCGGCGGTGATGAAGGCCTGATTGCACCCAGACGTGATCAGGGTTTCTTCTGCGGCAACCGGGGCGGCGTAAACCGAGCTCATATGGCTCGCATAGGCCTCACGGAGTTCATCTTCACCTTCGATGGCGCCATAGCCAAGCGAGGCCGGATCGGCGGCATACCGGCCGAGACGCTCAAGCAGGTCTGGATGCGGCGGGTAGCCGGGCACCGCCTGGGACATGTCTACAAGCGGGCCGAGGGCGCCGGAATATTGCGCAATCCAGTTCTGCACAACCGCAACCGGAGGTGCGGTGAGGGCTTTTACGGCAGGGTTCAGCATCAACACTCCATAACTTGATCTGCGATGATTAGAGCGCCGTATAAAGGGATGGTCAAGGTCAGGATTGAGGCCTGGTGGTGCCTTCGTACATCGCTTCGTTCTGCGCTGCAAGAATGCGTTGATGCAGTGCTATCGCCTCGGGGCTGAGATCATCTTGTGGCGGGTCGATCAGCTCAAAATATCCATATCTGTCTTCCCCGCGGACAAGCATGGCGAAATCGGTCTTTGCCACCTGCTGGCGGACATGGGGGGCGATGAACTGCACCGCAAGGCCGATGCGCCGCCTTCTCGATCGATTGGGCGGCGATGCGTGGAGAAGTTTGCCATGATGAAACGAGGCCTGCCCGGGGGCAAGCTCGACATGCCGGATGGCATCTGGATCGATTTCAACATCAGCTTCCTGCCCGCGGGTCAGGATATTGGTCTCGCTGAAAGTGTCGCGGTGATCCAGCATCTCGCCTTGATGCGATCCGGGCAGAAACTGCATGCAGCCGTTTTCCTGATCCACCTTGTTCAGCGCGATCCAGGCGCTGACCTGGCCGTTTGTATCGCTGAGCCCCCAGTATTTCATGTCCTGATGCCAGCTGACATAGCTTTCGGTTTCCGGCTCCTTGATGAAGAAGGTGGAACCCCAGACGAGAATATCCGGCCCGAGTATCGATTCAACCACATCGAGAAGCCGGGGGTTCCGTGCCATGGTATTGGCAAATCGAAAGAGAACATGGGGATAATTGAGCTGGCTTTTATTGCCGGCGTTGATCGCGTGTAGACGTTGTTCAAGCTCTTCCAACTCCTGGCGATGGGAGCAGATTTCCTCTTCCGTGAAAATATCGACGGGCATCAGATAGCCGTCGGCAAGGAACCGATCACGCAAGGCAGGTGAAACATGAGGGGTGATGCTGTCGGGCATGGCGGCCTCCTGCATTGGGCATATTCTGCAACGCTAGGCAAATTTCAACATTCGGGCAAACAGAATCTTCCCCCCTGATGGGGGTATTGAAGGGCCGGAATATGATGATGCGATTCCGGCTTGGCGGCGGCCGCAAGGAAGCGCATAGTCGGGGAAGTTTCTATCTCTTGGTTGGCATGTCATGATCTTTGGACCTGTTTCCCGTTTTCTAGACCAGATGCCGCCTGCGAGCCGAGGGGCTGTGCTGCTGGTGACCGGGATTTCGGTCTTCGGTTTTACCGACAATCTAACCCTTGGGGTGTCGGACATGGTCGGGGTGGGGCAGTTTCATTTCAGCCGGTCGCTGATCGCGGTCGTGTTCGTCTTGCTGATGGGGCGGATATTCCGGCTTTCGGTGGTGCCGAAAAACCTGAAGGCAGTGGCGGTCCGGACCACGTTCATCGTGATGTCGATGCTGCTCTATTTCAGCGTTCTGCCGATGATGCCGATCGCCGAAGCCGGGGCCGGACTGTTCACCTCTCCCATCTTCGTCTTGCTGTTCTCGATCCTGATTTTTCGGGAAAGGGTGGGGTTTCGGCCCATTCTCGCGGTGGCGGTTGGCAGTGCCGGTGTTATTCTGGTGCTCAAACCCGGGGCTGAAGGTTTCAGCGTCTATCACCTTCTGCCTGTTCTGGCCGGCGCGAGCTACGCCATCGGCTCCATCCTTACCTGGCGATATTGCCGCGAGGAAAGCCCGCTTGCCCTGCTGATGAGTTTTCTGATCGCCATCGGCGGTGCGGGATGCATTTATACAAGCCTGATGACCGCCTTTCCGGTGCGAGAGGAGCTGCTCAAGGAAGCGGCGTTTCTTTTCCGCGGCTGGCAGGACGTGGATATGCGGTTCTGGGTCTGGATGGCCTTCATCGCCCTCGGCGCATCGGTAGCCCTTTCCATGATGACCCGTGCCTATCAGCTGACCCGGACGTCCTATGCCACGATCTATGAATACGCCTATCTGCTTTCGGCCGGGGTGTTCAGCTGGCTCTTCTGGGGTGTTGTGCCAGGCGTGATGAGCTTTCTCGGCATTGCGCTCATCATTGCGGCAGGGGTGGTGATCACCATCGCCCAGATAGACCGCGGCAGTTCGGCCTGAACGAGGTCACGGGCATTCGGGAAGAAGGGCGGCCGGAAGCATCAGCGCAAGCCGCCCCGATTTCAGTTCGGTTTGCATCCATCCTTCAGGCAGGGATGATGTTGTGCTCCGGGCCATAGGGAAAGCCGGTGATATTTCTTGCCCCGGCCTCGGTGACCACCAGAATATCATGTTCACGATATCCGCCTGCCCCGGGCATGCCCTCGGGGATGGTGATCATCGGCTCCATGGAAACAACCATGCCGGGCTCGAGCACGGTGTCGATATCCTCGCGCAGCTCAAGCCCCGCTTCGCGGCCGTAATAGTGGCTGAGCACACCGAAAGAATGGCCGTAGCCGAAACTGCGATATTGAAGATAGCCAAGCTCGTCAAAAAGCGCGTTGAGTTCGGCGGTGATCTCGGCGCAGGAGATGCCCGGCCGGATCAGGGAGAGGCCCTTTTCATGAACCGCCACATTGGCCTGCCAGCAGGCAAGACTGGCCGCGTCGGGTTCACCCAGGAAAAGGGTGCGCTCGAGGGCGGTGTAATAGCCGCTGATCATCGGAAACGTGTTCAGCGAGAGAATATCGCCCGCTTCAAGCTGCCGGCATGTCACCGGATTATGGGCGCCGTCGGTGTTGAGACCGGACTGAAACCATACCCAGGAATCGCGCATCTCGCTGTCGGGGAACCGTTCGGCAATGGCCAGTTCCATGGCATCACGACCGGCCATGGCAACATCGATCTCGCGGGTGCCGGGGCGGATGGCGTCACGGATCGCCGCGCCGCCGATATCGGCAACCTCGGCGCCGGCGGTGATCAGGGCAATCTCTTCGGTGGATTTGATCATCCGGCTGGACATGGTGTCGGCTGCGATATCGACAAGTTCAGGCTGGCCGAGCGTCTCCATCATGGCCGCGCGTGTGGCAAGAGTCACATGATCAGCTTCAATGCCGAGGCGGCGGGACCCGGGAATGAGGGTTGAGATAGCGTGGAAATAATTGCCGCGCTGCCAGTCGGTATAGATGATGTTCTCGCCATGGCAACGCCGCCAGGGCTGGCCCGCATCGATGGCGGCGGAAACCGTAGTCACCTTATCCGCTGTCACAACCGCCGCGTAAGGGCGGCCGAACGAGCAGTAGAGGAAGCCCGTATAATACGCGATGTTATGCATGGAGGTGAGCACGGCGGCATCACAGTTGCGTTCAGCCAGGATTGCACGAAGACCGGCAAGGCGGCGTTCGTATTCCGGGGCGCTGAACGGCAGGGGGGCTTTATGACCATTTTCAAGATGCATGATCTGTGGACGTTGCATCGTCTTGTCCTTTCCTGAAGCCCGGGCTTTACGAAAAAGACAAACGCCCGGGGTTTTCATCCGGGCGTACAGGATGTGTTACATATTGCTGTAACTGGCCATGTTAGGGATGCATCCAAAAGTGTGGTGCATCCAGAGGCCAATGATCGACGCCATCGATCAAAACTTGATTTACCATAAAAACAGATGCACCGGAAGAGCGCTCAGCGCAGGAAATGTGATCAGGCGGAAAAATCTGGGTTGTGCAAAAAACGCATCACCCTGCCGTAAAATAAGCAGTATTTGTTTTCGCATTTACTGGATAAAACAAAATTGTTCTCGCCTCAACGGAAGGGAAAGGCCGCGCCCCAAAGACGGCCACCAACCTCACATCACGGAGCTGGAGATTATGGAGCTCTTGTATATTTCCGGGGTTCTGTTCCCGGCCATTCCACTTGCCATGGTGGCGATTGGTGCGCGGTACACTTCGGTTGCCGGGCTTATACGGGCGCTTCATACACAGATCATGGGCGCGTCGCCTGCCACGGGCCCGGCCGACGTGCTGACGGCGGAGCTCAAATCCCTCAGACTCCGGATCGAGCTGGTGAAATACAGCCAGTTCTTTGCCGCCGTTTCCTTTGTGCTCAACCTTGTTTCGGTGCTTCTCTTTGCCCATGGGGCGGAGATGAAGGGATTGTTCACCTATTCCGGATCGGCGGCGACGCTGACGCTCGCGATGCTGCTCTTCATGGCGGAGATCTTCTTTTCCACCCGTGCCCTCAACCTGCATATCAGCGGGATGAAAGCCCTTGGGTGATGTGCCTTCCTGGCGCCTATATTAGATGCGCTTCATAAGATTTCGCGGCGTTGCGTATTTCTCTAGACTGAAGAAACTGCACCTTTTCTTTCAGGCATGAAAGCTGGAAAGGGGGAGAAAGATGAGCACGCATAATCCGGTGAACTGGTTTGAGATCTATGTCCATGACATTGACCGGGCGCAGGATTTTTACGAAGGTCTGCTCGGGGTTGAAATGTCGCCGTCGCCAATGTCAGGCGGCGAGATGGAAATGCGCATGTTTCCTGCTGAAATGGGGGCGGCCGGGGCTACAGGTGCCCTCATCCACCATCCGATGCGCCAGCCCAGCACCGACGGGAATCTTGTCTATTTTTCGGTTGAGGAATGTGGCCTTGCGGTGGACTGGGCACGGGGGCAGGGTGCCATGGTCTTTGTTGAAAAGCAGTCCATCGGGGAATATGGCTTTATCGCCATCATCGGCGACAGTGAAGGCAATTCCATCGGTCTGCATTCCTGGTCTTGACCTGATCTGCTATAATCCTTTTGGTAAAAGGACGTGATATGTCCGCGCCGGGATGCGGCGGGCGCGGGATGGTTGCAGGATCAGGAGGGTGTTGGGGGCGTGACGCGGTTTTCAGCAAATCTGGGGTTGCTCTGGCGTGAGCTGGATCTTCCCGTTGCCATCCATCAGGCGGCGCGGGCCGGATTTGATGCGGTGGAGTGCCACTGGCCTTACGCAACCCCTGCACGCGAGGTTGCGGCGGCGCTGGCCGATACCGGCCTTTTTATGATCGGGATCAATACCTCGGCCGGCAATCGTGATGCTGGGGAGTTCGGGCTTGCTGCCCTCCCTGGCCGGGAAGTCGAGGCATGTGCCGCTATCGAAGAGGCGGTGAGATACGCCGAGGCAATCGGCGCCGAAGTGGTGCATGTCATGGCGGGCTGTGCCGCCGGCGATGATGCTGAGGAGGTGTTTTGCAAAAACCTTGACCATGCGGCACGTCTTGCGGCCGGGGCGGGATTGACCGTGCTGATCGAGCCGCTCAACCCCCGGGATGTGCCGGGATATTTTCTTGATGGGACAGCGCGCGCCGAGCGGGTGATCTCTGCCGTGGGTGCGCCCAATCTCAAACTGATGTTTGACTGCTACCATCTTGCGCTGATGGAAGGTGAGCTTGAGCCGTTGCTGAAAAAATACTGGCACCGGATTGGCCATATCCAGTTCGCGGGCGTGCCGGATCGAGGCCACCCGGACAGGGGAGATATTGATTATCCGGCCCTGTTCCGTCATCTGGAAGGACTGGGGTATACGGCCCCGCTGGGGGCTGAATATCATCCCGATGGCGGCGATACGGATGCCAGTCTTGACTGGCTGGACGCGTTCAGAAAGGCGCGGTCATCCTGAACCTTGCGCCGCAGCCCTTTCAGCGAAGCCGATGCCGCAAGCCACCGCCCTAGCGCAAGCGGGGAAAGGCCATTTCAGGTTTGTATTCAGCAAAACTTTCAAGATTCTGGCGGTTGCACTGCTCCTGCAGGTCCGTGCCAGGCTGAACCGCGGTGATGCAGGGAAAGCGGGTTCGGTATCCGGCGGTCTGGGCGTTGCCTTCCATGGCGATGGCAACGAGCCCTGCAACCTTGCCGCCCTGTTTTTCAATCAGGCGGATGGCGCCGTCCATGGTGCCGCCTGTTTCGATCCACTGATCCACCAGAAGAACACGGGTGCCTTCAGCAAAGGCAGGTTTGCGGATTTCCATATCCTGGGTGCGGCCGGAATAGTTCGAGAAACTGACGCTGTCGGTATCAACGCAGAGTTTGCCTGCTTTCCGGATCGGCAGAAAGCCGACGCCAAGACGTGTTGCCAGTGCCGAGCCAAGGACAAATCCCATGGCATCAAGCCCGCCCACCACATCACATTTCACCTCGCCGAGATCGGCCATGAGGTCATCAAGCAGATCATGAAACGCCTCGCCGTTGATATAGATGGAGGTTGGATCAAGCCAGGCAAATTTTTCGCCTTTTGTATTCGGTGACATGATACGAAGATACCAGCGGTCTTTTCGTGCCCCGTTATCTTTCGTGATGGTGGTTTCGGTCATATCTGATCCTCCATTTCCTGGCAGCGCAACATAAGCTGGTGCAGTTTCGCCGGGTCAATATTGTAAAAATCATTGTCAATATTGATGCCGGTCGCAACCATGAAACAATCAACCATTCGATAATCTTCGGCGTTTTCTGGAGTAATGCCGGAGGCAAGCGCGATCGGTGTATCCGGCAAGGCCGAACGGAAGGTCGCGATTTTGCTGATTTCGGCGGCGTTGCCGGTCGCAATGCCCGAGGTGGTCACCACATCCATGTAACCGCCGGCGATGTGGGCGGAAGTTGCGTAATCATCGGGGTTGACCGGACGCTGCTTCTTGAATGCGGTGCCGCCGAAATAAAGCCCTTTCCAGCCGGATTCAACCCGTGTCTTACTGATGGCTTCTGCTTCGGGCTGATCATCTGTTCTTTCGTCGATGCGGGCATCGTCTCCCCAATAGGCATCGATCCTGAACCCGTCACGTTCAAGCAAGGCCAGTACAGGAAATGCCTCAAGGCCGGTGACCGCCAGAAAATTGATCCCGATCCAGAAATCCGGATAGCGGGAACGAATCGAACGGATGATGGGCAGGAAGGTTGCCACATCGAAATCATGATTTATCAGAAAACATCCGCTGATCCCGGCATGGACAAGCTTGTCGATATTGGCTGCGGTCTGGCCGCGGTCAATGACATGAATGACCGGCAGGATGACCGGACCTTTTGTGTTAAATAAATGATGGAATTCAAACCTGTTCATCTTATTTTGCGGCGCCTTTTCCCTCGATATCTGGCCGGACCTGGCCCAGGTGATCTGATACAGAAGCCCTGACCCTAATGGATAGATTCTCCTGCCTGATGCTAACCACAGGATGAATGTTTTTGCAAATCTGACCGAATTGGTGAAAACTTGGTTTGCATAACAAGAATATTTGGAGGATTTCTGGCATGAAGAACAAAAGTTCAATTCTGACGCATACGCCATCACGGCGGCAGGTACTGGCTTATGGCGGGGCAACTGCACTTTCAACGCCGTTTATCTCACGCGCATGGGCCGCACCGGTTGAGATCAACATGCTGGCCTGGTACGGCCATGGCGAGCCGGATATCGTCAGCGAATTCGAAGCGGCGAACAACGTCAAGTTCAAGCCGAAATATTATGCTGGCGGCGATAACATGCTCGGCCTGATCGCCCAGTCTCCTCCCGGTACCTATGATGTCATTCTTTCCGATGGTGAATTTGTCCAGCAGCTCAACGCGGCGGGATATATCGAAGAGCTCAATGCTGCGGATTATCCTTTTGACGATATGCTCTATGAGGATTTCACGAAATTCCCGGGGCACTGGAAGGACGGCAAACTCTTTTCGATGATGGTCCGCTTCGGACATCTCGGGGTGTCGTATAACAAGAACGCCATCACCGCCGAGGAAGCGATGAGCTATTCCTGCTTCTGGAAGCCGGAAGTCAAGGGCAAGGTCGGCCATTTCGACTGGCATCTTCCAAGTCTCGGCATGATGAGCCTTTACAACGGCAATGGCGCCGGTCTCTGGGATCTTTCCGACAGCCAGTGGGACAAGGTTCAGGACACCACCCTGTCGCTTCGGCCGCAGGTTGGCGGGTATTTCGATTACGGCGGGACATTCAACTCGCTGAAGAACGGCGAGATGCTGGCGATGTGCGGTATCGGTGACTGGATCACCGGGGTGCTGGAAAAGGACGGTGCGCCGGTTGGTTCCGTGGTGCCGAAAGAAGGCGGCATCCAGTGGACGGAATCCTACTGTATCGGCAAAGGCTCCGAGAAAGCTGATATCGTGAAGAAGTTCATCCAGTACATGCTGTCTCCGGAAGGTCAGGTGAAATCGGCGCAGATGGCCGCCTATCCCGGTTTCGCGATCACCAAATCCGGTCGCGCCAAGCTGATCGAGGTTGACCGGAAGGAAGCCGAACGGACAGGCCAGATCGATGGCATGTCCAATGATCCGATTACCCTGGTCAAGGAAGGCCGTATCCATTACCGGAACATTCCTGTTCAGCAGTCGCTGGAAGACTGGAACGATTTCTGGTCCGAATACAAGAACGCATGATCGATATCGATACTGCGATACAGGGCAGGGAGCAATCCCTGTCCTGTGGACCTGATATCAGATCAGCCATTCCAGGATAGTGGTGAAATATGCCTGTTTCAGGCAAATCATCGGAAACAGGAATAACGGAGGCCGGATCTTCGGGGCTTTTCGCGCGCCTGTCTCTTTTCAAGTACAGTCTGCGTCTGCCGATCGTGATATGGCAGGCCCTTTTCTTTATTGCGCCATTGATCTTCATGGTGGCGATGTCGTTCTTCATCGTGCGCAACTACCGCATGACCGAAGCCTTCGTGATGAAGAACTGGCTCAAGATGATGAGCCGGGACTATTTCTGGGACAGTTACGCGCTGACCCTTGGTCTTGCGACGCTGGCAACGCTGGTGGTCATGACGGTTGCCTTTCCGGCCGCCTATACTCTTGCTTTCCGGGTGTCGGAGACCACCCGCCGCTGGGCGGTGTTTCTGTTGATCATCCCCTTTTTCACCAGTTATCTTGTGCGGATATTTTCCTGGTATGTGATCCTGGCGGAAAGTGGTGTCATCAATGCCGTGCTGGGCTATATCGGGCTTGGGCCCTATGTGATGCTGAATACCAAATTCGGCACCATCATCGGCTACATGACCCTGACCCTGCCGCTGGTCATCATCCTGCAGACGTTTTCGCTTGCCAATATTGACCGGTCGCTGGTCGAGGCGGCGCATAACCTCGGCTGCCGGCCTTGGCGCACCATCTTCCGTGTCGTGCTGCCGCTGGCGCGCACGGGCCTCATCATCGCGGCGGTGTTCTGTTTCATCCTGTCTTTCGGTGATTTCGTGAGCCCCTATTATCTCGGCGGATCTAAGCCGCCAACCCTGCCGATCCTGATTGTCGATACGGTCAAATCCGGCCAGCAATGGCCCCGGGCGGCGGTGGTGGCGGTGGTCATGATGGTCACGCTGTTCATCGTCGCATTTGCCGGGATTGCGGCGGCCTACCGGCGGAGAGTTTCATGAAAAGTGACCGTCTGCTCAAAGGGTTTCTGTTCGGCTATCTCGGGCTTGTCTTTGTTTTCATCTTCGCGCCGATTGTCTTCAGCATCATTTTTTCCTTTAATTCGGACCGGTTCCCGACCATTCCGCTCGGCAGTTTCACGCTGAAATGGTATGAGACAATCTGGCAGGACCCCGATGTCTGGGAAGCGGCCAGAACAAGCCTGCTTGTGTCGCTCTCGGTTGCCTTTCTTGCAACCTTTCTCGGCTTTACCACCGCCTATACGGATTATCGCTACCGGTTCAAGCTCAAGCCGCTTTATCTGGCGTTGATCCTCTTGCCGCCGACTATACCGCTGATCATCATGGCGCTGGCCATGCTGGCATGGTTTGCCAAGATCGGTCTTTCGGGGCAGGTCGTGTCGATCATCATTGCCCATACCGTGCTGACGGCACCTTTTGCCATGGCCATCATCCGTCTGCGGTTGAGCCAGATGGATCCAAGTCTCGAGGCGGCGGCCTGGAATCTCGGGGCAGATCAGTGGCGGGCGCTGAGGCGGGTGATCATCCCCTTCTGCCGTCCTGCCATTATCTCATCCTTCTGTCTGACGGCGGCTGTATCCTTTGATGAATTTGCCATTGCCTGGTTCATCTCAGGCCTCAACAAGACGATACCGGTTATCATTCTTGAAATCGTGACCGGCAATATTGATCCGCAGGTCAACGCCATCGGAAGTTTTGTCTTCCTGACCTCCATGACGCTGGTCATCATCGCCCAGGTGGTGCTGATGACACGGCAAAAGAAAGAAAAGGGAAATCATGGCTGATGCATTGGTAGAATTTGATTCGGTGGTCAAGAGATTCGGTGATTTCACCGCCGTGGAAACCATGAATTTCACCATTGATGAAGGTGAGTTCATCGCCATCATGGGGCCGTCGGGCTGCGGCAAGACGACAACCCTGCGGATGCTCGCAGGGCTTGAGGCACCGTCGGAAGGAGAGATCCGGATGCAGGGCCGGGTCATGAACACGGTGCCGCCGCATGAGCGTGATACCCCGATGGTCTGGCAGTCGCTGGCGCTGTTTCCTTTCCTGAACGCCCGGGAGAATGTCGAGTTCGGGCTTCAGATGCGCGGGGTGGATGCGGCGACGCGGCGACGCAAGGCTCTTGAATGGCTTGACCGGCTTGAAATCGGTGAATTTGCCGAACGTGACATCAGCAGTCTTTCGGGCGGCCAGAAACAGCGTGTTGCCCTGGCCCGTTCGCTGGTGACGGAACCGAAAATCCTTCTTCTGGATGAACCTCTTTCAGCGCTCGATGCCAATCTTGTCATTCGGATGCAGTCGATGCTCACCCGCCTGCAGCGTGAATTGGGGATCACCTTTGTCTATGTGACCCATTCCCAGTCCGAAGCCTTTGCCATGGCTGACCGGGTGGTGATCATGTCACGGGGGCATATCGCGCAGATAGGTGCGCCAAAGGATATCTATCGTGCCCCGGCCAACAGGTTTGTGGCTGAATTTGTCGGCCGCAACAACATCATCAGCGGCAAGGTGAAATCGGCCAAAGGCAAGACGGTGACCCTTGAGGGTGATCTCGGCACGTTTACGCTTCATCTCGGGGATAGGCCGAAGCCCGCGCCGGGCGATGCGGGGAGTTTCGTCATCGCGGCTGATCTTGTCCATCTTTCCGCAACCCGGCCAAAAGCCGCCAACAGCATTGAGTGCTCGCTGATTTCCGAGGAATTCATCGGCTCGGTGGTGACGCTTTTCCTCGAAGCCCCTGACGGCAGCGAGTTCAAGGTGCAGATCCAGGAACGTGAACTTGCGGATATGGATTTAAAGCATATGGGCAAGGTTTATGTTTCTTGGGCATCGGAACGTGCCCATTATATTGGTGCCGGATAAGTAGATGAGGAGATTTTGATGATCAGCAACCCTGTACCCTGGCCGAATGGCGCCCGCTGCGCCTGCGTGATATCCTTTGACATGGATGCGGACAGCCTCATTCATATCACCCGCCCCGATGATTCCAACGATCGGCTCTATCCAATCAGCATGGGGCGTTACGGGCCGACCGTGGCCGTGCCGCGGATTCTTGAAACCTATCGGAGGCTGGGCATCAAGCAGTCCTTCTTCATTCCCGGCTGGTGCATTGAAACCTACCCTGACGCCGTTGAGGCCATTCTTGAGGGCGGGCATGAGATCGGCCATCACGGCTATCTGCATGAAGACCCGATTGACGCACCGGACCAGCGTGCCTGGTTCGAGAAAGCGCTGGCGGTGCATCATAAATACTGCGGCGGCACCCCGGCCGGATATCGGGCGCCGGTCTATAACATCAATCAGGAAGTCGTCGATCTTCTGATCGAACATGGCTTCCGGTATGATTCGTCCATGATGGCCGATGATATTCCCTACCGGCTTGAGACAAAAGATGGCGGGCTCTGGGAAATGCCGGTACATTGGGGGGGCGATGACTGGCCGCCTTTCGCGCATTACGCCGAAATCGGATATATGATGCCGGTCAAGGCGCCGTCGGTGGGCCTGTCCGGTTTCTGGGAGGAATTCGAGGCCGCCTATGAGGCCGGAGGTTTTTTCATGCTCATCCTCCATCCTTTCCTCACCGGCAGGCTGGCCCGCTGGAAACAGGTCGAGGCCTGGCTGGAAGAGACGCTAAACTCAAAACATGTCTGGTTTGCCCGGCTGGACCAGATCGCCGATCATCTGGATCAGGTGGTGGCCAGTGGTGCGTATGTGCCGCGGCGGGATAAACTCCCCTATTACACCGCACCAATAGGACGCTCGAGCTAGAAAAGGGAAAATCATGATCACGGATATCGACAGGGAAATGCTGAAGATTGCCTATGCCGAGGCGAAGGCAGGTTTTGATGCCGGGGGCTGCCCCATCGGCTCGGTACTGGCGCGCGATGGCCGGGAGGTTTCGCGGGGGCATAACCAGCGGGTTCAGCAGGGTGATCCGATCGCCCATGGAGAAATGGATGCCCTGCGCAAGGCCGGGCGGCAGAAAACCTATCGTGACACCGTGCTTTATACGACGCTGAGCCCCTGCATGATGTGCAGCGGCACCATCGTCCAGTTCGGTATCCCGCGGGTCGTGATCGGCGAGAACAGAACATTCGGCGGCAATGAAGAGTTTCTCCGCCAGCGCGGGGTTGAAATCGTCATCGCCGATGACCCCGACTGCATCGCGCTGATGGAGAGATTCATCCGCGAGAAACCCGAACTCTGGGCCGAAGATATCGCCGAGGACTGAGAGATGAGCCTGCCTTTATATGACCCCGCCTTTTCCGAAGGGGTAAATGCCAGCCTGACCGCAGCTGTTTCGCCCGACGGCACGCCCGAGACCGGCATGCGTTACCGTATCCCGCCCCGATGTGGCGTCGCGGTCCGCCTCAAGGCAGGGCAGTTGTTGCGGGTAGAGAATACCCACGGCACGCAGGTCTGTGACTTCTGGGCCTATCTGGGATCGGATATGGGGCAGTTTCTTTCCATGTCGCATTGCCGGACCTGGCTTCAGTCCGTTTTCCCGAAAGTCGGGGACAAGCTTGTGACCAATCGGCGCCAGCCGCTGCTTGAAATTGAATGCGACACCTCGCCGGGGGTGCATGATACGATCATGTCCTGCTGCGACTGGCCGCGGTATCAGTTGCTGGGATGTGACGAATATCATGACAACTGCGCTGATAATCTGCGGATGGCACTTAAGGCAATCGGGCTCACGCCGCCGCTGGTTCCCGATCCGTTCAATCTCTGGATGAATATTCCCATCACGGATGAAGGTCGTACCTCTTTTGAGCCGACGGTCTCATCCCCCGGAGATGTGGTGGGTCTCAGGGCGCTTGAAGACTCCATTGCCGTGATGTCCGCCTGCCCGCAGGACAAGAACCCGATCAATGGCCGTGACGCGGTGCCCACCGAACTGCATTTCACGGTCGAGGCGTAGGGGCTGACGTGACCAGGCCGGCCTCCAATAGCGCCAGGACAAGGAGCGGGGCGGAAATGAGGGCCCGTATCCTCAAGGCCGCTGAAACCGTTTTTGCCCGGCAGGGCTTCAGCGGAGCAAGGCTGATGGAAATCGCCGCTGAAGCCGGTCTGCCAAAGGCTAATCTTCTCTATTACTTCCGCAGCAAGGAAGAGATTTACCGTTCTGTCTGCCAGGATATTCTCGAAACCTGGCTTGGAGCGCTCGGCGATATTTCGGCGAAGGACAAGCCGGAGGATGCTTTGCGAAAATATATCGAAGCGAAAATGGATCTGTCGCTGAAACGGCCGAATGCCTCCAAGGTCTTTGCCATGGAGATTATCGCCGGTGCTCCGGTCATCGGCGACTATCTGGCCCATGATCTGAAAGACTGGGTCAGCAAACAGGCCGAGGTGTTCGAGATCTGGCAGGCGCGCGGGGAGATGGCTGAAGTTCCGCCCCGGCATGTGCTCTTCCTTATATGGGCGGCTACCCAGACATACGCTGATTTCAGCACCCAGATCACCGCTGTGCTCGGGAGCGAGACGATCAGCGCCGATGAATACGCAAAAGCCGTTGAAACCGTTACCGAAGTGATCCTCCGCGGCCTTGGAACAAGATAAGAGCTGCTGATCTGCCTGTGCAAAAATAAAAGTTGACCAAATGGTCAAGTTATATCTAGGCTAGTTGATGATCAGCAGGGATGGGGCAGCAAGGCCGGAATCCGGCCCAGGTACCATCCGAACTGGAACGGATAAGACAGCGCCAGCGGAAAGGCTTTCGGAAAGAGGTAATCAGATGTCCAGCCCTCGCCATATCGTATTGACGTCCCATTCAAGGTCGAACTATTTCTCCCCGATCCACTGGGGTGCGGAAGACGCGCGCAGTCGCGGCCCGGTGATTGGCAGCGTATCCAATCCCATGCATCGAAATGTCATCGGGACGCATTCCGGCAGTTATTCCGTGTATCGTGCCGTTTCCGTTGCTGCTGGCAGGCTTGATCCCGCGCATGTGCCGGACCTGACCAACACTTCCCCGGTCACCCGCATCGGCCCGCATCCCCAATGGAGTGAACCGGAGAAAATCGTCTCCTTTGATCCCTGGGGGCATGTGGTGGCGGATGAATTCAAGGAACAGATCAGCGAAGGGTTTGATATCCGCCCGACGATTGCCATCACCCAGGCCAGGCTCAAACTGATGGAACTTCGCGATGCTATCGATCAGGGCAGGCTGAAGCCGGATGGCCGGGTGCTACTCGGCAACGGCGATGTGAATGTCACGAAGATCGCGATTGATCCGGTCTGGTATATTCCGGGTCTGGCGCGGCGGTTCGGGGTCGATGAACACGCGTTCCGGCGAGTGATTTTTGAGCAGATGGGCGGGATGTATCCGGAACTGGTGACGCGATCGGATCTTGAGGTGTTTCTGCCCCCGATCGGCGGTATTACCGCCTATATTTTCGGCGATCCTGAAACTCTTCATGATCTGGCGGTACCGCTCGCCTGCCGCGTGCATGATGAATGCAATGGCTCTGATGTGTTCGGCTCGGATATCTGTACCTGCAGGCCCTATCTTACCCATGGGATCGAGATCTGTGTCGACATGGCCCAGAAAGGGGGCAACGGGCTGGTGGTCTATAACCGCAAGGAAGGCCGGGCGCTGGGCGAGGTGACCAAGTTTCTTGTCTATAACGCCCGCAAACGCCAGGAAGGCGGAGATTCCGCCGCCAAGTATTTCGAGCGGACCGAATGCGTCGCCGGTGTTCAGGATGCCCGCTTTCAGGAACTGATGCCGGATATCTTCCACTGGCTTGGGATCACGCGGATTGACCGCTTTGCTTCGATGAGCGACATGAAACATGATGCACTTGTCGCCCAGGGTATCGAAATCGGTGAGCGGCTTGATATCCCGGAAGAGTTGATCCCCGAAGATGCGCATGTCGAAATGGAAGCCAAGAAAGCGGCCGGATATTTCACCAAGGAGGCCCCGAAGAAAGGGGAGGATCTCGATGGGGTCAAGGGCAGGGCAATCGACGAATGATGACAGGGGATCAAGATGCCGTCACCGCTCTGCTGACGCCTGAATCTGTCCGCCAGCGTTGCCATGAGCTGTTCGATGCCGCCACACTCGGCGAGGTTGATCATTTTCATCTCCACCTTGAAAACCTTGACGCCGCAACGGAACTGGTGCTTGAGGAAATACGCACCAACTATCCTGATGGCAAGGTGCCGTTCCACAGCCGGTGGCGGCATTTTGAGCTCGGTGGCCGAGATCTCTGGGCAGAACTGGCGGCGGGGCTTGCTGATGTATCCCCAGAAGAGAAGGCACGTCGGCGGATGGATCTTGCGGTGGTGTCGGTTCTGCTCGATGCCGGGGCCGGGGCGGAGTGGCAGTATGCCGATGCCGGAACCGGGCTTGTCTACGGCAGATCCGAAGGACTTGCCCTTGCCAGCATTCGTCTGGTGGAAAGCGGCAGGCTCAGCCGGTATGGAGTTGATGACCCTCTTCGTGTCGATGCAGTAGCGCTGGAAGCCATAAGTGCGGCAGATCTGGCTGAAGTCTTCCAGGTCAGTTCCGAGAACCCGCTTGTCGGGCTGGAAGAACGGGCAGGGCTTCTCAACCGGCTTGGGGCTGCCCTCGGCGGGGCGGCGGAGATGTTCGGCCGGGATGGCGAGCTGCGCCCGGGAAATCTCTATGACTATCTGACCGCCCGGCAGGAAGGCGAGGGGCTGAAGGCGCGTGAAATTCTCATCGCGCTGTTGCGCGGGATCGGCAGCATCTGGCCGGAAGGCGTGCGTCTGGGTGATATCCCGGTTGGCGATGTCGGCCATCATCCGAAGATCATCCGGCAGGATATCACCAATGGTGTCCTGCCTTTTCATAAACTCTCGCAATGGATGGCTTATTCCTTGATCGAACCTCTTGAAGAGGCCGGGATCAGGGTGGTGGAACTCGATGCACTGACCGGGCTTGCCGAATACAGAAATGGCGGACTATTTATCGACACGGAAGTCCTTTCCCTTAAGGATGCCGACGCGGCGGCTCTGGCGCATCACCCGAAAAGCCCGCTGGTGGTGGAATGGCGCGGGCTGACCGTGGCGCTGCTCGACAAGGTGGCGGCAGCCGTGCGCCAGCATACAGGCGATGACGCGGAAAGCCTGCCTCTTGCAAGCGTGCTTCAGGGCGGTACCTGGACCGCTGGACGAAAGATCGCAAGAGAGTTTCGCCCCGATGGCGGCCCGCCGCTGACGCTTGACAGCAGCGGCACGATTTTCTGACCATTCCCTTGATCTTTTGAAGAAGGAGGACTCCCCGATGACCGACCATAACGCCAGTATCGTCCATCACCCGCTGATCCAGCATAAATTGTCCATCATGCGGGATGTGGAAACGCCAACGGCGAAATTCCGCCAGCTTCTGCGGGAGATCAGCCTGCTGCTCGCCTATGAGGTCTGCCGTGATCTGGAAACCGAAGAGGTGGATATCCAGACCCCGCTTGAAGTGGCAAAACTTCCCAAGCTTGAGGGCAAGAAACTGTGTTTCATCTCCATCCTGAGGGCGGGCAACGGGCTTCTCGATGGCATGCTTGATCTCGTTCCCTCGGCGCGTGTCGGTCATGTCGGTCTTTATCGCGACCCGAAGACGCTGGTGCCGGTGGAATATTATCTGAAACTGCCGGAAAGCCTTGATGAACGTGTCTGCGTGGTGGTTGACCCGATGCTGGCCACGGGCAATTCAGCCGCCGCCGGGGTGCAGCGGATCAAGGATGCCGGCGCCAAGCGGATCAAGTTTGTCTGCCTTCTTGCCGCACCGGAAGGGATTGCATCCTTCTCCGCCGAGCATCCCGATGTGCCGATCTACACCGCCGCCATTGACCGTGAGCTCAATGACCATGGGTATATTCTGCCTGGTCTTGGTGATGCGGGCGACCGGATGTACGGCACCAAATAGACGGGATTGGCTGAATGTCCAGGAGGGTTCTGTAATTTATGCCCCGGCCTGTTCCGCCTGGTGGGCCTTGACGAGTTCCGCCATGCTGTTGAAGCAGAAATCATAGTGCGGCATATCGCCGGGGTTCATGGTTGCCCCGAATCCTTCCTTGTCGTGGCGACGGTAAATCCAGCAATTCGCCAGTCCATGCCTGTTTGCCGGTGCGTGATCATGGAACATGCTTTCGGCCGTGTGCAGGATCTCGCGCTTCTCAATCCCCTGGCGGCGAAGCGTCTCAAGCATATATTCAAAATTCCGGTCATCGGGTTTGTAACTGCCGATATCCTCGGCGGTGAAGACGCCATCAAAAGCCACGCCAAGGCGGGCATTGGAGCCGGAAAAACTGGTATTGTCCGTGTTGGTCAGGACAATCAGCTTGAAATGTTGTTTCAGGTAGGCAAGCGCGGCGCGGCTGTCATCGAAGGCGGGCCATTGCCGGACGGAAAGGCCGTAAGCCTGGCACTCTTCCCAGGTTACCTCAACTCCCCATTCCTCGGCCAGCCGGCGATACACGACCCCGAGCAGATCCGAGTATTTTTTCGCCGGCGTCCAGCGCTGCGTTGACGACTCGTGATAGGCGTGGGCTTCCAGAATTTCATCACGGGAGAGCGGGCGGCCGACTTTATCCGTCAGGGGTTTCAGCCCCTCAACCATGCCGCTTTCCCAATCAATCAGGGTTCCGTAGACATCGAAGGTCAGGGCCTTGTAGTCGCTCAGCTTCATGGGTTCTGTTCTCCATCAGGAAGGCGTGGGATGGCAAGGGGTAAGCAGATATCGCCACCACCGGTATCATAGGGTATCGCGGCGGTATTTATCAAATAAATGATGGTCTTATGATGATGCTATGCCCGTATTGCCTGAAATCAGCGCTTCGCGGGAGGGGCATAACTTGATTGGCGCACCCGAGAGGCTGGTTCACTTATTATGCACCACAGGCCAATCAATCTGTAGTAGTTCGGCCATCTTAGGTGTCACAGACCTGCTGTCAATACGAGTAAATGTTTCTCACTTTGTTTCAAAGTGAATAATATTGACTAGAAATCATCAGGCAATGGAAAGGGTGTTTGTTTGATGCCAAATCAAGAAGATTTTGAAAAAAGAATATCAACATTCTGGTCTTTGCTAACTTGCCAACGGATTTTAAATCCTTGTGAAGTCATAAAATCTATAATGGCAAGATTATCATTATCTATTTCTATGAAGACTTCTTTTATTGATTGAGATTGAAGTATATTAATTGCGCCTTTCAATACTTCGTTTTCCGCTCCATCAACATCAATCTTTATATGGGTTGGCGTAACATTATTTGATTTTGCAAAATCATCTAATGCAAGAGACATTACTTCATACTCGTAAGTGACATTCTTTTTATGTAATGACGGTATATGCGTATCAGAGTTAGCCGTGATATTTATTAATTCCCCTGATCTTGCCCCAACTGCGGCAAATATGAACTTAAATCTGTCGTTATTGAGTTTCTTATTTAATGCACAAAAGTGACTTTGATAAAGACTGCAATCAAACCCAAAGACCTTTACATTTTTATTTGTTAAAGATGACGCTAGTGAAGATTCTTGGCCATAACTTGTTCCGATATCAAATAAAATGGAACCATCGTCCAAATTATTCAGCCATTCATATAACACTGGTTCTCTTTTTTGTTTTGATATGTCAATTAAGTCGTCACATACATAATGGTTATTTATCGGAACAAAGAAAGTGGCATTCATATCAAGCAAATGTACCTTCTTTGTCTTTGGCAAATATCTGAATATTTTTGCAAAAAAATAGAAAGTAGAAAGAAGCATCCAAGTTCCTTAATGATAAATAAAAATATGTTATAATTCATTAAATTGGTTTAAAATATACAATTAAATCATAAGGTGCATTTTTGGTTTTATCTATTCTGTTTACAGTTTGTTTACAATTAGAACTCATCCCGAGAAACTTAAACAACACAGACTTTAGATAGTGTTTGTGTTTATAACCCCCAAATCACTCAAGGATGGAAAATCAGAAGGAGCTAGCGGGCCAGTTTGCTCCTTCAGGAACCGTGAAAACATGGTCTCTGCATTGCGGCGGCGTATCTGCCACCATTCATCCTCAAGGTCTTCATTTAACCGCTGTGCGAGGCGTGAAGCCCGAGAGAGTGCTTTGGTTTTCAGCGAACACATGATGCGTTCAGTGTTGAAATGCCCCTGCACATCCTTGGGAATACGCCGGGAGAAATAAAAGGTCCCGCGTTTGGTATAGATATACGGCGGAAAATGGTCTCCCATTTGGTCTACCCTCTGGACAGCAAAACACTAGGAACTGCGTGATTCCAATGGGTTACATCAGGGTTTCATGGGGTAAATGGTGCACCCGAGAGGATTTGAACCTCTGACCTCTGCCTTCGGAGAGCAGAGGATGTAAAGATATTTTGATATTTTTAAGGTGATCAATATTACTATATAATATTAAATACAATAAGTTAAATACATTATGATTTATTTGCTTTGATTGACATGCATAACGATTTGCTTACTATGTGATTACTTTAATGTAAAGGATCTGACCAGGAGAGCAAAAGTTGTCTGGAAGATTAACCAAAATTAAAATTGATCAAGCTGCACCAAAGGAAATGGATTATTTTCTATGGGATGGTGAGTTAAAGGGATTTGGCATAAAAATTTGTAAGGGTGGTCGAAAGGCATATGTATGCCAGTATCGTCTGGCCGGAGGGCGCGCTGGAAAGTCCCGAAGATACACAATAGGTGCTCACGGTTCACCTTGGACAGTTGATCAGGCAAGGGTCAAGGCGAAGCAGATTCTTGGGCAGGTTGCCCAGGGACAAGATCCTTCGGAATTAAAGCAAGAAGCAAAAAAAGAAATTACGGTCTCAGAATTGTGTGATCTATATCTTAAACACGGGATTGGTTCGAAAAAAGATAGCACAATCTCCACTGATAGAGGTCGTATTGAGCGTCATATTAAACCGTTAATAGGCAGGAAAAAGGTCAGTGAGATTAACCGTGCTGAGATTAAGAAATTTCTCAATTCGGTGGCGATGGGAAAGACGGCAGTCGATCAGAAAACTGGATTGAGAGGTCGTGCAATTGTCACAGGTGGGAAAGGAACAGCTTCTCGAACGTTAGGATTACTTGGAGGGATTTTTACTTATGCAATTGACTTGGGAATGCTGACATCTAATCCAGTCCATGGTGTAAAAAAATATCCTGGGAAAAAATCTGAGCGCTTTTTAAGCCATGATGAATTTATTCGTCTTGGTAAAGCGCTTGATGATTGCCAGAAGCGTGGTTTGAATTTAAAGGCGCTGACCATAGTTAAATTACTTATATTCACAGGCGCTAGAAAAGGGGAGATCGAAACACTCAAATGGGAGTCAATAGATTTCAGTGCTGGCTTTCTTCGATTTTTTGACTCAAAAACAGGTCAAAAATCTGTGCCTATGAATTCAAACGCGGTCGATATATTAGCCAAGTTTCCTAGATCAAAATTTTCTCAATTTGTATTTCCTGCCGAGAGTGGAGCAGGTTATTACACTGGAACTCCGAAAGTCTGGAGAATTATTAGAAACAATGCGAAACTTCAAGATGTGCGGTTGCATGATCTTCGACACAGTTTTGCAAGTATCGCTGTTTCTGAAGGTGCTAGTCTTCCTATGATTGGAGCGCTCCTGGGACACTCAAATAGTGAAACAACTCTTCGTTACGCGCATCTGCAGGATGACCCATTAAAAGCGGTAAGTGAAAACATCGCATCAACAATTGGCAAAGCAATTAAAGGGTAAGAACTTGGTCATTTGACGAGATATATTAATTTAGAATTACCAATCATTTTAGGGAGAATTTGTTAGTGTCATCGAATCAAGGTTATCCGCCTGATGTAGATAAATCTCCTAAGATCAGAACTCTAAGAGAATACCTGCGTATACGAAGGGAAGAGCCAGAGAAATATATTGGATTAAATTTTTCGTTTGGACTGGATTGGTTGCTTGCTAATGAAAAAATACTAGAGAGACATGACCTCCAGCTCCAAGATATTGCTAGATCTCTCGATGGTGATAGTGAGGCAGTTTCAAGAATTTGTTTGGACTTGATGGATAGGGTCTTACAACGCAAAGATCTAGAAAAAAGTGGCGCAACACACGTTGTTAGTTCTAAGCAAGGTATTTCAGATGCTTTGGTCAACTATCTGATTTGGATAATGCTTGAATCACTGGTTAAAAATGAAATCCATTCACTTCCAACTGATTTAATTGTTTTGATTGGCTATCAAATCGGAACATTTGAAGGAAACAAATTTGATGCAAACATCGAACACGATGGAAAGCGTTTCGCGATACTGTTTTTGGCAATAGAATGTTTGATGAATAATCAAACACCCACAATGCGAAAACTAGCATCTGAATGTGGTTTGAATGTTTCAACAGTATCGAGAATGTTTCCAGAAAATTCCCTCCAAAGGGAAGCTGAGGAACTGCTCCCAATAGTCAGGCATCTTGGGCAGTTTTCTGCAGACTTAGCGAAAAAAAATCGATGAAGTAGCGATAATGCTCCAAAGACCAAATTGGTGTTGCTGCAAATTTAGAGTGCGCAACAGCAATAGTGATTGATAAAACTTCCATGAAATATCAACTCATTGTTTTTAGTTCATGGAGATATATCGATGCTTCCTCAGCAACCAATAATTCTAAGCACATCTCAGGCCGCTAAGAACCTAGGGCTTTCAAAATCCACTTTGGCAAAAATGCGCTTGTCAGGTAGAGGGCCAAAGTACTGTAAGTTAGGAAGGCGGGTATTTTATTCCCTAGAAGATATTGCAGACTGGATTAACTCAAATCAATTTCTCTCAACATCCGAGTATGAGGGGAGAAATCATTGAAATGAATGATACGATTGTCCAAAACGCAAAGCACCTAACTGCTAAGATTGGAGGGCGATGGCATGGTTCTTATGGAACTGGACCGTGTCCAATATGTCAACCAACAGGCAGAAAAGACCAAAATGCATTAACGCTAAGAAATAGTGCCACTGGCGTTTTACTCCTATACTGTCATAAATCAGAATGCCCCTTTATTGATATTTTAGGATTGTTCAAATTACACTCTCAAGAACCTAAAAGTAATAAAAAGTCCTCAGTTGAAAGACCCGCTCCTGAAGTAGGAAATAATAATACTATTGGTTCCAAATTAGCTTACAAAATTTGGCGAGAATCGATACCTGTTTTAGGTTCGCCTTCCGAGGCATATTTTCATAATCGAAATATACATTGTAATATTCCCACTGTAATACGCTATCACCCCTCAATAAAGCACTCTGAAACAAATCAGAAGCTTCCGGCACTAATTTCTAAAATTGAAGGGTGTCAAACATTTTCAATCCACAGGACATACCTTAACAGAAGTAGTAGCCAAAAAGCTGACATTTTATCACCAAAAATGATGCTTGGTAAATGTGCAGGAGGGGCCGTTAGATTGTTTGGTTCTCCTGGACCTTTGGTGGTTGCAGAAGGAATTGAAACAGCACTAAGTCTTGGCTGTGGTTTATTGAATTTCGCTGGCTCAATATGGGCTGCTTTGTCTTCATCAGGTATGAAAAATCTGAAATTACCGGAAAATGCCGGTCATCTTGTTGTTGCAACCGATGGCGATGATGCGGGGCGAAATGCTGGTTATATTTTGGCGGAAAGAGCATTTCATTCAGGCTGGACAGTTTCTAAATTGCAAGCTCCTGAGACGATTGACTGGAACGATGTTTTGAGACATTTGAGAAGCAAATGACTCATCTGGAACTTGAAAACTTTCATCCAGAGCATCCGATTTCCTTGATCAACGATGATGACAATATCAGAGAATTTCCAACAGATGCATTGGGTCCCCTTAAGAGCATTGTTGAAACCGTGCAGGGTATGACACTTGCTCCCATAGCTATCCCTGGGCAATCCGCACTTGCTATCGCCTCGCTTGCAGTGCAGGGCTTTAGTAATGTGAGCACACTGGGGGGCGTTCGGCCTCTGTCTTTGTACAATCTAACAATAGCACGGTCGGGTGAGCGAAAGTCGGCTTGTGACTCGATTTTGCTTGCGCCCTTAAGGAGGTTTGAGATTGATCAATCAAGGCAACGTGAAAAGGATATGTCAAAATGGAAAGTTAAACATGCTCTGTGGGAGTCAGAACTAAAACAAATTCAAAAGGAAACAGCCAACAATTTTGATATTCAAAAGGATGAAATTCCGATTGGCCATTTAGATAGAATAAAAAATGAGCCAAAAATGCCGCCAATTACGGATCGTATAGTCTCTGAACCTACATTCGAAGGTTTAACCAAATTGTTTGCGATGGGCCAGCCGTCACTCGGAATGTTTTCAGATGAAGGGGGACAATTTTTAGGTGGTTTTGCAATGCAAGTAGAAAACAAGCAAAAAACAATGGCCGCCTTGAATGACCTTTGGCAAGGTAACCCAATAAGGAGAACTAGGCAGGGTGATACACTAGGAACTTATTATAACAAGCGATTAGCCATTCATCTCATGATTCAACCGGATGTGGCGCATAAATTGATATCTGACAAATTTGCAAATGGGATTGGGTTTTTGTCGCGGTTTCTTGTGTGTGATCCGCCAAGCACAATCGGAACAAGACTCCAGGCAAATGTTCGATTTAATGAGCCTGAATTAGAGTCATATTCAGACCATCTCCTAAATATTCTTGATCGTGACTTGCCTCAGAAAAACTGTTCCGACATTGGTCTGATGAAGACTTTAAAAATGTCTGAAGCATCTAGAAAACTTCTAGTTAATTTTGCAGATAGTGTTGAGAAAGATCAATGCTGTGGGGGTAAATTTGAGGAAGTTATTCCCACAGCTTCAAAGGCAACAGAGCAAGCCAGCCGCATTGCTGGTGTTCTAACTCTATGGGCTGATTTGAATGCTATTGAAATTGAAGCCCAAATAATGAGCAATGCTATAGAACTTGCAAAATACTATCTTAGCGAAGCTTTGCGACTGACTGGTCAATCAAAACTGTCTGATGACAAATTCAATGCAGAAAAACTTAGGATTTGGCTTTTGCAAAACTGGAAATATCCTGAAATTACACTCAGGGAAGTTCTTCAATATGGACCAAATAATCATAGAGATAAAAAAAGAGCTAAAGCATCAATTCAATTGCTGGAAGAAAATGGTTGGTTAATCAGTTTTCCTGCTGGAACTGTAATCCGTGGCACTCAAAGAAAGGAGGCATGGCAAATTGTGGGATTTGAGATACAGGAGTAAGGCATTAACCATCTAATCAAATGAAAATAACAAATAGCGATATGCTACGGTTGCTACATCGCTTCAAAACTCATTTGTGTAGCAACAATAGCAAAAGTAGCGGTGCAGTTAGTAAGTATCAGCGCTGTTGCTTGGCCTGGTACCCTAAGTCGTCAACTCCGCTGAATTTGTCGCATAATTTCCAATCAAGTTGGAAAACTTTTCAATAAATTTAGATAAAAAAGGAGAATAAGTTTGGGTGGAAAGGGGTCAGGCAGGTTCTGTAGTTTCGAAACTAAGAAGATAGAAAATTATATATTTCTTGATGTTGGTCTACTGAACAAGAACGGATGTCTTCATTCAGGTTGGAATGGATGCTGGTCCTGGAAGGATGAGAGTGGGAAGAGTTGTTCAATTTCTATGAATAGGAATAACATTGGAGTGAAGTTGAATTACTGTTTAAAAGTTGGAGAGGGTGATTGGGAAAAAGTTGAACAAGATATATCCGTAATTCACACCCCATGCTGCTTTGGTGGGAGTAGACCCTATTTCATTTGCCCAGGTCAGTTCCATCCAAAACATCGTTCCCGAAAGGCTTTAAAACTTTACATTATCGATAGATATTTCCTTTGTAGACACTGTCATGAATTAAAATACTCAAGTCAATTTGAGTCCAAATGGGAAAGACAGCTGAGAAAAGCTAACAAGTACAGATTGAAGGTTGGTGGAGAGAATGGCTTAGGATCTGATTTTCCAGATAGACCTAAGGGTATGTGGTCAAAAACTTACAGTGGGATTTCTGACAAATATAATCATGCTGAAATGATGGTCTATCTTGAGTTCCTTTCAAAGTAGAGGATAAATAATTGTTTGTAGAAAAGATTTAATTTAACCATATGAACTTATCCATCCTTCCCCTGAAAAGTCACTCTACCTCAAATTATAACGCAATCTATGAAATGACAGATTGAAAATGTAAATAAAATTTATCGATTTAAATTCCCGTTGTTTCTGACTATGAGAAATCTATTTTCATTTCATGATTAGTGTCTTAGTTGAGATCAGAGATGAAAATTTTTGCCTGGAAAAGCAAACGATCGATATTGAGGAATAAACAATCAGTATATGTTGTGTTGAAACCTAAGTTATCAGCACCAGGGGGCAAGATATTTCTTTGGCTTGAAAGAAGAAACAACATGCCAGTTTGGCAAACTATTTTCGCTAAAAAATCGTCCTACGATAAATCGTAGAAAATTAACGCATCATCCTTAGGTATCCTCGCAAAGATGAACCGATAGCGAACCCGATTCCAACTTCTATGATGGAGAGGGGTACATAACGCCAGTCCACTAAAATGTCTCGTGCAATTAAAATCAAGACAAGTATGAATGCGGAAATAGTCAACATAAGGCTCATGTTACTGAATTTGAACTCATGCCGGTCAATTTGGGGGATCAATGAAATAAAAAGCCCTAAAGTTACATACAATAAGATGTAACCCAAATATAATTCAGGTAGCTGTGGATTTATTAGGCAAAACCAACATTCACTTTGATCTTTCATAAATTACCCTCCTAAGATTTTTCCCTGAGATGATAAATGCAGTCATCTCAGCATGGCTTGTTTTGAGCAATCCAAAATCAACAAATTATACCATCAGAAAATGTCGGTTACATTTATCCGTCCATTCTATCGTTTTTCGAAACTGCCATCAGATCTAAACTTCACTATATATGTTAGTTTTGAGGCATGCATATTGCATGATTGATGCATGGAAAAGGGTCGTGTTAGATGGCCACTAAAGGCATTGGACTATAAGAGTAGACAAACTCAATTTCTTAAGCTTTTTAATGACGATATAAAGCTTGAACTCCTTTTCATTATCCAAAAACATGAAAAAGAATTTCATTGGAACATTTCTAAATACCTGTATTCATTGCGAACCTCGCCACAATCAGACAGCCGTATGAATTTGTTTGTCAGAGAACTATTAGAAATTGGCGCATTAGAGTCTTGTTCGGAATTTAAGGCCACTAGCAAGCATTTGCTTTTAAGTAGCGTCTTAAGATCTGAGTTAAGAAAGTTTCTTCTCATATGGGCTGGAAAGTATCTCGAAACAGTTTCAGATGAGGAAGCTGCAGCCTTACTGTTCGCATTCAAGGTTGGTGTAGATGATCGATAAAAACCAGGTTCGCGCCCAAGTTTTATGGTTTGACCGAAATAAGGGTTATGGGTTTTGTAAATGTTCCAAAATAGAGAGAGACATCTTTTTTCATAGATCAGCCCTGACAGAAGCAGGTCTGTACAATGTTAATAAAAATGATGTTCTTCTAGGGACGCTAGTTTCTGAAAAAATGGGACACTTTAAATTGTGCCAAATAACCTATTGGGAAAAAGCACCTGAAATTTCTGAAATACAATATTTAGAAAGTTTCCCAACTGCAGTTTGGGATTTCTTTAGAATTAAATGTTACCTTATCCGCCGTGGATATGGGTTCCTACACCCTAAAGATAGCATTAATGAAGATGTATTTTTTCATTTTGATTCTGTCAGGGGGCTTGGTTCTGAGGATTTAAGGCCGGAGAATAAAGTTTCAGTTTTTTATGTCCCGTCTGACCATCCAAAAGTTTTAATTGTCACCAAGGTGGCAGAAGCAGTTAGGAAAATGTAGAACATTTTTTGTATGCGTGATTAATCATAAGCGGTCTTTAAAATAACAGAATTCGCATAATTTCTGTGAAAAAATATTCGTCCATTTAAGATCAGATGGCGGGTTTTATTGAAATTGTTCCCCCTCATAATTTGAAATGCTTGGGGTCATGCAATTAAGCGTGCGTTGTTAAACCTTGTTAAAAGACCGCTATAATTTGTTGATATAATTTCACATGGAAAAGTCTGTTCGATTTCCGGCATGGTGATGGTTGGTTAATTAAAAAAAAAGAATTTGAGTGCCTTGATAGAGTCAAAAATAGAATAACCCATTTTGGTAAATTAACGATCAAGAGGGCATTTGAAGCGCAGTATTTCTCTTTTTATTTAATAGAGGGAGAGTGCAAATGAGAAGGTATTCGTTAGGAGCGAGAGTTTTCCCTTCCATTATTTTTCTGGGTTTGGTTGCTCTTTTGTACTTGCTGACAATCATGATTATGTCCAGTTATGCGCATGCATCTGAAGATATAACGGCAATAACAAAAAGAGAATTTATAGCCAATCATCCACAGGTAGTGGAGAGATGGGAGTTAGGTGTGCTTCACTGGAAATGTGCGGCAAATTCAGCGCATGACTCAGATGCTGCAATTTTTCACAGTGATGCGGGCTATTCTATAATTAAAGAGGTGATCAAAGAGACAAATTTCCTACAGGCATTTTTTCCCGAACATCAGCTAAGAAAATGGATGCCCTATCACGATAAAGAATTTTTTTTGGGCATCTTATATGCCGATGCTGAAGCAGAGGCGTTAAGAGAGGCTCAACACAAAAGGATCAGTCTCCAAGATGCCTATAAAGAAAATAACTGTAAGTTTCTAATCTCCAAGCAGGCTGCAGTTCAATGATAATCGAGATGGGTGTGATTCTATGGTTGATCTTTGTGTTTATCGTGGTCGTTACGATATCCAGAAAGATGGTTCGTTGGTCTGATTACGAAAAATGGAAGTGGGCGCGTAAATATGCAAACAACAGAAGAAAATAAATCGGTCGGATACGGCCTCTTTCTAGCATTTATAGGCGTGGCAGTGTTTTCACTAACTCTGCCATTGACGAGTGCGCTAACCGATAATCTCTCATATTATGATATTGGAATCGGACGCAGTCTGATAGCGGCTGCCGGTGCCCTGATCGCGTTCGCGTTGTTTGGTGTTGGCGATAAACTTCCAAAGGGTAATCAGTGGTTTAAGTTATTGATCACATCCATAGGTATATCCTACGGGTTTCCTATATTGACTGCGGTTGGTATGCAATCGGTTCCATCTAGTCATGGTGCTATTATTCTGGGTGGATTAACGCTCGTAACCGCTCTGTTTGGTGCTTTTCTTGATAAAAAAAGACTATCTTCTGCGTTTCTATCTGTTGCCATATTGGGCTTCGGCGTAATCGTTATCTTTGCCCTTGTAACCAATAAGGGCACAGATCTGTCTTTTTACCATGGTGATATTGCTCTCGTAGCCGCGGTGATATTGGCCGGGCTGGGCTATGCCCAAGGCGGTATACTTGCGCGAGATCTGGGCGGCTGGCGTGTCATATGCTGGACACTGATTATCAGTTTGCCCGTTCTAATCTCTTTGGGCTTATTTCTAGTGGATATAGACAATGTTCTGCGGCTTGATAGTCATTCATGGGTACAGTTTCTTGTTCTCGGACTATTCAATTCACTGATAGGGTTTTTCTTCTGGTTCAGGGGGCTGGCTCTTGCCGGTGTTAGCGCCGCAAGCCAGGTGCAACTATTACAACCATTCTTAACCTATTATGTCGCTGTTATTTTCCTTGGAGAGCAACAAGATGTGGTTGTCTTGGGCTTTGCCCTGTTAATCGTGGGCATAATTGCATTGGCTCAAAAGATCCTTAGAAGTGAACGAGGGGGTTGATATGAATAATATGGCAAATAATGACTATACTAGTCGATATTCCAAATACGGGTACGGGATTGATGTTCGCCAAACCTATACACATTGACCGGCTCAGTGGTTTTGGACATGGTTAACCGGTAAAGATCACCGTGATTTAGAGCCTCGCAAACCCAAAGAAACGCTTTTATCTCCGTTGCAGCTTTGTTTGCAAATTCTTTATTCATGGTCAATGATCGCTATTTTTATCTATTTAGGCTATTGGTCGCTCTCACAAGAGCCGCTTGTGATGGTTCCTTGCCTGTTATTATCGTGGATAATGGTGACAAATCGCACCAGGGGATTGCTTCACACATTCCATTATACTTCTCATGGTGCCGCGATTGCCAATAAGCCCCTTGCTCAATTCCTGGCAAAGTGGTTCATGTCCATCCCCATACTTCATTTGTCGTGGGATAACTATGTCCAGATTCACGCACGAGATCATCATGGTCTAAACACGCTTTGCACGGACGATGATCCAGATGAGAATTTCGTTACAGATCACGGTTTCTATCCCGGTATGCCGGAATGGAGATATTGGGCTACTCTTATTCTAGCCCCATTCCACCCAAAGAACATTTGGGCTCATATCTGGTTTAGAGTGAGGCAGAATTTCTATGATGCAAATATAGACGAGATTTTCTCAAGGGTTTGCTTTTGGGGTTTAGCCTTATCGGCCGTTTCAATTCTAGAAATTTGGAAAGAGTTCGCGATTCTCTATTTGATTCCCTTGTTCTTGGTAACCCAATACAGTTCCTGGCTTCAGCATACTACTGAGCATCTATGGTTTGCAAAGAAGCCAGATGGCGTAAGTCCCCTAGTCTACTACGGATCTCTCACTTGGGGTAGATTTCAGGGGCGGCCATTCCCTCACGGGAAATCAGTATTTCATAAACTGGTGTGGTGGCTATCAATATTTCTAATCGATGTTCCCATCAAAGTGTTTAGTTTCATGCAAGATCTTCCATCTCACGATTTCCACCACAGATCGCCGCTTGTGAATTTCTGGTCTATAGCAAGAGAGCGCAGAGCGAACGAGGGTAAGAAATCTCGCTTTGGTCCCATGGCTGAAACATGGGGATTGATAGAGAGTTGGAAAGTTATTCGCGACCATGTTTGTTACTGGGAAAGTGATCCGTTCGGGCTTTGGGAGTGGTCAATTCAAAAAAACAAGTCCGGAGAGTTAGTACAATGACTAAAATACAAGATTATAAGAAAACAGGTATAGCCATCTTTAAGGCTGGCGAAATCTTCACTAAAGATGAGGTTGATATGTTGAGTGTTCACGCCTCAACTCTGCCAGAAGAGCACGTCATCGTTGGTGATGCCGGCGAACCAAATGATGTTTATGTCGGCCGGGTGAAAATTGATCGCGCTGGCGAGTGGTCACGAATTGTTCCCGGTGCCGCCCCAATGGCAATTATAGAGATACTTCTTACCAAACACCATATCTTCACCGATTTGTTTGGTTACGATATGCACCTGCGTAGATGCCAGGTTAATAGATTAGGCGAGGGTGCCTTTATCGGCCGCCATCTCGATGCCGTTTCTAACCCCACATATCATGCAGCCGTTGTGATTCAACTATCCAAAGATTATGACGGTGGTGAATTCGCTATTTATCCTGAAGGAGCAAAAAAGCCAATAGTCAAAAAAACGGGCTATGGTGATGTTGTCGTGACTCGATGTGATGTTGAGCACGAAGTCTTCAGGGTAAAGGGTGGTCAGCGTATCTCCTTAGTATATTTCTATTCTGAGTTTGGTGGGGTTAATCCCCGCGCTGATCTTGTTGAATCCAAACTAGCCGTAGGAGGGTAAAATGATTCCAATGATTCCATAATATAAACCTCCCCAACGGATACCAGCCGCACCCAACTGTGGCTGGTATCTTTAACCACCAGACACCACACTATAGGAAATAGAATCGTCCCTGATTGGTTCAGGATATCGAATTGATCTCGTTTTATCAGTGAAAGACAATTCTGTTACAGACTTTAAATGTGCAACTGAAGGCTCTTCATCATGATGGCAACTTCAACAGTAGACATGCTTCGATTGTGCTAGGGTTTGATTTGCGTGATTACTATGTGATTATTTATGAAATAACGCCTTTGTGGAACCCCGCATAACGCATTGAAAAGATTGGCGCACCCGAGAGGATTCGAACCTCTGACCTCTGCCTTCGGAGGGCAGCGCTCTATCCAGCTGAGCTACGGGTGCTGAAGGTGAGCGACCTTGCCCATCCTTTTACACAGATGAGGCGCCGATGCCAAGGCTTATCCTTCTCGCCTGCCGAGAGCTTGTCCCTTCCTGCTCACACAGGGCTTATCCTCCCACCTTCCCGGAGCTCATGCTTCCCGCCCACCCGGGGCTTATCCTTCCCGCCTGCCGAGAGCTTGTCCCGCCGGGGTAGCCGGAGGATAGGTTGCAGGTATCGATTTATCCTTCCTTGGCCGGGGAGGTCAGGGCGAGAAAGACATCCTCGAGATCAGGCTCTTCGATGGAAATATCGGCGATCCTGAGACCGGCTGAACTGATCCGGCCGAGGATATCCTCTGCCTTCAGATCTTCGGGGGAAAAATTGATCCGCAACTCGCCTTCGCCAAGGGTGACGTTCAATCCGGCCAGCGTTTCAGGCACGGCGCGCGGCATTCGTTCAAGCCGCACCACCATGTCCTTGCTGCCGGCACCCGCCAGCAATCTTGACGTCGTGTCTTCGCGGATAAGCCGGCCATGGTTTATGATGGCAATACGGTCACAGAGAGCTTCGGCTTCTTCGAGGTAATGGGTGGTCAGAATGATGGTCACGCCCTTGCGGTTGAGCGTGCGGATCATCTCCCACAGGCGCATGCGCAGGGCAACATCGACCCCGGCGGTGGGTTCGTCCAGCACCAGCACCGGCGGCTGATGCACCATGGCCTTGCCCACCAGAAGGCGCCTGCGCATGCCGCCGGAAAGCGTGCGGGCATAGGCATTGGCCTGTTCCGTCAGCCCGATATCTTCAAGGATTGCATCGGTCTGTCTTTCATGGCTGGGCACGCCGAACATGCCGGCCATCATCTCAAGCGTTTCCCGCGGGGTGAAGAATGCGTCGTTGTTGAGCTCCTGCGGCACCACGCCGATACTGGCCCGGGCCTGGCGCGGATCCGCGTCAATATCCACCCCCCAGACACGGGCGGTGCCGGATGTCTTGACGACGGTTCCGGCGAGAATGTTGATCAGGGTGGATTTGCCGGCGCCGTTGGGGCCGAGAAGACCAAAGATCGACCCGCAGGGAATATTGAGGGACATGTCGGTGAGCGCATGTTTCGGCGGCCGCCCGTTGTGGCTGCGATAGATTTTGCTGACCCTGTCAATGACAACTGCGTTGCCATCCGCGGGTGATGTGCTGAATTCCGGTGTCATGAAAACACGTGGTCCAATGGGCTGATGGTATTCTTAAACCGTATATAGACCCTGCAGGCATGACTTGCAAATCCGGCGCGTATTGGGGATGATGGGAGGAACCCATCACCCCTTGAGCGAGAGTCCCATGGCTGCTGAAATTCCTTCCCAGATTGTTGATGAAACCGGTATTTCCGGTGACATCGTGCGCGTTACTACAAAACGTGTCGCCTGCAATGGCGGTGGCGGCGCGCTCGGGCATCCGCAGGTCTGGCTTAATCTCGGCGAAGACGGGGCCATCATGTGCCCGTATTGTTCGCGTGAATTTGTCATCGAAGGAGCAGCGGCAGATGGCGGCCATGGCGGAAAAGGCTGATGCCATCAACGCAGCTCATCCTGGTTGACGGCTCGGCCTATATTTTCAGGGCTTTTCACGCCCTGCCGCCCATGAACAGAAAAGACGGAACGCCGGTAAATGCGGTGTTCGGCTTTACCTCCATGGTGCTCAAGCTGATGGAGGATATGGCGCCGGATTTTGCCATTGTCGTGCTGGATCAGGCCCGGGAGACCTTCCGCAATACGATCTATCCCGATTACAAGGCCAACCGGTCCGAGCCGCCCGAAGATCTCATCCCGCAGTTCCCGCTCATCCGTGAAGCCACGAAAGCGCTCAACCTGGCCATGGCCGAAATGCCCGGCTATGAGGCCGATGACCTGATCGCCACCTACACGAAACAGGGGCTTGCCGAAGGCATGGAGGTGGTCATCGTCTCATCGGACAAGGACCTGATGCAGCTGGTCCGGCCCGGCGTCACCATGCTTGACCCGATGAAGCAGAAACGCATCGGCCCGGATGAAGTGGTGGAGCGTTTCGGCGTTGGCCCGGAAAGAGTGGTGGATGTGCAGGCGCTTGCCGGTGATGCCACCGACAATGTCCCCGGTGTTCCGGGGATCGGGGTCAAGACGGCGGCAGAGCTGATCAACACTTTCGGTGATCTTGATGCCCTGCTGGACCGGGCTGGCGAGATAAAGCAGCCCAAGCGACGCGAAAGCCTGATCAATTTTGCCGATCAGGCGCGGCTTTCCCGCCAGCTTGTTCTGCTCGAGGAAAATGCGCCAACGCCGCTGTCTCTCGAGGAGGCAAGGCGGGTGCCGCCGGAGATGGATACGCTCACCACTTTCCTTGAGGCGCAGAATTTTCAGCGTCTTCTGGCCCGCCTCGGGGTTGAAGCAAAACCCGCCACGGCCACATCCGGTCTTCAGCAGGGAGAGGCAAGCCCTGTCAAGGCGCTGCAACCTGAAACAACGTCCTATGAAATGGTGACGAAAATCGAGCAGCTCAAGGCCTGGGTGGCGACGGCGTTCGAGGCAGGCGTGGTGGCGATTGATACCGAGACAACCTCGCTTACGGCATCGCAGGCGATGCTGGTGGGGATATCGATGGCAACCGCACCGGGCAGGGCCTGTTACATTCCGCTCCGCCATGGCAAGGGAAGCGATGATCAGGGCGGCCTTGATTTTGGGGCCGAGGCAGCGAACATGCCGGATCAGCTCCCGCTGGCCGAAGTGGTAACGCATCTGGCCCCGCTTCTGGCGTCACCCGATGTGCTCAAGGTCGGGCATAATCTCAAATACGATGGCCATGTGCTCGGCCGGGCCATCAATGGCAAGTTCCGGATTGCGCCGGTGGATGACACGATGTGCCTTTCCTATGTGCTGGATGCGGGGCGGCAGTCTTCGCACAAACTCGATGACCTGGCGGAAATCCATCTTGGCCACAGCATGATCAAATATGAGGATGTCTGCGGCAAGGGTGCAAAAAAGATCACGTTTGACGAGGTCAGCCCTGAGGATGCGATGAACTACGCCGCCGAGGATGCCGATATCACGCTCCGGCTGTGGCAGATCCTGAAGCCACGGCTAGCGCAGGAAGGAAAAACATCGGTTTATGAACGTCTTGAACGCCCGCTCATCCCGGTGCTGGTCCAGATGGAAAGCGAGGGCATCCGGGTAGACCGGCAGGCATTGGCCAGCATGAGCCAGCATTTCGCGGCCCGGATCGCGGAACTTGAGCAACGGATACACGCCCTGGCAGGTGAGACGTTCAATATCGGATCACCCAAGCAGCTCGGGGAAATCCTTTTCGGTAAAATGGGGCTCGAAGGCGGCAAGAAATCAAAGACCGGCGCATGGTCTACCGGCGCGGATGTTCTGGACGACCTTGCCGCGAGCGGTGTTGACATTGCAAGAGAAGTGCTGGAATGGCGCCAGCTTTCCAAGCTCAAATCCACCTATGCCGATGCGCTGGTGACGTCCATCAACCCGGAAACCCGCCGTGTCCACACGTCGTTTTCCATGGTCGGGGCGTCGACGGGGCGGCTGTCTTCGAGTGATCCCAATCTTCAGAATATCCCGATCCGCACCCCCGAAGGCCGGCAGATCAGAACAGCTTTCGTGCCCGAAGACGGCGCGGTGCTGATATCGGCGGATTACTCGCAGATCGAGCTTCGGCTGGTGGCTCATATTGCCGGGGAAGCCAGCATGATCGATGCCTTCAGGGCCGGGGTTGATATTCATGCCCAGACGGCCTCCGAAGTCTTCGGGGTACCGCTCGATGACATGACGTCGGAAACACGAAGGCGGGCCAAAGCCATCAATTTCGGCATTATCTACGGGATTTCCGGCTTTGGTCTTGCCCGCCAGCTCGGTATTCCGCAAGGCGAAGCCAGATCCTATATCGATGCCTATTTTGACCGGTTCCCCGGCATCAAGCAGTATATGCAGGACATGAAGCTCAAAGCCCGTGAAGACGGATATGTGGAAACACTCTTCGGTCGGCGGCTCTATATTCAGGGAATCACTGCCTCCAATCCGGCGCAACGCGGCTTTGCCGAGCGTCAGGCGATCAATGCCCCGATCCAGGGAACGGCGGCGGATATCATCAAACTGGCGATGGTCATGATGCCGCCCGTACTCAAGGAAGCAGGATCACCGGCACGGATGCTGCTGCAGGTGCATGACGAGTTGATCTTCGAATGCCCGGAAGCAGAGGCCGAAGACGCCATGGCGCTGATCCGGCAGGTGATGGAAAATGCCGCCAGCCCCAGACTGGAGCTGGATGTTCCACTTGTTGCCGATGCCAGTTTCGGCAAATCCTGGGACGAAGCGCATTGATGTTCGGCTGAGGCTGATCAGGAATTTCGGGCCGCTTTGGCAAGAGCGGCAAGGTTGCGGCGGGCATCGCCCGGGCTCATCATCCGCTCGTCTGTCTGAAGGCGAAGATACCGGCTGCCGTCATGCAGATCAATTCCGTCGGTGTCGATCCCGATCATCCGCCAGTTTTCTCCCTGATGTCCATGGGCTTTCGCGTAGGCAAATATGGCGTCGGCGTGATCGGTGTTCATGTGCTCGATAATCTCATCGGCTGCCTCGTCAAGCCGGGGGGCGGAGGCCAGCACATCCCTGGCATCGATCCAGTGGATCATGCCAAATCCGCCGATAAGATGCAGGCGGGCAGGCGTAACCAGATAGAGGTTGAAATCGGCAAAACCGGCATAGATCGCGGCTTCCGGATGGCGGGCGATGAAGCGTTTTGTGGCCGCCTCATTCTCAAGCCTGCTGATATGTCCTTGCAGGGTCAGGCGCATGCCGGCCATGGTCTCGCTGCCGTCGTCCATGCCATCGATCATGAGCGAGCAAGCCCGGTTGGCAGCGATATTCCGGGTGTGTTCGGCAAGATCGGAAAGAAGCATCACCGGGCTGCCATCAGCCAATGGCGCAAACAGAACCAGGCTCGCATAGGGTGAGCCGTCGTTGCGGTCAAGGGTGGCCAGACAGGCTTTGCCGGATCGCCGGATCAGATGTCGAGCGTGAAGTGAGGGAGGGATTTCCTGCATGGGTTTTCCTGCTCTGTGAATACGGCAACAGGTGCCATCGCCTTGCCATGTTCTTGCCGTTAATATGGTATGATATGATCAAGTTACCAGTGCTTGTGAGGATGCCATGGCCCAGCGTATTGCTCTTGTCGATGATGATCAGAATATCATAACTTCCGTCTCGCTTCTGCTGGAAGCCGAAGGGTTTGAAGTTGACACCTATACCGATGGGGAGCAGGCGCTGATCGGGTTAAGGCGGCGGCCGGCTGAACTTGCCATTCTTGATATCAAAATGCCGCGGCTTGACGGGATGGAATTGCTGACAAAGATCCGGGCCAGCAGCATGATGCCCGTCATCTTTCTGACCAGCAAGGATGACGAACTTGATGAAGCGCTTGGGCTTCGCATGGGTGCTGATGACTACATCACCAAGCCATTTTCCCAGCGTCTCCTGCTGGAGCGGGTTCGGGCGGTGCTCCGGCGGGCCGAAAAATCCGACGCGCCTGGCGGGGAGGGCACGATCAGCATTGGCCACCTCAGCATGGATCCGGATCGCCATTCCTGCAGCTGGAAAGGCAAGGACGTGCGGCTCACCGTTACGGAATTTCTCATCCTGATGGCGCTTGCCCGGCGCCCGGGTGTTGTCAAGAACCGGGATCAACTTCTGGATGCGGCCTATGGCGAGACCACCTATCTCGACGACCGGACCATCGACAGCCATATCAAGAGGCTGCGCCGCAAGTTCCGGGAAACCGACCCGGATTTTGACGGCATTGAGACACTTTACGGGGTAGGGTATAAATATACGGAGACAGCCTAACCCGGGTGGACCCCAACCTCATGGCCGCACAAAACATGTCGCCGCAAAAGATGGCCTCCAAGGATCATAATCGAAGGCGGTTTTCGCCACTTACGTTGCGAATCTTCGTTATTGTGATTTTCCCGACGGCCATGTTTCTCATCGGCCTGCTCCACCTTGATCAGTACCGCCAGACCGTCCTGCAGTCGGAAATTGATGCGCTCTACCGGCAGGGAAATACCCTGGCCCGGACCATTGGTCTTGCCGACAGCGAATATTCGGAACTGGCACAGCGCAAGATCTCATCGCTGACCCTGCAACGCGCATCGCAACTCATCGCCAGTATTCCTGATGCCCGTATCCGGATCTTTCAGCCTGACGGGCTCATGATTTCCGACAGTGCACGCGCCGGCAGTGCCCTGCCGCGGACCACCCTGACGCCGAGGCTGACCGAAGACCTTGACCTGATGTCGCCGTTCCGGAAGATGGTCGGCAGTATCGCAAAAGCGCTGGCGCCACCGGACAATTACCCTTTCTACCAGGAGAAGCCGGTCCAGTCGGCAAGTGATTTTCCGGCGGTGCTGAATGCGCTCAGCGGTGAGCCTGGCCGACTTATCATGCGTGATCGCAAAGGCAAGCTAATCCTCGGTGTTGCGGTGCCGATCCGCCATCTTCGCGTGGTGCGCGGCGCGTTGCTCGTCACCGCCTCGGGTGCGCAGGCTGAGGCCGATATCCGGGCCGTCCAGCAAACCTTTATCCAGATCTTTCTCGGGATCATGGTGGTGACCATCGGGCTCGGGGTCTATCTGGCACGTTCCATCATCGGCCCCATCTCTCAGCTTGCCCGGGCGGCCGATGACGTGCGCCAATCCAGCGGCCAGAAACTCTCTCTTCCAAAGATGATGGACAGGCGTGATGAAATCGGTGATCTGGCCCGTGATCTTGCGGCCATGACCGATGAGCTCCAGACAAGGATGCAGGCCACGGCCTCCTTTGCCGCCGATGTCTCCCATGAGATCAAGAACCCGCTCACCTCACTGCGCAGCGCCGTTGAAACCATCGCCCGTATCGATGATCGTGATCAGCAGAAGAAGCTCATGAATATCCTGCTTGAAGATGTCAAGCGACTTGACCGGCTGATCACGGATATTTCCGCGGCGAGCCGACTCGATGCCGATTTGTCGGTGGCGGAATTCACCCGGGTTGATCTTTGTGAACTCTTCCGGAATTTCGTTGCATCACGCCGGATGGCGCTTGGGGATGACCGAGTTCATTTCAACGTCAGTCTTCCCGATGAGCCGGTTTTTGCGGATATTGCCGTGGACCGGATTGTTCAGGTGCTCGACAACCTTTTTGCCAATGCCAAATCATTCAGCCCGGAAGGCGGCGAGATCAACCTTGCTCTTGAGCAACACGAAAATAAAGCCGTGGTAACCATGTCGGATCAGGGGCCGGGCATTCCCGAAGGCAAGCTTGAGGCGGTGTTTGACCGGTTTTACAGCGAACGTCCCAAGGAAGAGAAATTTGGCCAGCATTCCGGGTTGGGGCTTTCCATTTCCCGGCATATCGTCGAGGTCCATGGCGGTAGGCTGACGGCATCCAATATTGGTGATGCCAAGAAAGGTGGGCCGAGCGGCACCCGAACCGGGGCCCGAATGACGATGAGCCTGCCGATTTCCCATGTTCAGGAGCCTGACCCTGTGGCATAATCCATGGTCTGCGAGGTATGACCCATGAAAAGCGATATGGAATGGGAGGCCGAAGTTCCCCCTGACATGCGAAGGCTTGTGCTGATCTCCGGCCTGGCCGGATCAGGCTATTCCACGGCACTGACCGTGCTTGAGGATGTGGGCTTTCTTGCCGTGGACAATCTGCCGCTTGCCCTGATGGATCACCTGATCAGTGTTGAGGTGGAAACAGCCGGCAAGAAAGTGGCGGTTTCAATTGACGGTCGCACGTCGGGCTTTGATGTGGCCGGGCTTGCCGGTCTGCTCGAAGATCTCCGCCGTCGTCTTGGCCCGAAAGTCAGTCTTGTTTACCTTACGGCGGAGGATAACGAACTCTACCGCCGGTACAACGCGACACGCAGGCCGCATCCGCTGGCGCCCCGATATCCGGGGTTCAGCCTTTCCGATGCGATCCGGCAGGACCGAAAGGATATGGAATCACTTGAAAAACTGGCGGATGTATTCATTGATACGACCCGCTCATCGCCGTCGGATTTCCGTAAAACACTCCTCGACAAACTTGGTATCATTTCCCACGATGTGCTGTCGGTGACCGTGCAAAGTTTCTCCTACCGTCGGGGCGTGCCACAGGATGCGGATATGGTTCTTGATATGAGGTTTCTCAAAAACCCGCATTGGGAAGAGGGTATGGCTGAACTGACCGGCGAGGACAGCGCGGTTCAGGCCTTCATCGAAAAAGATCCGGCGTTCCGCCCGTTCATCGATGCAGCGGTTGCCATGCTTGAAGAGACCCTGCCCCGATATCATCAGGAAGGGCGGCCAAGATTTGTTCTTGCAACCGGATGCACTGGTGGCAGACACCGATCTGTCTTTGCTGCCCTGACATTGTCAGAGGCGCTCAAAAATAGGGGATATTCCATCCGTCTCAACCATCTTGAGATCTGATCCTCCGTTGCAATGGACTTCGGGTTCTGGTATCAAAATTATCGATTTGAAATGAGGATTAGTGCATGACACAAGATTATCAGATTGCTGACATTACCCTGGCTGACTGGGGGCGTAAGGAAATTGCCATTGCCGAAGGTGAAATGCCCGGTCTCATGGCATTGCGTGATGAATATGCTGGCAGCAAGCCTCTGGCTGGCGCGCGCATTGCGGGATGCCTGCATATGACCATCCAGACAGCTGTCCTGATCGAAACTCTTGCTGATCTCGGTGCCGATATCCGCTGGTCATCATGCAATATCTTTTCAACCCAGGATCAGGCGGCGGCCGCTATTGCGGCAGCTGGCATTCCGGTCTTTGCCCATAAAGGTGAGACGCTGGAAGAATACTGGGATTTTGTTGACAAGATCTTTGACTGGGCCGATGGCAAGCCCGCCAACATGATCCTCGATGATGGCGGCGATGCGACCATGTATATTCTGCTTGGGGCACGGGCCGAAGCTGGCGAAAAGGTTCTGGAAAACCCTGCTTCGGAAGAAGAAAGATATCTCAAGGCCCAACTGGAAAAAAGACTGGCGACAAGCCCGGGCTGGTTCACCGCCCAGCGCGATGCCATTCGCGGCGTGTCGGAAGAAACCACCACCGGTGTTCTCAGGCTGTATCAACTGGCTGAAAAGGGTGCCCTTCCTTTTCCGGCAATCAATGTCAATGACAGCGTGACCAAGTCCAAGTTCGACAACCTCTATGGCTGCCGTGAATCCCTTGTTGACGGGATTCGCCGTGCCACCGACGTGATGCTGGCGGGCAAGGTTGCCGTGGTCTGCGGTTATGGTGATGTGGGCAAGGGCTCGGCCGCGTCGCTCCGCCAGGGCGGCGCCCGGGTGATGGTGACGGAAATTGACCCGATCTGTGCGCTGCAGGCAGCCATGGAAGGCTATGAAGTTGTCACCATGGAAGAAGCGGCGGCTAAAGCTGATATTTTCGTGACCGCGACCGGCAACCAGGATGTCGTGACCATTGATCATATGCGGGCCATGAAAGATCGTGCCATCGTCTGCAATATCGGTCATTTCGACAACGAAATTCAGGTTGAAGCCCTCGCCAATTTCGGCTGGAGTGAGGTCAAGCCGCAGGTTGATGAAGTGGAATTCCCCGATGGCAAGAAGATCATCCTTCTGGCCAAGGGCCGGCTGGTGAATCTCGGCTGTGCCACCGGGCATCCATCCTTTGTGATGTCGGCTTCGTTTACCAATCAGGTGCTGGCGCAGATCGAACTCTGGGAACGGGCGTCCTCCTATGAGAACAAGGTCTATACCCTGCCACGCCATCTTGATGAGAAAGTGGCCATGCTCCATCTTGAGAAAGTTGGCGCAAAACTGACCAAACTCACGGATTCCCAGGCCGGGTATATCGGCGTCAGCGCCCAGGGGCCCTTCAAGTCCGATCAGTATCGCTACTAGTGCCGGTCAGCATGGCGGATGACCTGAACAAGATCGCCGCCTTGAGGAGCGAAAGCCCCGAGGCCACGATGGCTATCGGGGAAGCGCTGATCCCGCATCTTGAGCCAGGGGATATTCTTGCTCTTAAAGGTGATCTCGGCGCGGGCAAATCCACCTTCGCCCGCGGGATGATCCGGGCCGCCCTCGCCCGTTTCGGGATTGATACCGATGATATCCCGAGCCCGACCTTCACGCTGGTGCAGACCTATCCCTTTGCCAAGGATGGGGACAGGGAAACAGAGATCTGGCACATGGACTGCTGGCGGCTTGAAACCCCGGATGAAATCCTTGAACTGGGTTTTCAAGAGATTGAAGGGCGCCACATCGCCCTGATCGAATGGCCGGAGAAGATTGCCGGATATCTGCCTGGCGATGCGTTGACAATCTTGATGGAAGAGGCGGAGGGTCCATCGGCACCGGCGATCCGGCAGGTGAGTTTCCTTGCCGGGGCGGAACACGCATCAAGATGGCGGGAAAAACTTGTTGCTGCAGGTTTGATGTAAACCCTGTCCTTTCGGACAGGTTGCCGTTCAGCACGGGCTTTCCATATGCAGGATTGATCACCATGGATGCAGCGATAAGCGATGGCAATCCAGGTAAAATTCCCTAGACTGGAACGATGACCTCACAACCGGGATTCATTCATAATATCGAGGCTGGTGAACCCTTTGCCGATGATCTGGTGCGCGGGGTGCTGGAACTCGCCAAAGGCCCGGAAGATCTTGCGGACAGTTTTATCCTGTTGCCCAATCGCCGGCTTGCCAATGCAGTCCGGGGAGCGTTCCTGCGCCAGGCATCAGGAAAAGCCATGCTGCTACCTAGGCTGATGCCGATCGGTGATGTGGATACGGATGCCGAAGAACTGATCATCTCCGGCTGGGACCGGGATGACCTGCCGCCGGTGATCGACCCGCTGGAACGCCAGCTTCATCTGGCACGACTTATCCCGAAAGGAGATCTTGCGCTGGCAGATCACATGGCGCTGGCACGGGCACTGGGGGAATTCCTTGATCAGGCACAGACAGCGGGATGTTCCTTTGACCGGCTGAACACCCTTGCCGAAGATGAATACGCCTCCCACTGGCAGCGAGTTCTTGCGGTGCTCCGGATTGTGACCGAATACTGGCCGCTCAAACTCGAACAGCTCAACCGAAGTGACCCTGCTGCCTGGCGCAACGCCGCCATTCTCGCCCGGGCTGAGGCCTGGCGGAAAAAAGCACCACCCGGCCTGGTGATCATCGCGGGCTCCACCGGGTCTATCCCGGCTACCCAGGAGCTGATGCGTGCGGTGCTGGAGCTTGAGCGCGGGCATGTCGTGCTGCCCGGCCTTGATATGGACATGCCGGAAGAAGACTGGCAGGCGCTTCTGGGCGAGGATGAAACCACCATCTGCCATCCGCAATATCCTCTGGCCCGGCTTCTCAGCACTCTCGGGGTTGACCGGGGAAAGGTGCTGAGATGGCCTAAACCCACCGGAGATGATCGAGGTTCAGCCCGGAAGGCGCGGCAGGTACTCCTGCGTGAAGCGATGCGGCCCGCCGAACAGGCAGGTGCGTGGCGGAAAATCCCGCTCAACCGCAAGATCGGGGTGGCAAGTCTTGAGGGGCTCAGCCGGATTGACTGCTATGATCGGCGCGAGGAAGCCGAGGTTATTGCGCTGGCCATGCGTGAGGTGCTTGAAACCCCGGGCCGGACCGCAACCCTCATTACGGCGGACCGTGCGTTGGCGCGGATGGTTTCAGGGGAGCTGGTGCGCTGGAATATTCACATCAGCGACAGCGCAGGCATTAAACTTGGCGATACCAACGAGGCGCAGTTTCTGCGGCTGATTGCCGAGGCCTGGACCGGGGGATTTGCTCCATCGGCACTTCTGGCCATGGGGTTTCATCGGCTGGCATCGGCCGGTCTTGGGCGGGTGAAGTTTCGCCAGCGCCTGCGGCAGCTCGAATTACTGGTGCTTCGCGGCCAGCGGATCCCGGGAGGGCTTAAAGGTATTGCCGAAGCAGCAGGGCGGGTCAGCCCTGACCTTGGGAGATTTGTTGAGGAGGCGCTGATCACGCCGCTCAAGCCCCTGTCAAAATTCACCCTTGGTGTTGAGGTGCCGCTATCTCGCCTGACGGATGCGCTTGGGCAGGCAGCGGAGTTGCTCGCGGCCGACCCGGATGAGCCGCTTCGTCCCTGGCAGGGGCAGGCGGGGGTCAGGCTTGCACGGTTTCTGCATCGGCTCACGGTGAGCGGTGATAAGACAAATCTTACGCCGGAGGATCTGCCGTCGGTGCTCACCCAACTGATGGCCGGAGAGACAGTCTATCCCGAAGAGGTGGGCCATCCGAGGCTTTCGATCCTTGGAGCCGTGGAAGCCCGGATGCAGACCGCGGACCTGGTGATACTGGGCGGGATGAACGAGGGCACGTTCCCGTCCCATCCCCCGCCCGACCCATGGATGAGCAATGCCATGCGAGCATCGTTTGGTCTGCCGCCGGCAACCTGGCGGATAGGTCTTGCCGCCCATGATGTGATGATGGCGCTGGCCAGACCTGAGGTTCTTATCACCCGCGCTGAACGCGAAGACGGCAGCCCGACTGAAGTTTCACGCTGGTTGCGACGGCTTGAGGCGGTGCTGGATGTGGCAGGACTCAACTGGCCGGAACCGCCAGCCTATCGGGAGATTGTGCGGCGCCTGCATGTTCAATCCGGCCCGCTCCGCCCCTATACGTGTCCTGCCCCGCGGGTCTCTGCTGCGTTGCGGCCAAGGCAGTATTCCGCCACCGAGATTGATATGCTCCAGCGTGATCCCTACGCCATCTATGCTAAACGGATACTCAGGTTGAAGCCACTGGATCCGCTCGACCAACTGCCGACGGTGGCAGATCGGGGCAATCTCGTTCATGAAGCGCTGAAAGTTTTCATCGACCAGTTTGGCAAGGGCAGATTTCCCGCTGATTCGTATGATCGCCTGATCTCTATTGGCGAAGAAGCGTTCAAGGCCTATCGCGGTGATCCATGGGTGAAGACCTTCTGGTTCTCCCAGTTCAGAAACATTGCCGCGTGGTGGATCGAACAGGAAATAACAGCACCGGAAATGCGACAACGGAGCTTTGCCGAAAGGCGGGGGGAGATCAGAATCACCCTCCCGGATGGGGAGATCATACTGACCGCCAAGGCGGACCGGCTTGATCTCCTCGCCGATAATCGTCTGGTGGTGATTGACTACAAGACGGGAAGTATCCCCAGCCGAAGCAATGTTGCCCGCAATCAGGCACTGCAGCTTCCGGTTGAGGCGGTTATTGCCGCCCGTGGAGGGTTTCCTGAAATTCCTGCTCCCTGTCTGGTTGAGCGTATCGAATACTGGCAGCTCAAGGGGCGGCGAAGCGATCGCGGGAAGATCATTGATGTCACCCCGGAAGATGACTGGATCACCCGCGCCGAAGAGCATATCACCGATCTGGTGCGGCGCTTTGCCCTTGATGAGGAGCCGTATCTCTCGGAGCCGGATCCGGGCCAGGCCAACCCCTACAGCCCGTACAAGCATCTGGCGCGGGTGCGTGAATGGTCGCGGCTGAGTCCGGATAGTGACGCGAGCCCCGGGGAAGGAGATGACCGGTGACAAAGGACCTGCGTTCATTAAGGCAAGAGGTGATCGCCTCGGCAACCGCAGCCCAGCATGCGGCGGCAGACCCGATGTCCTCGGTCTGGGTTTCCGCCAATGCCGGAACTGGCAAGACACGGGTGCTCACCAACCGGATTTTGCGTCTTCTTCTTGGCGGCGCGCGGGCAGCGGACATTCTGGCGGTAACCTATACCCGGGCGGCGGCGGCGGAAATGCGCAACCGCCTTTATGAGCGATTGTCAAAATGGGCCGTTGTCCCGGAAAGCGAGCTTACCGATTCTATTCGTCTTGTCGGGGTTGAGCGTCCCTCCCAGAAAGAGATTGCCCGGGCCCGCCAGCTCTTCACCCTTCTGCTTGACGATCCTGTCGGTCTCCGGATTGAAACCGTGCATGCCTTTGCCCAGTCGGTCCTGCGGCGGTTCCCGATCGAGGCAGGCATCCAGCCGTATTTCGATCTGGCGACAACCAACCAAACCAAAACCCTGCGCATGGAAGTCGCGGATGAGGTGATGCGTTCGGCAGACCCGGTGATCACGGCGGCACTGGCACGGCTTGCCGAAGACATCGGGCAGGACCAGATGATGTCACTGACCAAAGACATTTTTGAATATGCTGAATTCATGGAGGTACTGGCGCGTGACCCGGTCCGAATAAAGCGCGGGCTTTTCGTGGCCCTTGAAGTGCCTGAGGCCGCCGATGATCCCGCAAAAGCAATAGATGAGCTGCGGCAGGAAATCACCAAACTGGGGAGAGGTCGAAAAGAGCAGCTTCAATATTTTGCCGCCGCTCTTGAGACGGGAACAGATAAGGAGAAAGAAAAAGCAGGCAGGCTCAGGGCATGGATGGAAATGGATGATGAGGCACGTGAAGCGGCTTTCGAAGATATTTCGATGTTTTTCCTCACCAAAACAGATTTCTTGCCACTTAAAAATCAAGCGACCAAGGCGGTCAGGAATGCCTTTGCCGATGCGGTTCTGTTTGCTGAAAGGGAAGCTCACCGTCTTGTGGATGTTTTCAGCCGGATCAATGCCATTCAGACAGCAGAGCGCAGTTTCCCGCTCCTTCTTGTGGCCGAGGCTATGTCACGCGGGTATCGGAAGCGAAAACTCCATGCCGGGCTGATGGATTACAACGACCTGATCACCGATACGGTGCGGCTGCTGGAAGCCGATGGCGGTGCGGCCTGGGTAAGGTACAAGCTTGATGAGGGCATCTCCCATATTCTGATCGACGAAGCGCAGGATACTAGTCCAAGCCAGTGGCGCATCCTGTCCCGGCTGGCGGCAGAGTTCTTTACCGGCGACGAAGATATCCCGAAAGACCAGCCAGGCCGCAGCCTTTTTTCGGTGGGGGATTACAAACAGTCCATCTACAGTTTCCAGGGGGCCGAGCCAGATCTTTTCCATGATCAGGAAGTGACCTTTCAAGGCCGCGCGGCGCAGGCGCGTAAACCTTTCCGCCGGGTCGATCTTGATACCTCTTTTAGAAGTGCGGGCCCGGTTCTCCAGCTGGTTGATCAGGTGATCGGGGCATCAACTCTCCCTGCTCATGAAGACAATAGTGGTGAGGATGCCGCGCGCCAACCAGGATTACCCGGGCTTGGGCAGGCAGCCCGTCACGGGATCAGCCGGATTGGGGAAAGCGGGTTTGTCACCTTGCTTGATCCGGTGACTTCGGATGAAGAGGCGGGGAATTCTCCGCCTGAACTTGTCATGGCAAGGCAGATTGTCGAGGTGCTCAAATCCTGGATCGGCAAGAGGTTTCTGCCCGCAAGAGGCCGGATGATGCGGCCAGAAGATATCCTCATCCTTGTTCGCAAGCGCAGGGGATTTGCCCAGATCCTTGACCGGGAGATCCGTCTTGCCGGCCTGCCGATGGCAGGCGCGGACAGGGTAAGGCTGAGGGATGATATCGCGGTAATGGATCTGATTGCGCTTGGGCGGGTGATGTTGCTGCCTGAAGATGATCTTACCCTTGCGGCGGTGCTGAAATCGCCGGTGTTCGGCCTTGGGGAAGAGCATATTTTCAGGCTTGCCCATGATCGGGGAGAGGCCCGACTGTTCCAGCGCCTTGCGGCTCTCGCACAAGAGAATGAGGAGTTTGACGCCGCCCATGAAAAACTGCTCGCGCTCATGGGAAAAGCGGAGTCTTTTCGCCCCTATGAGTTTTACCGGGCTGTTCTCGACAAGGATACCCGCAAGGCATTTGCAACTCGGCTCGGGGCGCATGTCATGGATGTGCTGGCCGAGTTTCTCGATGCCGCCCGCCAGCATGAAAAGCTCCATTCGCCAAGCCTGCTTGGGTTTATTGAAACCATGGAAACCACCGATGATGAAGTCAGCCGCGAAAGCCTGACAAGGGGCAGCAATGAAATCCGGATGATGACCATTCATGGCGCCAAAGGTCTTGAGGCGCCGGTGATCGTTCTGCCCGATACGCTGCGTGATCGCCACATCGCGGGCCAGATCGTCACCATATCGCATGAGGGGGTGGATTTCCCCGTGCTTCCGGCGAGAACAGGACGCCTTTCTTCGATCATCGAGGCTGCCATCGAGGCCAAGAAACAGAAGGCGGAGGAAGAAGAAAACAGGCTTCTTTATGTTGCCCTGACCCGGGCCGAAGATGGTCTTCTTATCGCGGGATATGAAGCGAAATCTCGCCGGATGATGGAGGGTAGCTGGTATGAGAAAATTGCCGCGGCGATGAGCGAGTTGAAACCGGGGCCTTGTATCGAAGCCGGGCTTTCCGGCGTGACGCTCACCTCATCCCAAGAAGAGCAGGTGCCGGAAAAGGATGTGGTGGTCACCGAGCCTCAACTTGTGCATGAGCCTGAATGGATTGATGCGATGGCGCCTCCTGAAGAAACACCGCCAAGGCCGCTTTCTCCTTCCTCCTATTTTGCTCCGGAACAGGCCTCTTCCCCGACGGGTGAGAGCCGCCGGCGTGCCATGCTGCGCGGGAGTCTTGTCCATCGGCTGCTCGAGCTGCTACCACGCCATGAGGGCGAAGCCCGGGACAGGGCTGTTGCGCGCATTCTTGAGGTGATGACTTCAGATATGCTGTCTCCGGCCGATGTGGAAAAAGCGCTTGCTGATGCGGAGCGCGTGATGGCAGATCCGGCACTTGCAGATATATTTCATCCCGATGCCCGCGCCGAAGTGCCGGTCTCTGGTCTGGTCGGAACGCGAGTGGTCACCGGAATTATCGACCGGCTCAGAATTACCGAGAAGACCGTCACGCTGGTGGATTTCAAGACAGGCCAGCCACCTGAAGAAAAACTGCCACCGCATTTTCTTTCCCAGATGGGCTTATATGCAAATCTTCTCGGCCAGATCTGGCCGGGGCACGATATCCGGGCTGGCCTTGTCTTTACCGAAGATGGTTCGATCAGGTGGTGTGATCCCGGAGATCTTGCCGAAGCTCTTGAGGGTGTTTGCCAAGGTTCTTGACGCTTGAGAGGGCAGTTCTTACATTATTATGAGATTCAAATTTTTTGGAGAAGTGCCATGCCCACAACCAAAACCACCGATGCTGATTTCGATGCCGATGTGCTCCAGTCCGATAAGCCGGTCCTGGTTGATTTCTGGGCCGAATGGTGCGGTCCCTGCAAGGCTATCGGCCCGGCGCTGGAAGAAATCGCCGATGAGATGCCGGATAAGGTCAAAATCGTCAAACTCAATATTGATGAAAACCCGATAACCCCTCAGCAATACGGGGTTCGCGGCATTCCCACGTTGCTTATTTTTGAAAATGGTCAGGTGAAAGCCGAAAAAATCGGTGCATTGCCGAAAAGCAAACTCAGCGAATGGGTTGAAGAATCGATTTGAGCGCAGACCCTATCGGGGTGGCGTTTCATTGACATCAAGCACATGCCCGGCGAGGTAAAGCGAGCCTGCAATCACGATATGGCTGCGGCTGTCGCCCCTGATAGTTGCAGCCTTTTCCAAAGCATCTTCAATACTGGTGGCGGTCACAGCCCTGATCCCGCAGTCTCTTGCCGCTTCGGCCATGGTGATGGCATTGAGGCTGGCTTCCTGCCCCGGAATAGTCAGGGTTATTGCGCTCATGATCGATGGTTTGAGCTGATCGAGAAAGTCACGTGGCGGCCTTGTGTTGAGGGCGCCGGTCACCAGGATCCATGGCGCATCGGAAATCGTGCCTAAAGTGGTGGCCAGCGCTCTTGCGCCATGGGCGTTATGTGCTCCGTCAAGCCAGAGCTGACACCCTTCGGGCAGCAGCGACCGAAGCCTGCCTTCGGCGAGATGCTGTACCCGGCCGGGCCAGATGGCATTTGCAAGACCACGGGCGATGCTGGCGCTGGATATCTCCGGGAAAACCGAGGCAAGCACGGCAACCGCAAGGCCGGCATTGTCCTGCTGATGCGGGCCCATGAGCCCGAGCGTATCGGCAGCAATTCTTCGCGGACCCAGTTCAATATCGATCCCAAGACTGCGGGGATGAAGCGTAAAACCATGATGAGGGGTGATAAGCGGGCTGCCCAGACGCTGCGCCTCACGTTCAATGACGGCGGCGGCGTCCTTCTCCTGTGTCGCGCTGAAGACCGGGACATCGGGACGAAGGATGCCGGCTTTCTCAAGGGCGATGGCGCCCAGAGTATTGCCGAGGAAATGTTCATGGTCACGGGCGATCGGGGTGATGACGGTTGCCAGCGGCTTCGGGATCACGTTGGTTGAATCGGCACGCCCGCCAAGCCCGGTCTCAAGAAGGACAACATCAGCGCGGCTACGGGAGAAGGCCAGCATGGCCGCTGCCGTCGTCACTTCAAAAAAGGTGATGGGATCCCTGCCATTGATATGCTCAACCTCTTCGAGGAGAGCGATCAACTCATCATCGCTGATCAACTCTCCGGCAAGACGGATCCGTTCATGAAAACGGACAAGGTGCGGTGACGTATAGGCATGGACCCTGAGGCCGGCCGCCTCCAGCATGGCGCGAAGAAAAGCCAGTACCGAGCCCTTGCCGTTTGTTCCCGCCACATGAATGACCGGTGGCAGGCTCAGATGAGGATTACCGCATTTTTCAAGTATCCTGAACGTGCGATCAAGCCCCAGATCAATGAGTTTCGGGTGCAGGCGGGAAAGCCGCTCAAGAGCGCGGCTAACGGCGGGCGAATTCGCGGTATTTGTCATGAGATTATTCGGCGGCGCGGGCGGGTGACGCATCCATCAGCATGGAAAGGATACGGCCAATGGTTTCAGCCTGCTTGGCGCGTGGGACCACCATGTCCACCATGCCATGTTCTTCGAGATATTCGGCAGTCTGGAAATCATCGGGAAGTTTTTCGCGCACTGTTTCCTCGATGACGCGTCTGCCCGCAAAGCCGATGATCGCCCCGGGCTCGGCTATCTGGATATCCCCCAGCATGGCAAAGGATGCGGTGACGCCGCCGGTGGTGGGATGCGCCAGCAGAACCAGGTAGGGAAGGCCTGCTGTTTTCATCTTGTTGACGGCAATAATCGTCCGTGGCAGCTGCATCAGCGACAGAATACCTTCCTGCATGCGCGCGCCGCCCGTTGATGGAATGGTGATCAGCGCAGCCTTGCGCTCAAGAGCTTCCTCGGCGGCGCGGAGAATGCCGTCACCAACAGCCCGGCCCATCGATCCGCCCATGAAGCGAAAATCAAAGGCGGCAACAACAACCGGATTACCCTTGATTGTTCCCGCCGCTACCATGATCGCGTCATCAAGGCCAGTTTTGGAACGGGTATCCTTGAGCCGGTCGTTATATCGCTTCAGATCACGGAAATTGAGGGGGTCATCTTTCTTGCTTTCGAGGGAAATGACCTCGGCCTTGCCGTCGTCGAAGAGAAGCTGCATCCGGAGATGCGTTGCCATCGGCATATGTGCCCCGCAGGTATTGCAGGTGTTGAACTGTTCTTCGAATTCCCGGTGAAAGATCATCTGGCTGCAGGACGTGCATTTGATCCACATGTTTTCCTTGACGCTGTCCTGGGCGACAAGCGCCTTGATTTTCGGCAGCACGGTTTTCTGAAGCCAGTTCATGTGTTCTTCTCCTCCATCACGACCTCGGTGGTCCTAGCGGGCGCATCCCTTGGCAAGTTCCGAGACCAGCGCAAGCACCTCGCTTGCGGTATTGGCGCTGGCGCTGTTGCCTTCTGTCAGTGTTGCGGCCAGCGTGTCCACCGCTGCTGACCCGACAACCACGCCATCGGCATGTTGGGCCGCTTCATTAACCTGGGCTGCGGTCCGGATGCCAAACCCGACTACGGCCGGAAGATCACTGGCTTTCCGGATCCGTGCCATGGCATCGCGGATACTGTCTCCGGAAGCGGAACGCGTGCCCGTGATGCCCGTTATGGATACATAATAGACGAAACCGCTGGAATTTGCCATCACCTGCGGCATGCGCGCATCATCTGTTGTGGGAGTGATGAGCCGGATGAAATCAAGTCCCGCAGCCCGGGCCGGAAGGCATAATTCGTCGTCTTCCTCCGGCGGTAGATCCACCATGATCAATCCATCAACACCTGCCTTGATTGCATCGGTGATGAAACGGTCAACGCCATAGATATAGATGGGGTTGTAATATCCCATGAGGATAAGCGGCACGTCCGGATGTCGGGCCCGGAACGCACGGGCCAAATCGAGAACATCGCCAAGTCTGGTACCGGCACGGAGAGCACGCAAGGACGACGCCTGTATCGCCGGGCCATCGGCCATCGGGTCAGAAAATGGCATGCCAAGCTCGACGAAGTCAGCGCCATGATCCGGTAATCCAAGCAGGATTTCCCTTGACGTTTCAAGATCGGGATCGCCGCCGGTGACGAAAATCCCGAGGGCGGCGCGATTTTCTTCCTTTGCTTTGGCAAATGCTCTGGCAATACGCATCAGAGTTTCCCCCTGGCTTCGAGCATCGGCAACACGGCGCCAAGATCCTTGTCGCCGCGGCCGCACATGTTCATGATAACAATCTGGTCTTTATCCATCTTGCCGATCATGGTGGCGATGAAAGCGAGCGCATGGGCAGGTTCAAGCGCCGGAATAATTCCTTCAAGACGAGAGCAGAGCTGGAAATATTCGAGCGCCTCCTCATCCGTGGCGCTGACATAATTGACACGGCCGGATTCATGCAGCCAGGCATGTTCCGGACCAATGCCGGGATAGTCAAGTCCGGCCGAGATCGAATACGCATCCTTGATCTGGCCGTCGTCATCCTGAAGCAGATATGTCCGGTTGCCATGCAGAACACCTGGCTTGCCACCGGTGAGTGAGGCGGCGTGATCACCGGTTTTCAAGCCCTTGCCAGCGGCTTCGACGCCGTAAATCGCGACATCCTCATCATCAAGGAAGGGGTGAAACAGGCCAAGGGCATTGGAGCCGCCCCCGATACAGGCGACCAGCGCATCGGGCAGACGGCCGGCGGCTTCCATGATCTGTTGCCGGGCTTCAATGCCGATGATGGACTGGAAATCCCGAACCATGGCAGGGTAGGGATGCGGCCCTGCTGCGGTACCGATAATATAGAAATGGGTTTCCGCGTTGGATACCCAGTAGCGCAAGGCTTCGTTCATGGCATCCTTGAGGGTGCCGGTACCAGAGGTGACAGGATGAACCTTCGCGCCAAGCAGCCGCATCCGGTCTACGTTGGGCTTCTGTCTTTCAACATCTTCAGCGCCCATGAAGACTTCGCATTCCATCCCGAAGAGGGCGCAGGCGGTGGCCGAAGCGACGCCATGCTGGCCTGCACCTGTTTCGGCAATGATCTTCGTCTTGCCCATTTTCCGCGCAAGCAGGGCCTGGCCGATGACGTTATTGATCTTGTGGGCGCCGGTATGGTTAAGCTCATCGCGCTTCATATAGAGCCTGGCGCCGCCAAAATGTGCCGTGAGGCGTTCCGCAAAATACAAAGGCGAGGGACGCCCGATATAATGCTTGCGATAGTATTCCAGTTCATTCTGGAAATCCGCGTCGGTGAGGGAATCTTTCCAGGCTTCCTCAACCTTGAGAATCAGCGGCATCAGGGTTTCTGCAACGAATCTGCCGCCATGAATGCCGAAACGTCCATCTTCATCAGGTTGGTTGCGCCACGAATTCGGCGATTGCTCATTCATAAAGGCATCTCCGTGAGATCAAATCGTATGATTATTCCGTTTTAGCCGAAAGCGCGGCAGAGACAAAGCGCTGAATAGCCGCATGATCCTTAATTCCCGGGGACCGCTCAACCCCGCTTGAAACATCCACCGCTTCAGCGCCGCTGATCCGGATGGCTTCGGCCACGTTACCCGGTTCAAGTCCGCCTGCCAGCATCCAAGGCGTGGTGCCGGTGTAATGCTGCATCAATCCCCAGTCAAAGCGGTGGCCGGTGCCCCCGGGAAGATCGGTATTTATGGGAGCGGAATCAAACAGCAGCATATCCGCCGCCCCGTCATAAGCGCGCGCGTTGATCAGGGTGTCCGGGCCGGTAACCCGCAAGGCCTTCATCACCGGAATGGCAAAGCGATCCCGGATGGTGGCGATTTTCTCCGGGCTTTCACTGCCGTGGCATTGAAGCATGTCCGGGTTTGCGTATTCGGCGATTACGGCCAGTCTGTCGTCATCCGCATCAACCACCAGCGCCACGAGATCAGGGGCGTTTTTGAGCTCATCCGCATGCTGGCGAAGGATTCGGGCATCTTCATAGCTGATATGGCGCGGTGATTTTTCAAAGAAAACCATACCCGCCCAACGGCCTTTTGCTGCAGCCACGATGGCCAGGTCTTCCGGTGTTCGGATGCCGCAGATTTTGGTTCTGGCCATGGGTTTGCCTAAAACTGGGGTGGAGGGAGTGCGGATTGTTCCTGATCGTCTTTTTCTGTTTCGTGCTGTTTGCGCTCAAGGTCTTTCATCTTCCGGGACAACCGGCGCCGTTCAAGGCTGCTGGAGGTTAGCGGAACAAGCATGCTGAACGCACCGAGAAGAAGACCGATGGCAACACCGCCTATTCCCACAACCCAGAGCGGGACCAGAAGTCGCGCCTCAAGAGGCCAGAAGCCAAGCGAAACCGAATCGGAATTGCTGATCGTGAACAGGATCGTGAAAACGATCACCGCCAGGGTCAATGCCAAGCCAAGCAATCTGCCAAGAAAGCTGAAAATGGAAAACTCCACCTTTTCTGGATCATCCTTTTATGCGGAGATCTACTGATTCAGGCGCTCACGCATGCCCTTGCCCATTTTGAAGAAAGGGACATTTTTCGCATCAACATCAACACTTTCGCCTGTTCTTGGGTTGCGGCCCCGGCGGGCATCGCGGTGACGGATGGAAAATGCGCCAAAGCCGCGCAACTCAACCCTGTCTCCCCGGGCCAACGCGTCGGAAATCGTATCAAAGAAACAGTTTACGATGCGTTCAACATCGTGGTGATACAGATTATCGTATTTTTCCGCGAGAACAGCAATCAGCTCAGACTTTGTCATCCCTACCTCCGAAACGATAGGGTTAGATGATGCCCACTCCCCTTTTTTTTGTCAACTGTTTCAACACGTTGTTAAGGGGAGTGGGAAAAAGATATGTGGCCGTCTATTCGGAGGCCTCGCCGCTGTCTTCGTCTTTGGCGGCCTTGCTCTCTTTGGCAGCTTTCTTCGGGGCTTTTTCCGTGGTCTCGCTGTCACGTTTTGCGAGGGCGGCACCAAGGATGTCGCCAAGGCTTGCACCGCTGTCGGAAGATCCAAATTCAGCCATGGCCTGTTTTTCTTCCGCCATTTCACGAGCCTTGATGGAAAGGTTCAGCTTGCGTGCTGAGGCATCCACCGTGGTGATTTGGGCATCCACCTTTTCGCCAACGGCAAATCGATCCGGACGCTGCTCGCCCCGATCACGGGACAAATCGCTTCGGCGAATGAACCCGCTGACACCTTCGCCAACCTCGACTTCAAGACCGCCATCGGTGACGGCGCTGATCGTGCAGGTGACGATATCGCCCTTCTTCATGTTGGAGAGAGATTCGCCAACCTGATCTTCGGTGAGCTGCTTGATACCAAGGGAAATACGTTCTTTTTCCACGTCGACTTCAAGCACCTTGGCCTTGACCATATCGCCCTTCTTGTAGGACTGGATGGCTTCATCGCCCGCCACATCCCAGGAAATATCAGACAGGTGAACAAGGCCGTCAATCTCTTCGTTGAGGCCGATGAACAGACCAAACTCAGTGATGTTGCGAACTTCACCTTCGATCTCATTGCCTGCTGCATAGGTGTCCTTGAAGGATTCCCATGGATTCGGGTTGCACTGCTTGAGGCCGAGTGAAATCCGGCGCTTGACGCTGTCAATATCAAGCACCATGACTTCGACTTCCTGGCTGGTTGAAACGATTTTGCCAGGATGAACGTTTTTCTTGGTCCAGGACATTTCAGAAACGTGAACCAGGCCTTCAACGCCGTCCGCCAGTTCAACAAACGCGCCGTAGTCGGTGATGTTGGTGACGCGGCCGGTTACCTTGTTGCCGATCTGGAAATTCGACTGCGCGGCTTCCCATGGATCGGACTGCAACTGTTTCATGCCAAGCGAAATACGCTGGGTTTCCGTATTGAAACGGATAACCTGAACTTCAACGGTTTCGCCAACCTGCAGGGCTTCAGAAGGATGGTTGATCCGGCGCCAGGCAATGTCGGTCACATGAAGCAGGCCATCGACCCCGCCAAGATCGACGAACGCACCATAATCGGTGATGTTCTTGACCACGCCGCTGAGAATCTGGCCTTCCTGAAGGTTGGACACAAGTTCCGAACGTGCTTCGGCGCGTGATTCTTCGAGAACGGCACGACGTGACACAACGATATTGCCGCGTTTCCGGTCGATCTTGAGGATCTGGAAAGGCTGCGGGGTGCCCATGAGCGGGCCGAGATCACGCACCGGGCGGATATCAACCTGACTGCCAGGCAGGAAGGCGGTGGCGCCGTCGAGATCAACGGTGAAGCCACCCTTGACCTTGCCAAAGATCACGCCGGTAACACGTTCCTGCTTTTCATGTGCAGTTTCAAGCGCGGCCCAGGCTTCTTCGCGGCGCGCCTTCTCCCGGCTGAGCATGGCCTGACCGTTCCGGTCTTCCATGCGTTCGATATAGACTTCCACTTCATCACCAACCGAGATAGACGGCTGCTGGCCGGGTGGGGTGAATTCCTTGATCGGAACACGTCCTTCAGATTTCAGGCCGACATCGATGATCACGGCCTCCTTGTCAACGGCAACAACAATACCGCGGACAACACTGCCTTCAATGGTGATCGTCTCATCGAAGCTTTCTGCCAGCAGGTCGGCAAAGTTTTCATTCATCGCATTGGCGATGGCACTATTGGTTTCAGTCAAGATTTTCTCCGTGTGGTGCCGTCTCAAGGTTTCAGCAAGGCTGAAGCCCCGCCCTGGCTGGTTCAGGGTGCCCATGATGCCAAAGCTGCCCTTTGGGGGCCACCACGGATGCTCGGCTCTGCATATCCAGCAATCCGAAAGTTACAGGGTCTTCCGTGGCTTTGGTTCCAGAAGACGGAAATGTCAACGGTTGAGCGCTGACAGCGCGAACGCCACCATCTCTTCTATGTTTTTTGCGCTCGTGTCAACAAAAATGGCGTTTTCGGCCGGGACAAGTGGGGCATGACTTCTGTTCCGGTCCCGATGATCCCTTTCCTCAAGCTGTTGCCTGACTTCATCAAGGCTGAGCGAACTCCCCGATTCATGAAGCTCCTGATGGCGGCGGCCTGCGCGGATATCGATATCAGCATCCACAAAAAACTTGGCATCGGCATCCGGCAGAACAACCGTGCCGATGTCGCGACCATCGAGAATGACGCCGGATTTATCCGCGGGATGATTCCGGGCAAATTGCCGCTGGTAATCGAGAAGGTGTGCACGAACCTCTGGCAGTGCCGCTATAATTGAGGCCATCTGGCCGGTTTCCGCGCTTCTGAGCGCATCATCAGCCATCAGGGCATCGTCGATCCTGCGGGCAGCCGCCACCGCGATGTCGGGGGTGACGTCTTTTGCCGTATATCCTTCATGCAAAAGGCGAAGCCCGACGGCACGATAGAGCGATCCGGTGTCAAGATAGGCAAGGTCAAGGCGCCGTGCCAGATGCTTTGCGAGTGTTCCCTTGCCTGAGGCGGCCGTGCCGTCCACCGCGATGATCATGCGTCGTCCGGCCGTATATCGGCGCCGATCTCATTCATCAGCGAGGTGAAATCAGGGAAACTTGTGGCAATGGTTTCGGTGCCCTCGACGCGAACAGGCTGATCGGTGCGCTGGCCGAGGACAAGGAAGGACATCGCGATTCGATGATCGTGGCAGGCATCGACGGTCATGCCGCCCCGGATATGGTCAGCACCCGTCACGGTCATGCTGTCTTCGGTGCTGAGAACAGTGGCGCCGGCGCGGACAAGTCCTTCTTCCATCAGGGCGATGCGGTCGGTTTCCTTCACCCGAAGCTCGGCAATGCCGTGCATGCGCGTCGTGCCTTCGGCAAAGGCGGCAGCGACCGAAAGAATGGGATACTCGTCGATCATGGACGCGGCGCGTTCAGCGGGAACATCTACCCCCTTGAGGCGAGAGGACCGGACGGTGATATCGGCGACAGTCTCCCCGCCTTCTATTCGCTGGTTCGCAAGGGTGATATCGCCGCCCATTTCCTTCAAGGTTTCGAAAAGCCCGAAACGCAAGGGGTTTGTACCAATGCCCGTCATGGTGATTTCCGAGCCTTCGGTGATCAGGGCAGCAACGGCTGGAAAAGCGGCCGAAGACGGATCAGCCGGAACATGAACATCCGCTGCGGTGAGTTGGGCATCGCCGCCAATCGTCACGGCCATACCGCCGTTTTCCGTTGGCGATTCCTCAACGGGAACGCCAAAATGCCTCAGCATGGCTTCGGTGTGGTTGCGGGAAGGTCGCGGCTCCACCACCCGGGTCTCACCCCGAGCGGTGAGCCCGGCGAGAAGAATGGCGGATTTGATCTGGGCCGATGCATGGGGGCTTTCATAGGTGATGCTCAAAGGTTGAAGAACACCTTCGATCAGCAGCGGCAGATAGGTGCCGTCCCGCGCTGAAACCTTCGCTCCCATTTTTTCAAGCGGGGTGGTAACCCGGGCCATCGGCCGCGCGGAGAGCGAGGCATCCCCGGTAAAGACAGCTTTTATCCCGCTGCCGGCGACAACCCCCATGAGCAGCCTTGCGCCCGTGCCCGAATTGCCGAGATCAAGAGGTGAATGTGGTTCAAGAAACCCGCTCAGGCCAAGCCCGTCGATGATCCAGCTGCCGTCGCTGTCCTTTTTGATATTTGCACCAAGCTGACGTAGAGCCCCGGCGGTGGCGAGAACATCCGCCCCTTCCAGCAGGCCGCGAACCCTCGTCTGTCCCCGGGCCAGCGTCCCCAGGATCAGTGCCCGATGCGAGATGGATTTATCCCCGGGAAGGATAATCGTCCCATGCAAATTGCCGGTGCGATGGGAAATCAGTATTGGCATGATGGGTAATTTCCTCAGAACCTTGACGGATGCAGAGTTTTACCACTTGATTGATGAAAAAATCAAATTATTGCTAATGAAGATTTTTGCTTGACCTTGTTTTGATTTCTTATGAAAAGAGCTTCATTAACAAACAATCATTAACACGTTCGGAGTTGTCCATGGCATCGAAGAAACTGGGTACCAAGAGGCACTGCCAGTCCTGTGACGGGAAGTTCTATGATTTAAACAAGCCTGAGATTGTCTGCCCGATGTGCGGAACGGTATTCGATCCTGAAGTGCTGCTCAAAAGCCGTCGGTCCAAGCCGATGCCCCAGGCCAGCGTCAGAAAAACCGAAACCGCCGATGATGCCGATATCAATTCAGATGAACTCGATGACGATATTGACATGGTCGATGATGACGCCGATGCGAGCGATGACATGCTCGATGATGATGACGCGGATCTGATCGTTGTCAAAGGTGATAATGACGATGATGAGAGTGTCTCAGGTGCGGATGATGCGGCGGATATCGATGCTGACCTCGATGCAAGCGAGGATGATGACGACGAATAGCAGGGCGAGCCTGCCGCAATTTGGGCTTGCACTCTGATCCGGTTGCCGGTAAAACCCTTTCAGAATTTGGCAAGGGGCTATAGCTCAGCTGGGAGAGCGCTACAATGGCATTGTAGAGGTCAGCGGTTCGATCCCGCTTAGCTCCACCAAATTCCCGAAACCCGCCATATGGCGGGTTTTTTCATTTCGCGGGTTTTTAACGCATTTCAACAAGAAACATCCAGCCATATCCGATCAACAATGCCGGGATGGCCGAATAGAGTGTTGCGATGATCGCGACCTTCGGGGCAATGGCTATGGCCGGGAACAGCGCATCGCCATCGTTCGAGATGGCATTGCCGATCTGTGCCGATAACGGTATTGCCCCGGCGAGATACAAGGTGGTGACAAGCACTTGTGGCCCGCAGCCAGGCAGAAAGCCAAGCAGAACGGCAATCATCGGGGCAAAAACAATATAGCCGCTGAACAGATCCTTAAGATCAATGTCAAAGACATAGACGCTGACCTCAAATGTCAGAAAAGCCAGCACAACCCAGGCGGTCACAAAATTCGTATCTGCAATGACCCGGTTGAATATGCTTGGCGGCTCAGGCAGGGGGGTGACTGATTTTGGGGCGAGGCGGGTAAGTATCTTCGGCAGGAGGAACATCATTACCGAAAGGATGCCCCCCGCGGCCCCGAGTGCGAGGCTGGGCGAGGGCAGAAATTCGCTGCCGAACAGCGCATCAATATCTATCTGCAGCGCCGCCATGATCCCAAAAACCAGCCCCGGGATGAAGAGCGCGATCCAGAAACGATCAAGCCAGCCACCGATGCCTATATGTTCCGGGCCGAGATCCGAGACCGACGAAACCGCGGGCTGGCGAAGAAAATCAGGTCCATGCAGGGCATTCACCGCATATCCCGAGACGACGCCAACGCCAAAACCCATTGCCAGAATGGAAAGGCCGGTCAGGGGTTCCTGGGCGATCAGAAGAAATGCCGCATCGCCCATGGTTGCCGTGAGGGCAGCCATCACCGCACCAAAGGAAAGCCGGCCCGTCACATATTGGGTGATAACGATAATGGCGCCGCCACATCCGGGCAGAGCGCCGAGAAAAGCTGCCATCACAACCTGGCTTTGCCTGGATTCGGCCAGCATCTTTTCTGCATCAATGCCGGTGAGCTTTTCTGCGGCATAAAAAAGAAAAAGGGTGGCCGCGACAAAAGACGTGACCTGGATATAGGCATCTGCCAGCGCTTTGAGCACTACGTCGGTCAATCCTGACGGCGCCAGAATGCTGAGCTGGAACGCAAATAAAGCCATCAGCACGATCACCGCAGATTGGATCTGTCGAACGGGAAGGGCTGTTGCATGCATGTCCAGATATTTCCTTCGGGTTATTAACTTAGTTTAGGCAAAGTTTTAATCTATCTATTTATATATGTAGCCTGATATGATTGTCAATTCGGCAGAATGGGAAAGCATGTCATTTTCAGCCGCGTGTTTTGGCGCTACACTCCCATCATGAGCAAGGACAGGACACCTACGGTCTTGAAATACGAGAGCCCTGTTGTGCTGGTTGGTGGCGGAGATGTTGATGCCGGGTACCTTCGGGCATGGGGGCGGCAATATCCCGTGATCGCGGTGGACAGCGGGGCCGATGAAGCGCGAACCCTTGGTCTTGAGCCGGAGGCGATTACCGGCGATATGGATTCGATCTCGTCCCCCGATGCCTTTCCCCGGAGCCGTATTCTTCCCACACCTGATCAGGATCAGACGGATTTTGCGAAGGCGCTCGCCCTTGTGGATGCGCCGCTCATCCTCTGCCTCGGCTTTCTCGGCCGGCGATTTGATCATGCGCTGGCGGCAATCAATACCCTGGCGCGGGCGCGCCAGGACAGGATCGTGCTGGTCGGGCCCAGTGATGCGATTGTCTTCCGCCGTGGTGATACCGCCCTTCAGCTTGCCCCGGGCAGCCGTATTTCGATCTGGCCGATGGGGGAGCAATCTTTCCTTGGCTCCGAAGGGCTTGAATGGCCGCTTGACGGGCTGTGCATGAGCCCCGGCGGGGCAATCGGCACATCAAACCGTGTGGCCCGGGGTGATGGTGAGGTTCGTATCAAGGCAAATCCGGAAGGTGGCGGATATCTGATCATCACCCCGGTCGATGCGGTCAACAGGCTGATCTCGGCCATTGCGCCGGAAGACGATCATCCAGCGGTGGTGGTGCCGTAGGTCAAATCGCGCAAATAGGCGGTGATTTCGTTACGTCCGGAAAAGCGTCCAAGTTCTTCGGTGCTGACCGGCTTGCGGATGGTCACGTCGACATTGGTGCCGATGCGGCGGACAATTTCCCGGAACATCAGCGAATATCCCAGCGTCTGGCTGACCTTGCGGGCTGCCTGATAGCTGATGCTGTTCTGACCGGTGAAAAAGACCGGCAGGATGGTTGTGTTTTCAATCAATGCCAGTTTTGCCGCAAAGGTTTTCCATTCCACATCCTGGGCCGGGCCGATGACTTTCGGGGCAAGCGAGATGCCGCCTGCCGGAAACAGGATCAATGCCCCGCCATCCTGAACCTGGCGGATCGCATCTTTTCGTGTCTGCATATTGGTGTGGAGGGCATGTTCGGTTGTGTCGAAATCAATTGGCAGGATCTGATGCATCACCGCCGGGGCCTGCCGGAGAACCTGATGCGTGATGATTTTGAAATCCGTGCGAACCCGGGATATTTCAGAACAGATGACCAGCCCGTCAATGACGCCGAAAGGATGGTTGGCGATAACCACAAGACGTCCTTTTTCAGGGATGTATGCGCCGGGATCAAACTGAATATTCACGTTGAGATTAAGCCGCTCCACCGCATCCTGCCAGAAGAGATGGTTGGGCCGGTCGTCGTTGACGTAATCAACATAGATCTTCTTGATACGCGGCTGGCCGGTGAATTTTTCAATGCCCCGGATGAGGGCGTTTGAAATCGGTCCCAGTTCACCATTGGCGAAGGAAAAAATCGGGATGCTGTTTTTCTTCTGTGCCAGATCCATGCCTAGAAATACATCATTCAACGAATAGCAAGTTCGAGTGTCATACTCGATTATAGCAATATTTATAACATTTATATGACATGAATTAAAATAGTTTGACGAAAGTTAACCCGCGGATGCACGAGGGGGCAGATTGCACCATCCGGCAGGGTGATCATCACGCGGAAAGTCATGGCCGGATCCCCGCATATGGCAGGTTTTCCCTAAAGCCTGATCGCGTGCTTCAGGTGATAATCGTTACCGCCGTATTATCGTTCACCGGGTCCGGAAGTCGGGCATTTCCTTCATCATCAAGATCATCAAGGCCGAGATCGACAAGGGTGTCCTCACTGTCCAGGACTTCGGCTTCGCCGGTGCTTTCAATGATTTCAATCAGCCGGTCTTCAGGAGAAATATCCGCATCATGGATGATGGTAATTGCCACCAGCGCGGCAAGTGTAGTGGCTTTCACGTTCTGGGAGGGAAATTCGGGTCTTGCGAAAGGCAGAATTACGCATCCTTCACGGATGCCAGTTTCCGTTTTTGGCATTGAACGTCTCCATGATTTGGATTGATGGTTGGCGGACAGTACCACCTGCACCGAGATTGGCGCTTAAAGGAATCCATCCTTTGATACCGTCATCTTTCATCATCTACCATTTGACGGAACTTGCAACCGCTTGTCAATGAGCAAAGGCTTATCTGCCACAAATTTCACAAAAATGTTAAATATGCCACAAGATGTAGTGGATGCTCCCATGCTCCCTGGAGGCAGGCGAGATGCGGATGTCAAGAAATGGCCCGGGTCCGGCAGGCCAAATCCTGGCTGTCGTGAAGCGGTATGGCTTTAATCAGGAGCCGACGCGGCGGACGGTGATCGTGCCAACCGGCGCGTTGTTGACGTTCTTGACCGCGTTGGAAGGCTTGCTGAAGATCACGGTTTCGACACCGAATGTATCCACCACCGTGGCCTTGGCGCGGATCTGCATACCGACGAAACTCTGATCCAGTTTGATCGTGGTCGTTGACGGCATGTCAAGGGCGCGCCAGTTGCGGCCATCCTTTGAATGTTCCCAGGATACCGAAAGACTGGCGATGCCGTCTTCGTCGGAAACATTGTCGGTGCGGACAGATAATGTATCACCCTCGATGGGGTTGCCGGAAAGGAGAATTTCGCCTTCCACCGGATCATCGACGTTGAGCACGATCTCCGAGACATTGGAGATCATCACTTCGCGTGTGTTGTAGCGATCAACATAAGTGATGATGGCGCGATAGGAATAGCCTACATTCTTCTGGCCGAGACGAAGAACCTCCGTCGTTGCATCGGGGTAGGTCTCCCATTCGGTTTTGGTGGAGGAGCGCTGCCAGATGACATCGTAAAGTCCCATCCCGTCTTCATCATAGATGGTGCTGGTATCGACCACCAGCGCATCACCTTCCATGGCGGTGCCTGAAAGTATGGGCGATCCCGTGGGCTTGTCATTCACGTTCTGCACCGGGTTCGAGGCCGGGCTGCGCAGGACTTCCATATTGCCCTGCCCGTCAACATAGTTGATCATCACCCGCAGGCGCTGGCCAACATGCTTCTGCTGGGGGGTGAAAGACTGCTGAACGGCACCGGTGATATTCACCCATTTATCATCATCCGAACTGATCTGCCATTGAACGGAGACCTTGCCCATGCCATCGTCATCCATGATGGAACTGGTATCAACGATCAGCGGATCATCTTCGATGGCGATGAATCCGCCCGCACTCGACCCGCCATTTGAGTTTGCGCTGGACGAGGATGAAGAATTCGATGCGCTGGATGAAGATGTGCCGGACGAGCCGGAGGAGAAGTCAGAAGACGAGCCGGATGAAGCAGTTGAGCTGGTATTGGCCGATGAAGAGGTCGTTCCACTCTGCCCGCCAGATGCACCGCTGTCGGTAACCGATGACGATGTTGAAGTGGCGGAATCTGTCTCCGTTTCCGGTGTTGGTGATCCACCAGCAAAGGCGGAAAATGCCGTGACTGTTGTCAACACAAAGGCTATTGAGCGGACAGAACTACGCATATCAAGACCCTTAATCTTTTCTTAATTCCATGCTCTAAAAAATGCATACTAAAGGAATATTAGCAAATAAGATAATGAAAATGAAAATAATTTTGTTTCACGTTTCAATTTAATTCAGCAAGACAATTATTAAAAAATCATTAAATTCACAAAATGCGAGCTTCCGCTACACCCCCTAACATGCTTTCGGGCATGCAGCCATAACCCATAACGGCTAAATCTCCTCCAAAAAACAGGGGGGAGGGCCCGGATGGTGGCGGCGAGCGGGCCGAGGCAAACCAGCCGAGGCAGGCCATGGTGGCGGCGAGCGGGCCGGGGCAATCCAGCCGAGGCAGGCCATGGTGGCGGCGAGCGGGCCGGGGCAAACCAGCCGAAACAAACCAGCCTAGACAAACCAGCCGGGGCAATTCGGCTGTGACAAACCAGCCGGGGCCACCCGTGGCGGGCCACCCGTGGCGGGGCCACCCGAAGCAGGCCAGCCGAAACAAATCAGCCTAGACAAACCAGCCGAGGCAATTCGGCCGGGGCAGGCCATGGTGGAGCAAGACGGGGCAAGCCGTGGTGGAAAACAGTGTTGTTTTCCTTGCCTCACCTGCCCGGGGGCGATCAGGAACAGCCCTGATCCCATCACCTGGACAGTCTTGCCTTGAACGACTTTCCCTGACGCGCCCGGAGGACATGGAGCTCGTCTTACCTGCCCGGGGGCGATCAGGAACAGCACTGACCCCATCACCTGGACAGTCTTGCCTTCAACGACTTTCCCTGACGCGCCCGGAGGACATGGAGCCCGTCTTACCTGCCCGGGGGCGATCAGGAACAGCCCTGATCCCGGCCTATCGGTTGGACAGTCTTGCCTTGAACGACTTTCCCTGACGCGCCCGGAGGACATGGAGCCCGTCTTACCTGCCCGGGGGCAGATCAGGAACCGCACTGACCCCATCACCTGGACAGTCTTGCCTTCAACGACTTTCCAAGACCTGCCCGGAAGACGTTAAGGCCGTCCTGCCTGCCGCCGCGACAAAGACCATATCGCGGACAAGATGATTGCCGGACAAAACCAGTATCGGTGCCGGTTTTTTTTTCATCATGTAAATATACCGGCTGGCCGGTCGCCGCCGCGATGCCCCCGGGATCAGGCTGGGCCTGTACCTGGACGAGCCTGTACCTGGACGAGCCTGTACCTGGCCGGGTCTGTGTCTGGCCGGGGCTGACTGGGCCTGATGCCGGGATGGCTTCACGTCGCGTCGATACAGGGAGAATCTACTTCGGCGATGAAGCGGGTTCAATCCCCATCATGGCAGATCAACGGTACCTGAAACGGTTGGTTCCAGCGCAAGAAACAGGAAAATGGGTTCGTTTCGGGAAAAAAGGGTTGGCGGCGGCAGGACAGCGCCTCGCAGCCGTCGATTGACCATGTATTATTGTTATATATCAATAGGTTAGATAATAAATGCGCTTTTCTTTCCTCTTGGCGGCGGCGCTGGCCTTCTTTCGCGTGAGGTGCCCCGGGGGCGAGATGTTGCGCCCCACGGGTTCGGATGAGGGTTGGGGGGATGCTTCAGGAGGCGGCGGGATTCCAGCGCTCAAGAATAGACCTTGCTTCGGGGTTGCCCGGGAAAAGCATGTCGTCGTGGTTGGGTTTTTTCGCGGTCAGTTCGACCACATACCCGTTCGGGTCCCTGAAATAGATCGACGAGATGAAACCATGGTCCGAAATGCCCCGGGTTTCAATCCCCTCGGCCTTGCCACGTTCAAACATGTCGTGGAGTTCCTCCATGCTCACTTCAAGGGCGAGATGAAGATCATAATCATGGTGGTCCTTGAATTCGAAGGCGCGGTCCGGGGCTTCGAAAAACGCAATATAGGACCCGTCACCCATCTGGTAGAAGGAATGCAGCACACGGGTTTCACGGCCGGTTTTGGTTTCCTTGATTTCCAGGGCCCCGGCGAGCGGAAGGCCGAGAAAATCTTCATAAAAAGCCCGGGTTTCATGGCTGTTCCGGCAACGATAGGCTTTGTGGTGAAGACCTTTGATCATGATATGCTCCTTTTTCCATCTTTTATATGGGAGCATGGCGGCGGAATTAAACCTGCGGTGATGCAAAAAAGCAGCCACGAGGGCTGCTTTTTCAGGTTTTGTGCGATGGAGCTCTAGCCCGGGATTTTGCCGTTGACGCCCTGGAGGTAGTAATTCATCCCCCAAAGCGCGCCGTCATCAAGCTCTTCCCCGGCGCCGATCACCTCTTTGCCGGTATTGTCCTTGAGCGGGCCGGCAAAGATCTTGATCTTGCCTGACCGGATGCCTTCCATGGCATCCCGGGCGGCGGCGGCAACATCTGCCGGCATGTTCTTGAACTCCGAGAGGACAAGCATGTCGCTGGCAAGACCGCCCCAGGTGTTGCCGGCCCAGTGATCAGGGCCGTCGCCGGTGGACCAGCTGCCGTTGCGCAAGGCTTCGATCCGCTCAATGTAATACGGACCCCAGTTGTTGATCGAGGCGAACAGCTGGGCGTCCGGTGCAAAAGCTTCCATATTGGTGGACTGGCCAAAACCAAGCGCGCCATTCTTTTGTGCAATCTGGAGCATGGCCGGGCTGTCGGTATGCTGGGCCAGAATATCGGCACCTTCGGCAATATGAACCTTGGCGGCGTCGGCTTCCTTCACCGGATCATACCAGGTATTGGCCCAGATGACGGAAATCGAGGCGTCAGGATTGGTTGAACGAAGCCCCTGGGCGAACGCATTGATCCCCATGATGACTTCGGAAATCGGGTAGGCGCCGATATAGCCGATCTTGTTGGATTTGGTCATCATCCCGGCGACAACACCCTGAACATAGCGGCCTTCATAGAACCGGATATTGCCGGTGGCCATGTTCGGGGTCCGCTTGTACCCGGTCATGTGTTCGAATTTCACATTCGGGAATTCCTTCGCGACCTTGAGGGTCGGGTCCATATACCCGAAGGAAGTGGTGAAGATGATCTCGTTCCCCTGCTGGGCAAGTTCACGGATCACGCGGGTAGCGTCAGGGCCTTCGGGGACATTTTCAACATAGGTGGTGACCACGTTGTTGCCGAAATGCTTTTCGACCATCTGCCGGCCCAGCTCATGAGCGTAGGTCCAGCCGTGATCTCCCGGGGTTGTCAGATAGACGAACCCGACTTTTGTCGGCTCAGCCGAAGCCGTGGCGGCAGTCAACATGGCGATGATGCCTGCTGTCAGGGCGATGAGTTTGCGAAACATTAAATCCTCCTTGAAATGGCAAGGCACAGGGCTGCCTTGACCGGTCTCCTTCTCTTTCCTAGCTGCCTGGATGGAAAGGTTTCCCGATACAGGCGGGCACGGTCAGATACGATGATCTTCCACGCATCGAAATCAGAACCAGCGCGATGATAGTGGCAAGATATGGCAGCATTGACAAGACCTGTGATGGAATAGCCCAGCCCCGCGCCTGACCTGCCAGCTGCATGATGGTGATGCCGCCGAAAATCAACGCCCCGATAATCACCCGCGACGGCATCCAGGAGGCAAACACCACCAGCGCCAGCGCGATCCATCCGCGGCCTGCGGTCATGCCTTCGGACCAGTGCGGGGTCAGCACCAGCGGGATATACGCCCCGCCCATCCCGGCGCAGAGGCCGCCAAACGCCACCGCCATCCAGCGCACCCGGGCCACCGAATAGCCAAGCGCATGGGCGCTGTCGTGATTGTCGCCAACCGCGCGGAGAATCATCCCTGATCGCGTCTTGCGAAGAAACCAGGACGTGCCCGCGATGATCAAGAATGCGAGATAGAACAAAAGATCCTGGGCAAAGAGAATTTCACCGACCCCCGGCAGATCCGACAGGAAGGGAATGATGATCCTGGGGAGTGATTCGCTGGTCTTGCCCACGAGCGGCGCCCCGGCAAGCCCCGAAAACCCGGTGGCAAAGATCGTCAGCGCAAGGCCGGTGGCGACCTGATTGGTCAGCAGCGTCACGGCAAAGAAAGCAAAGATGAGCGATACCGCCATCCCGGCCAGCGCGCCCGCGATGATGCCGGTATAGGGGTTGCCTGTATAGAGAACCATGCCGAGCGCCGCCACCGCCCCCATCAGCATCATGCCTTCCACCCCGAGGTTGAGCACGCCTGATCGTTCGGCAATCAGCTCCCCGTTAGCGGCGAGAAGCAGCGGGATCGAAGTGGCAAGCACGGTGAGAATCAAGGCGGTCATGATGATGTCTCTGACGGTTGTGTCTGCTGCAAGCGAGGTTGCCAGATGATGCGGTAATGCTGAAGCGTGGCCCCGGCCAGCAGGAAGAAAAGCAATATCCCCTTGAAAAGCCCGGTCACCACTTTCGGGATGCCAAGGGCTATCTGGGCATTGTCGCCGCCAAGTTCAGCCATGGCCACCAGAAGCCCGGCGAAAATGACCCCGACGGGATTGAGCCGCGCAAGAAAGGCGACGATGATCGCCGTGAACCCGTAGCCGAAGGAAACATTGGGCTGGAGCTGGCCGATATTGGCGGACACCTCGATCATGCCCGCCAGCCCGGCCAGCGCGCCGGAGAGAAGAAGCACGGCAATCGTTGTCCGGGCCTGGCTGAAGCCGGCAAACCGCCCTGCCCGGGGAGAGGACCCCATGACCTTGACCTGGAAACCCGGCAACGTCCGGTTAAGGAGCCACCACGCCAGCGGCGCCAGCGCAAAGGCGATCAGCACGCCGTAGTGAAGCTGGCCGATATAGCCAAGCCCGGGCAGCGGCATGCGGGAGATGAGCCCGGCATCGGGATACATGGGCGTCAGCGGAAAGCCGAAAGCCATCGGATCACGAAGAGGGCCGCGGACCAGCACATCCATCACCAGCGCCGCGACATAGGAGAGCATCAGCGTGACAAGAATTTCATTGGCGTTGAAGATCGTCTTGCACAAGGCGGCGATGGCCGCCCAGGCCGCCCCGGCAAGAAGGGCGATGGCCATCATCCCAACAAGAAGCAGCGGCGAGGTGGCATCCGGAAAGGACAGCGCCAGCCATCCCGCCGCCAGCGCGCCGATGATATACTGCCCTTCGGCGCCGATATTCCAGATATTCGCGCGATAGCAGAAGACCAGCCCCAGCGCGATGATCATCAGCGGGCAGGCCTTGACCACCAGATCGGTGATCCGGTCAATACGGCTCAGGGGCGAGATGAAGAAATGATAGAGCGACTCCGCGGCGTCATATCCAAGCAGACCGAAGATGAGCGCCCCGGCCAGCACCGTTGCAACGATGGCCGCAACCGGGCTGATCACGGCAAGCCATGGCGAGGGATCTGTTCGCGGGACAAGACGGATCATGCGCGCGCCTCCTCTTCGGATGCAGCACCGCCCATCATCAACCCGATATCTTCGGCGGTAAGATCGGCGGCGGGATATCCTTCGGTCAGGCGGCCGTTATTGAGGGCAGCAATGCGCGTGGCCAGCCCGAAAATCTCTTCAAGATCCTGGCTGATGAGAATGATGGCGCAGCCAGTTTCGGCCAGTTGCAGCAACGCGCGGCGGATGGCTGTGGCCGCGCCCACATCCACGCCCCAGGTCGGCTGGGATATCACCGCCACAAGCGGCCTGGTCGAAAGCATCCGGCCCATGATGAATTTCTGCAGGTTGCCCCCCGACAGCTGGTTGGCCCGGGGGTTGGAACGGGGGGTGCGGACATCGGCGGTGCGGATGATCATCTCGGTCGCGTCCTGCCCGAGGCCGGGATGGGCAAGCTGACGCCGAAGCCATGAAGTGCCGGTGCTGAAGCGGAAATACTGGGTAAGAAAGGTGTTTTCCACCATGGTCATATCCGGGACGGCGGCATGACCGTTGCGTTCTTCCGGCACGGTTTCAAGCCCCATCTGGCGGCGGCGCTCCGGCCCTGTATGGCCGATATTCTCCCCATCAAGCCGGATCATCGCCGGATCGGGGGAAAGCCATTCACCGGAGAGCGCCTCAGCCAGTTCTTCCTGGCCATTGCCGGAAATGCCGGCGATGCCGAGGATCTCACCCGGCCGGACGCTGAGATGGATATCCCGAAGCGGGGTTGCGAAAGCCGAGGCGGCGGGGCGATTCAATCCGATCAGTTCAAAGAGCGGCGGCTTGCTTGTGTCACTATCATGGGTTTTGCGGCGTTCGATCCAGTCCACGGCATCCCCCACCATGATCTCCGCCATATCCCGGGTGCTGCTCTGGCGCGGGATGACTTCACCGACATTCCGGCCACCGCGCAGGATGGTGGCCTTTTCGGTGAGTTCCATGATCTCATCAAGTTTGTGGCTGATATAGAGGATCGCGCAGCCATCGGCGGCAAGGCGCCTCAACACATCGAAGAGACGCAAGCTTTCCTGCGGCGTCAGCACCGATGTCGGCTCATCCATGATGAGCAGTTTCGGGTCCTGCAGGAGGCAGCGCAGAATCTCAACCCGCTGCTGCTCCCCCACCGACAGCTCCCCCACCGGCCGATCAGGATTGATGGCAAGACCCCAGTGGTCTGACGCCTCCCTGATGCGGTGGCGCAAGGCCGAAAGCGTATCCGCATCATCCATGGCAAGGGCGATATTCTCCGCCACCGTCAGGGCCGGAAAAAGCGAGAAATGCTGGAAAACCATGGCAATGCCAAGGGCGCGGGCCATTTTCGGCGACGTGATCCGGAGAGGCCGGCCCTGCCAGAAAAAACGGCCTTCATCCGGCTGAAGCACGCCATAGAGCATCTTGACGAAGGTTGATTTTCCGGCGCCGTTCTCCCCAAGCAAGGCATGAATCGAACCTGGCTCGATGGCAAAACTCACCTCATCATTGGCGGCGAAATGGCCAAATTTCTTGGTGATGTTCTCAGCAGAAAGCAGAGGCATGGCAAGACGTCTCGCGGCAGTGATGAGCAAGGCACTGACGTGAACTTATCGCCAAACAACGGATTTGACCAGTCTCAATCCTGCCCTTTTCGGGCATTGACGGATTCCCGGTGGAAAAGATAGAGCCCCGAGGCAACGATGACGGCAACACCGAGAATGGTTTCAAGATCAGGGATATTGTCAAAGACGAGATAGCCGAACACCGTTGCCCCGATGATCTCAAGATACTGGAAGGGCGCAAGCAGGCTGGTGGGCGCATCGCGCACCGCCAGAACCAGCATCAGATGCCCCACCGTTGCGATCAGGCCAAGGCTGAACACCCAGGCGATCTCAATCCCTTCGGGCAGGGAGGCCCTGAACACATCAATGCCGGAGAATTCACCCAGCACCAGCGCAAGAGACATGACGGTCAGCGCCGACAGCCCGACCATCCACTGCATCTGAAAAGGATTGACCCGTTCGGTCAGGGTCCGGGTCAGCATCACATAAAAGGCAAAGCACACCGCCGTTGCAAGAGGCAGAAGCGCCGGCAAACCGACCGCGGCAAAACTTGGCCGGATGACGATCAGCGCGCCGACGAAACCTGCCAGAATGGCAAAGATCCGCCGCATCCGGATGGTCTCACCCAGAAAGATGACCGAGAGAATGGTCAGGATCATCGGTTCAATGAAAAAGATGGCAATGGCCGCCGCGATGGACAGATAGTTCAGCGCCGCGAAGAAGAAGAGGGTGGCCGCCGCGATCAGCACCCCGCGGGCGATCTGCACCTTCACGGTGCCTGGCGACACCCGCCATTCCCCGAGATAAAGGATGATCGGCGTGATCAGGAGGCTCTGGACGAAAAAGCGGAACCACACCACCTGCCCCGGTGACATCGTCTGGCCGAGCAGTTTGGCAAACACATCGATGGCGGGAATCATCAGCATCGCCAGCGCCATGAGGACCATCCCGCGAAGAGAATGGCCATCCCTGTTGCCGGTTGCCGGAAAGGCCTGGGTTCGTGCTGATTCCTTCAAGACAGATCCACCAAATGTTCATCGGACGCCAGTCTGGTCCCATTTTTTAACCTTGGCTAGCCAAATAATCAGGAATAATCAAACCTGCTTGTGATTTTGCCCGGACGCAGTAGAGTAAGGGCCATCACCATTTCACTAAGGGGAATTAAAGATGACGGAACCTCATCTTCTCGTGCATCACGATGGAGACAATGTCGGCGTTGTGGTTGTCGAAGGCCTGAAGGCAGGGACGGAGATGCTCTGCGTTGTGACCGAGAACAACACCGACTTCACCATGACGGTCAATCACGATGTGCCAATCGGACATAAAGTGGCGCTCAAGGATCTTGCCGAAGGCGACACGGTGATCAAATACGCACAGGATATCGGCCGCATCGTCGCGGCAACGGGCAAGGGTGATCACATTCATGTCCATAATCTGAAAACCAAGCGCTGGTAGGAGACACAAATGGCATCCAATAATTCGTTTTTTGGCTACAGACGCGAAAATGGCCGGGTCGGTGTTCGCAATTATGTTGCCATCCTGCCGGTGGATGATATCTCAAACGCCGCCTGCGAATCCGTTGCAAACAACATCAAGGGCACGATGGCGCTGCCCCATTCGTATGGTCGGCTTCAGTTCGGCGAGGATCTGGAGCTGCATTTCCGCACCATTATCGGCACCGGCGCCAACCCGAATATCGCCGCTTGTGTCGTGATCGGGATCGAACCCGGCTGGACCCAGCGCATCGTCGACGGGATCGCCAAGACCGGCAAGCCGGTCGCGGGGTTCTCCATCGAGCAGAACGGGGATATCAACACCGTTGCCGCTGCCTCCCGGACGGCGAAGGAATTCGTCCACATGACCAGCGAATACCTGCGCGAGGAATGCGACATGTCCGAGCTGTGGGTTTCCACCAAATGCGGTGAAAGCGATACCACCACCGGGCTGTCTTCCTGCCCCACCGTCGGCAATATGTACGACAAGCTTCTGCCCAGGGGGATCTATGGCTGTTTTGGGGAGACATCGGAAATCACCGGTGCCGAGCATCTGTGCAAGGCCCGCGCCGCAACCCCCGAAGCCGGTGACAAGTTCATGAAGATCTGGCAGGCCTATCAGGATGAAGTCATCGAGCCGTTCAAGACCTCCGATCTTTCGGAATCCCAGCCGACCAAGGGGAATATCGAAGGCGGCCTGACGACGATTGAGGAAAAGGCCCTCGGCAATCTCGAGAAGATCGGCCGCACCTCCACCTATATCGATGCACTTGGCCCGGCGGAATCACCGGAAAAGGGGCCTGGCCTCTATTTCATGGATACGTCATCGGCGGCGGCGGAATGCGTCACCCTCATGGGAGCGGCAGGCTATGTCGTGCATACCTTCCCCACCGGCCAGGGTAACGTCATCGGCAACCCGATCGTCCCCGTCATCAAGATCAGCGGCAACCCGCGCACGATACGCACCATGGGCGAGCATGTCGATGTCGATGTATCCGGTGTCCTGCGCCGGGAGCAGACCATCGATGAGGCGGGCGATTCCCTGATTGAAATGATCCGCCGGACGGCGAATGGCCGACTGACCGCAGCCGAAGCGCTGGGTCACAAGGAATTTGTCATGACCAAACTTTACCGGAGTGCTTGATCGGGTGAACCCGGATCTGGTGATTTCGGAATTCATGGAAGAACGGGTGGTGGCTGAACTCAGCCGCCTGTACCGGACGCTCTATGATCCCGATCTGGTCCGAGACAGGCCCCGGCTGATGGCGGAACTCGCCACCGCCCGGGGGCTGATCGTCCGCAACCGGACCGAAGTTGACGCGGAACTCATCGCCGCGGCCCCCCGTCTTTGTGTCATTGGCCGGCTTGGAGTGGGCCTTGACAATATCGATCAGGAAGCCGCCTCAAGACGTGGCATCGCCGTGTGCCCCGCGACAGGCGCCAATGCCGACAGCGTTGCCGAATATGTCATTGCCGCCAGTCTTCAGTTGCTGCGGCCGGTGTTTTCCTCCACGGCCGAGATGCTGGCCGGAACATTCCCCCGGGCAAGGCTTTCCGATGGCCGGGAGATTGCCGGATGCATCCTCGGGCTGGTGGGCGGCGGGATTATCGGCCGCGCGGTTGCGGCGCGTGCTTCGGCCCTGGGGATGGAGATCCTCATAGCTGATCCGGCACTTGGATCGGGAAGGACAGCGGAAGGCTGGCAGGTCACCTCGCTTGAAGACTGTCTTGCCGCGGCCGATGTGGTCTCCCTGCATCTGCCCCTTACCAGGTCCACGGCCGGGCTTTTTGGTGCCGAACGTCTCCGCTCCATGAAGCCGGGATGCGTGCTGATCAACACGGCAAGGGGCGGGATTGTCGATCATTCGGCCCTCGCCGAATTAATGAAAGCCGGTCATGTTTCCGGGGCGGCGCTGGACGTGTTTGAAGAAGAACCCGCCGATGCGGCCTCCCTTGCCATGTTCGAAGGGGTTGAAAACCTGATCCTGACCCCGCATATCGCCGGATTGACCCATGATTCCAATATCAGGGTATCGGAAATGACGGCCCGTAATGTTCAGGCCCATATGGGACCTGATGGAGAAGGCAGATGACCACGATTACTGAAACTGACCTCGAAGATCTTGTTACCAAGGCCCTGACCCGGAGCCGGACATCCGAAGCCAATGCCCGTTCGGTTGCGCGGGCGCTTGTGCTTGCGGAAATCGATGGCAAGAAAGGCCATGGCCTGTCGCGGGTGCCAAGCTATGCCGGTCAGGCGCAGAGCGGCAAGGTCGACGGGATGGCTGTTCCGCAGAGCCGCCAGCCCCGGTCCGGGGTGCTGGCGATTGATGCGGGCCATGGTTTTGCCTATCCGGCCTTTGATCTCTTGCAGAAAGAGGCCCCGGCTGTCGCCCGTGAGGCCGGCATTGCCATGGCCGGGATATGCCGCTCGCATCATTACGGGGTTGCCGGGCATCACGTCGAGGCCATGGCGGAGGAAGGCCTGATTGCCCTTTTGCTCGGCAATACCCCGGCGGCGATGGCTCCCTGGGGAGGCAAGACGCCGCTTTTCGGCACCAATCCCATCGCCTTTGCGGCACCTCTCGCCGGTCGGCCGCCGCTGGTGATCGATCTTGCCACCAGCCGTGTCGCCCGCGGTAATATCCTGACCGCAAAGCAGAAGAACGCGCCAATCCCCGAAGGCTGGGCGCTGGATGCCGACGGCCAGCCCACAACCAGCGCGGAGGCCGCGCTCAAGGGCTCGATGGTGCCCATGGCCGAAGCCAAGGGCGCGGCGCTGGCCCTGATGATTGAAATTCTCGCCGCCGGCCTCACCGGGGCGAATTTCGGCGTTGAGGCAACATCCTTCTTCGAGGCCGAAGGCCCGGCCCCGAATACCGGCCAGATCATGATCCTGATCGACCCGGGCGTCATGGCCGATGGCGTGCCGGAGCGGCTGGCGGAATTTGCCCGGCTGATCGAAGATGACGGCGCGCGCCTGCCCGGAGGCAACCGGCAAGCCCGCCGCCTTACGGCCCGGGCAGAAGGGTTGAGCGTGGATGACGCGGCCCTCGATGCTGCCCGCGCCCTCGCATCCGGGGGATGATCTGCCGCAGGCGCCCGGCCTCAAATAAGTTGGAAACAGCCCGCCGCTTCGCTAGACTGGCCCCGGAATGAATGGGAGCGGAAAGATGCAATGGCAACACTGGAAACTTGAAACCGATGATAGAGGTATCGCCCGGCTGACCATCGATGTCAGGGAAAAGTCGGTCAATGTGCTGACACGGGAAGTGGTTGCGGAAATGGCCGATGTCGTCACCCATCTGGAAGGTGCCGCCGGGATAAAAGGGCTCTGCTTTCGTTCAGGCAAGGAGGTCGGCTTTGTTTACGGCGCCGATATCAATGAATTCGAGGCTCTTGAAACCGAAGAGGAGGTGGCCGCCCTCCTCGATGAGGTGCATGACACGTTCAACAGATTTGCCGCGCTGCCTTTCCCTGTCGTGGTGGGGATTGATGGCTATGCTCTTGGTGGCGGGCTTGAAATTGCCCTGCTCGCGGACCGGCTGGTGCTGACGGACTCGCCCAAGACCCAGGTCGGGTTTCCGGAAGTCAAGCTCGGGCTGATGCCGGGCTATGGCGGCACCGGCCGGGCTTACGGACGTGTCGGGGCCTATATGGTGCTGGACATGATGCTGACCGGGCGGATGGTTCCTGCTGCCGAAGCGCTCAAATCCGGTCTTGTCGATGCTCTCGCCGACGGGCGTGAACACTTGGACGATGCCATGATGGATATGCTGATGCGTCTGGGGGGAGAGAAACCGCCGCGCCATCAGATCCGCGGGGAGGATACCGCAGCCGAGGTCGCGAAAGCCCGCGAGGCCTTTGCCGGGCGGGTGCGGCCTGATCATACCCCGGCGCCCTTCGCCATTCTTGATCATATTGCTGCAAACGCCCCGGATCCGGCGGCAATCTCCGATGCGGAAAAGATCATCTTCCCGACCCTGATGGTGAGTGATGCGTCGGACGGGCTGCGCCGTGTCTTCCAGCTCACCGATGCCGTCAAGAGGACAGCACGCGGTGATGCCGCGATCCAGCATGTTCATGTCATCGGCGCCGGCGTGATGGGCGGTGATATCGCTGCCGTCGCGGCGATGGAAGGGCTGACCGTCACCCTGAGCGATCAGGATGATGCCGCGATCGCCCATGCGGTGGAGCGGGCGCGGAAACTCTATGAGCGTCGGCTCAAGACCCCGGCGAAGATCGACGCCGCCATGGACCGGCTGATCGCCGACAGGACCCAGGCCGGGCTTGCCGAGGCTGACCTGGTGATCGAAGCCGTGGCCGAACGTCTTGACGTCAAAAAGGCGGTGTTTGCCGCCCTTGAGCCGAAGACCAGACCCGAGGCGATCCTCGCGACCAATACCTCGGCCATTCCCCTTGAAGAGATTGCCGCCGCGCTGGCGAGGCCGGAACGGCTGATCGGGCTTCATTTCTTCAATCCGGTTCCCGTGCTGCCGCTTGTCGAGGTGATCTGGTCAGAGGTGTCGGATCAGGATCTGGTGGCGCGGGGGATGATGTTTGCCGGCCGGCTCCGGAAGATGCCGATCCGCTGCAAATCCGCCCCGGGGTTTCTGGTGAACCGGGCATTGCTGCCCTATCTGCTCAAAGGGATTGAGGCGATGCTCGATGGCATGGATCCCGATCAGATCGACGAGGCGATGGTGAATTTCGGCATGCCCATGGGGCCGGTGGAACTGGCTGACCAGATCGGGCTTGATGTCACCCATGACGCTTCCGTGCCGCTCGGCATGCCGAAAAAGGTGGCGGCGGCGCTGAAGGAGAAAATGGCCGCCGGAACAATCGGCCGTAAATCCGGGTCTGGTTTCTATGACTGGGACGGCAACAAGGCGGTGCGGGCCCGGGCGGTCTATGATACAAGGGCCCAGGAGGCGCTGGCCCGCGAGCTGCTGGCCCCGATGATCGAGGAATGCCGCAAGGCGGTGGCCGAAGGCGTGGTCGACAGCGCCGACATGGCCGATGCCGGCATGATTTTCGGGGTCGGTTTCCCCTCCTTTCGGGGCGGGCCCCTCCATTACCGGAACAGATATCAGGATTAACCGAAAAAGGTCAGAACGATGTATACCGCCCCCCTCAAGGATATCCGTTTTGTGCTCAAGGATGTTGTCGGCATGGAAAATGTCCTTGCCCGGCTCGGACGTGCAGATGATATCACGCCTGATCTTGCCGAGGCGGTGCTCGAGGAGGCCGGAAAACTTGCCGCCGATATCATCGCCCCCACCAATCATCCAGGTGATGTGGAAGGGTGCATTCATCATGACGACGGGTCGGTGACCACGCCATCGGGGTTTGCCGACGCTTACCGCGCCATGGCGGAAGGCGGCTGGACGGCCATGGATGCGCGCGAGGAATTCGGCGGCCAGAACATGCCGATGATCATCTCATCGATGGTCAACGAGATCTGGCAGTCAGCCAATATGGCCTTTGCACTCTGCCATCTTCTGACGCAAGGCCAGATCCATGCCCTGCAGAAATCGGCAAGCCCCGAGCAGCAGCAGATCTTCATCCCGCCCATGGTCGAAGGCCGCTGGACCGGCACCATGAACCTCACCGAACCGCAGGCCGGAACCGATCTTGCCGCGATCAAGACCCGGGCCGTCCGGGAAGGCGAGCATTACCGGATCACCGGGCAGAAGATCTATATCACCTATGGCGAGCATGACATGGCGGAGAACATCATCCACCTTGTTCTTGCCCGGACACCGGATGCGCCGGCCGGGGTGAAAGGCATTTCGGTCTTCGTGGTGCCGAAATTCCTCATCAATCCGGATGGATCGCTCGGTGAGCGCAACGACGTTCACTGCATTTCCATCGAAAAGAAACTCGGCATCAAGGCCTCGCCCACGGCGGTGTTGTCCTACGGGGATAATGGCGGCGCCATCGGTTATCTGGTGGGCGAGGAAAACGAAGGGCTCAAGATCATGTTCGGCATGATGAATCACGCCCGGTTTTCCGTTGGCCTGCAAGGGCTTTCCATATCCGAACGGGCGCTGCAACAGGCGATCTGGTATGCCATGGACCGAAAGCAGGGTGCGCCGCTTGGCGGCAAGGAGGGCGATGCCATCATCCATCATCCCGATGTCCTGCGGCTGATCACCACCATGAAAGCCGAGATCGAGGCGATGCGGGCGCTTGCCGCCATGGGTGGTGCGGCGCTTGATCTTGGTCATCTCGACAATGCGGAGGATGCCGCTTTCTGGGAGGAACGTGCGGCCCTGCTCATCCCTGTCATCAAGGGCTGGCTGACGGAACGGTCGCTTGATCTGACCTCCCGGGCCGTGCAGGTGCATGGCGGGATGGGATTCATCGAGGAGACAGGCGCAGCCCAGCATTTTCGCGACGCGCGGATCCTGCCCATTTACGAAGGCACGACCGCCATTCAGGCCAATGACCTTGTCTTTCGCAAGACACTCCGCGATGAAGGCCGGGCGGTGACCACGCTTCTCGATGAGATCGATGCCGAAATGGAGCAGCTCTCCGGGCATGAAGACAAGATCGCTGCCAATGCCGCCGCCGCCGTTTGGGAGGCAGTTGGCGAAACCCGAAAAGCTGTCGCGCATCTCCTGGCCACCTCAAATGATCCGCGCAAGCCTGCTGCCGGCGGGGTCAATTACCTGATGATGCTCGGCTACCTGACGGGGGGATGGCTGATGGCCAGATCCGCCGGTATCGCCGCCGATATGATCAACAAAGATGGCGCGGATACCGAATTCCTCGCCGCCAAGATGGTGACGGCGGATACGTTCATCACCCATTCGCTGCCGCAGGTCATGGCGCTCGTCCGGACAATCCTTGCCGGAGACGAGGCCGTTCTGGCCATGCAGCCCGCCTGGCTTGCGAGTTAGCGCCAATGACCGAAAATCGCCAGGCGCTGATACTGATGGCGCTGTCGATGACCCTGCTGGCGGCGGGGGATGCCGTGGTGCGCACCATCGGCGAAACCCTGCCCAGCGGCCAGATCATCGGCATGCGAGGTGTTTTTCTGACCGCCATTCTGGTGATCGGGCTGAGGTTGTCCGGGCGCCGCCCGGGCTGGCCTGATCTGGCAAATCGATGGAATCTGGCGCGCGGGCTTGCGGAGACGGTTTCCACCTATTGCTTCTTTATCAGCATCCAGCTCCTGCCGATTGCGATCTCAACGACGGTTGTGTTCATCTTTCCGGTGCTGCTTACGCTTGTCTCGATCCCGCTCTTTGGCGAGAAGGTCGGCCCCTTCCGCTGGCTTGCGGTCCTGATGGGGTTTGCCGGGGTGGTGATGATTTCAGCGCCGGGAAAGGGGACGTTCAATCTTGCTCTCCTCCTGCCTATGGGCACGGCCTTCGGGCTGGTGGCGCGGGATCTGATCACCCGCAAGATCCCGGATCATATCGATTCCGGTACCGTTACCCTGACCACGGCGATGGTCACGACGATCATGGGATTTGCAAGCCTGCCGTTCGGCTGGGTTGACGTGACCATGCGTGAGATCCGGCTGCTGCCCCTCGCGGCGGTGCTGGTGGCCTGTTCCTTTCTCGCCTATATCGTTGCGATCAGGCGGGGCGAGCTTTCGATCATCGCCCCGGCCCAGTATCTCGTCATTCTGTGGGCGACATTCTGGGGGGCGCTCATCTGGCAGGAAATGCCGGATCAATATGCGCTGGCAGGTGGCGGGCTCATCATCGCGGCAGGATGCCTCATCCTGTGGCGGGAACAGGTGGCGGCCCGGCGCGAAACCTAGCGTTTCTTTTCGGGGATCAGCCCCCTTGGGGCAAAACGCAAGACCAGGATCAGCACCAGCCCCATGGTCATATGCCTTGTATGGGAGGCGTTTTCGATGAGATGGGCCTTGAGCCAGCTGTCTTCGGCCATGCCCGCGGTGAGGGCGGCGATGGCCCAGAGCCCGATCGGTTCAGCCTCAATCCAGAAAAACCAGATCAGGAAGCCGCCAAGGATGGAGCCGGCATTGTTGCCTGACCCACCCACAATCACCATCACCCAAATCAGAAAGGTGAAGCGCAGAGGCTGATAGGATGCCGGGGTGAACTGGCCGTCAAGCGTTGTCAGCATGGCACCGGCGAGACCGACAATGCCCGAGCCGATGACAAAAACCTCAAGATGACGGGAGGTGACGTTCTTGCCCATGGCGTTGGCGGAAACCTCGTTGTCGCGGATGGCCCGCATCATCCGGCCCCAGGGCGAATCGAGCGCCACTTCAGCCAGACGATACAGCACCGCCAGCACCACGACGAAAAACGCCGCGTAAGAGATCTTGACGATCAGCGATGATGCGTCGATCACCGAGATATCGAACCGTTCCGACAGCGAGATCAGCCATGGCGCGGCCTGAAGATCCACCTCATAGGGGACGGGCCGCGGCAGGCCGTTGACGTTTTTCACCCCCCGGGCCAGCCAGTCTTCGTTTTTCAGCACATAGATGATGATCTCGGAAATGCCGAGGGTGGCGATGGCCAGATAATCCGACCTGAGCCCGAGGGAGATCTTGCCGATCACCCAGGCCACCGCGGCCGCCATCAACGCACCGGCAATCCAGGAGATGAGGATCGGCAGTCCAAGCCCGCCGAGATATCCGGTCTTTGCCGGCTCAACCGCCTCGATTGCCTCAACCGCGGGATCAAGAATAAGGCGGAAGAAAACAAGCCCGGCCAGCAGCACCAGCGCCGTTCCCCAGATCTGCCTGCGGCCAGCCCCGCCCAGACGTCGCCAGGTGAAGACCGAGGCAAGGATCGTGATGATGGCCGTGATCAGCGCCAGCAGAATCCCGGCGCCGCCAGCGGCAACCGCTTCCCGGACCGGCGGCATCGCCACCAGCACCCCGGCAAGCCCGCCAAGGGCGGTAAAGCCCATCATGCCGAAATTGACCAGCCCCGCATACCCCCACTGGATATTGACGCCAAGGGTCATGATCGCCGATATCAGGCAGAGATTGAGCAGCGTGAAGGCGACGTTCCAGCTCTGGATCATGCCGACAAGCGCCAGCAGAACGGCCATCACCAGGAACAACAGCGCGGAACGGTGCCGGGTTGCAAAAACAGGATCGGTCATAATGTCTTGCCTCCGATGAGGCCGGTGGGTCGCACCAGCAGCACAATAACAAGGATGACAAAGGAAAGCGCGATCTTGTAATCCGTTGACAGAAGCTGCATCAGCCCCGAGGGCTCCAGGCTTTCCGGCAGAAGATAGGCAAGAAACTTCTTATAGGCAAAGGTGAGGGTCAGCTCGGAGAAGGCAATCACGAAACCGCCGGCGATTGCCCCGACCGGATTGCCGACCCCGCCGACTATTGCTGCGGCGAAAATCGGCAGCAGAAGGGAAAGATAGGTAAAGGGCTTGTAGCTTTTATCAAGCCCGTAAAGCGTGCCCGCCGTAGCCGCCAGCGCCGCCGTGATGATCCAGGTGATCAGCACCACCCGCTCCGGATTGATCCCCGATAAAAGGGCCAGATCCTCGTTATCGGAATAGGCGCGCATGGATTTGCCGGTGCGGGTCCTGTTCAGAAACCAGAAAACAAAACTCACCATAATGATCGCGGTGATGACGGTGATGCCCTGGGTCATCTTGATGGCCAGCCCCTCATTGAGGCCGGTCATGGTCTTGAACGCCCTTGCCTTGAGGATGAACCGCTCCCCATCGGTGAAAACCTGATCATTGGGCCCGATGATGAAGCGGATCAACCCGCCGATGAAGAACATCACCCCGATGGAAACAATCAGATAGGTGACGTTCTCCGCCCGTATCCGGCGGTAATAGCGGAAGACAAGACGGTCGGTGATGAGCACAAGGGCAATCGTGGCCAGAATGCCGATGGGTATGGCGATCAGCGCCGTCGGAAACGGGCCCAGGCTCACCCCCTGGCCTTGCAGATACCAGGTCATCAATATCGTTGCCATGGCGCCGAAGGACATCATCTCGCCATGGGCGAAATTCGAAAACCGCAACACGCTGTAGATCATGGTCACGCCGAGCGCCCCCAGCGCCAGCTGGCTGCCATAGGTCATGGCGGGGATGATGATGAAATTGGTGATGAGCACAAGGGCGTTCAGCAGATCGGTCATCATCTATCCTCCCAGAAAGGCCCGGCGGACTTCAGGGTTGGCCATCAGCGCGGCGCCTGTGTCGGTGTAGCGGTTTTGCCCCTGCACCAGAACATAGCCCTTGTCGGCGATGTTGAGCGCCTGCTTGGCGTTCTGCTCGACCATCAGGATGGCTATGCCGGTCCGGGCCACTTCGATGATGCGGTCAAAGAGTTCATCCATGACGATGGGAGAGACGCCGGCGGTGGGCTCGTCCAGCATCAGCACCCTGGGCCGGGTCATCAAGGCACGGCCTACCGCCACCTGCTGGCGCTGGCCGCCGGAAAGCTCGCCTGCGGGCTGGCGCCTCTTTTCTTTCAGGACGGGAAACAGGGTGAAGACCTGCTCCATGGTTTCGCTGATATCATCATTGCGGATAAATGCCCCCATCTCCAGATTTTCCTCCACCGTCATGGAGGTGAAGATGTTTGCCGTCTGGGGAACAAATCCCATGCCCTTCATCACCCTTTCATCGGGTTTGAGCCGGGTGATATCCTCGCCATCGATCATGACCTGACCTTCGCGGAGGTTCAGCATCCCGAAAATGGCTTTCATCGCCGTTGACTTGCCGGCGCCATTGGGCCCGACCACCACCGCGATCTCCCCCTTTTCGACGCCGATCGTGCAGCCATGCAGGATATCTGCGCCGCCATAGCCGCCGGTCATGTCTTTGCCAATCAGATAGCTCACGCTGATGATCCACTCATGCTGTTTTGTTCTTGAGTCCGGTGCCGAGATAGGCTTCGATCACCATCTCATTGGCCTTGACCTCTTCGGCCGTGCCCTCGGCAAGCACGCTTCCTTCCGCCATCACGATCACCGGATCGCAGAGGCGGGAGATGAATTCCATATCATGCTCGATCATGCAGAATGTATATCCGCGTTCCTTGTTCAGGCGCAGGATGGCATCACCGATCGTGTTCAGGAGAGTCCGGTTGACGCCGGCCCCCACTTCATCAAGAAAGACGATCTTGGCATCAACCATCATCGTCCGGCCCAGCTCGAGCAGTTTCTTCTGGCCGCCGGAAAGATTGCCGGCGCGCTCATCGGCGACCTGCCGGAGCTGGAGAAAATCAATCACTTCATCGGCTTTACGTCCTATTGCCTCTTCCTCGGTGCGGACGCGTGCCGGACGGAACCAGGCATCGATGAGGCTCTCGCCGGACTGGCCCGATGGAACCATCATCAGGTTTTCCCTGACGGTGAGGGAGGAAAATTCATGGGCGATCTGAAAGGTGCGCAACAGGCCGCGATGAAAAAGCTCATGCGGGGCAAGCCCGGTGATATCCTCGCCATCAAGATAGACCTTGCCGGCGCTTGGCTTGTGGACGCCGGCGATAATGTTGAACAGCGTGGTCTTGCCCGCGCCATTGGGGCCGATCAGCCCGGTGATCGACCCTTCCCTGATGGTGAGGGAGGCATCCTCAACGGCGTGCACGCCGCCGAAATATTTATAGAGATGCTCAACAACGATCATGGCGAATATCAGGAAATCCGAAGAAGGAGGAAAGGCGCGTCATGCGGGAGGTGACCAGGCGCAACACAAGACCTGAAAACAAGTTTCGGTGAAACACGGCCCGGAAGATCCCGGGCCGTGCAAACGGATGTCTAGCGGTAGCCAACCGTGGTGTTCTTGCCGCCATCGATAAGGATTTCGGCATAGCTGCCTGCACTTTCACCCGAGCCGATCAGTTCAACTGCGGAAGCGCCGACATAATCAATCGACAGGCCCTGACGCAGATACTTGATCCCTTTGGCCAGTTCACCCGGGTAAATCTTCTCCCCCGGCGCATTGGCAACATTCATCAGGTGATCCTTGAAGACCTGGCTGTCGGAAGAATTTGCTGCCTGCATGGCAAGGATGATCAGGGCGGCGGCATCATAGGATTCACCGGCAAATGGGCCAGCGGCAAAACCGGCGGCTTCGGCCAGGCTTGCAAATTTGGCCGCACCCGGGCTGTCGGTGCCGGGAAGGCTGCCGATCGAGCCGTCAAGATCCGAGCCGATTGCCTGAGGCAGGCTGTCACCGATCATGCCATCGGGAAGGAAGAACATATCAAACGCCCCGGCATCGAGCGAGGCCTGAATGATCCCCTTGCCGCCCTGGTCGAGATACCCGGCGACGATCAGGATGTCACCACCTGCCTGGGCAAGTGCGGCGACTTCCGCCCCGTAATCACCCTTGCCGTCTTCATGGGCGGCGCTGATGGTGATCTTGCCGCCGGCGGCGGTGAAGTTGGCTTCGATACTGTCCGCAAGACCTTTGCCGTAATCGTTGTTGGTGTAGGTCATTGCAGCGGAGCTAAAGCCGCGTGCCTTGAGGATTTCAGCAACAACCTGACCCTGGCGGGCATCGGAAGGTGCTGTCCGGAAAAAGAGGCCGTTATCTTCAAGGGTCGAAAGCGCAGGCGAGGTTGCCGAAGGCGAAACCATGGCGATACCATTTGCCATGGCAACATTCTGCAGCACCGCCGTGGTCACGCCGGAGCAATCTGCCCCCATGATCGCGCTCACCTTGTCAGCGGTGATGAGGCGTTCGGCAGCCGCCGTTGCCGCGGCGGCATCAATGCAGGTGGAATCCCCGCGAACCGCGGACAGCGTGGTGTTGCCCTGCATGAAGTTGCCGGCGGCATTGACTTCATTAATCGCAAGTTCAGCACCGGATGCCATGTCGGGTGTCAGGGATTCGATCGGGCCGGTAAAGCCCAGCAGAATGCCGATCTTGACATCATCGGCCAAAGCCGGTGAAGCCAGAAGCGCGGATGTAGCAAGCGCCAGTATTGTTTTTTTCATGGAAAACTCCCAAATTTAGTCTGAGGCCGATTCATTGATTCATTTTTTGTGAAAAGTCTAGTTGATTCGCGGCTATTTATCCAAATAATCGCTTGTCCGGGCTGTTCAAGATGAAAAAGGGGCGAAGAATGGATCATGGTGGCGACATTATTTCGGCGGCGCGGCGCTTCGGCATCGATCCCGGTGACATGCTTGATCTCTCCACCGGGATAAGTCCCCGTCCCTGGCCGGTTCCGGCACCGCTCCATGATCCGGTGCAATGGCAATCCCTGCCCCAGAAAGAAGATGAAGAGAGGCTGAAAGATCAGGCAAGGCAGGCCTGGTCCCTTGCCGATGATGCGGCAATTGCCACCGCGCCGGGAAGCCAGATACTCATCTCTCTTCTGCCCATGCTGCGCGGCGGCGCGCGTGTCTTCATCCCGTCGCCTGCGTATTCGGAACATGGCAAGGCCTGGCAGAATGCGGGGCATGAAATCATCACCTATCCGGCCGGGGATCTGCCTGCCTGCCCCGGCGGGGGGAGCGTTCTGGAAGTCCTCATCGCGGTTCAGCCCGGCAATCCGCTTGGCGAGGTGGTGCCGGTGGCGGTGCTGGCCGAACGGGCGGCGCAATTGGCTGAAAAAGGCGGGGTTGTTGTTGTCGATGAAGCGTTCATCGACGTGATGCCCGGGATGAGCCTTGCACCATATGCCGGCCGGCCCGGGCTCGTGGTGCTGCGGTCTTTCGGCAAATTCTACGGGCTCGCCGGGCTCCGGCTGGGCATGGCGATCGGATGTGCCGAAGATATCGCGAAACTTGAGCTGCTGCTCGGCCCCTGGGCGACGTCAACGCCCGCGCTCAGGATCGGGGCGGCGGCGATCGCCGATACCGCTTTTGCCGAAGATCAGCGGGCATTTCTGGCGGCTGGCTGCCTCCGGCTCAAGGCCATGCTGGACCGTCACGGTCTTGCGGTGATCGGCGGCACGGACCTTTTTGTGCTGGCCGAGGTGCCAAAGGCGGCGGCGTTGCAGGATCATCTGGCGCGGCAGGGAATCTGGACCCGGGTTTTTCCCGATGCCCCGGGCTGGATCAGGTTCGGGCTTCCCGGGGAGGCCGAAGATGAGGGGCGACTTGACCGAGCCCTCACCGATTGGCGACAACACAGCAAATAATGTCGCTTCTGGTTGACACAGGAAATACCAGCGTGGGATGGTGTATCTTGTAAGGGTGGTGATTTTGCCGAAGCTGATCACCTGAAAAGGGAATATGGTGCGGGTGATGATGATCAATCTGCCCAAGTCCATAGCCGCCCCCGCGACTGTCATTAGGCAGGCGCCCCCACAACGCCACTGGGAAACTGGGAAGGCGGGGGTTGCCGCAACGCCTTGAGCCAGGAGACCTGCCTTTACATGAAGTAGTGCATGGCCGGGGTGTGCCAGTTGCAGCAGGATGAACGTAGCATTTGCTGTGGCGAGACCCCCGACCGAATACCGGAGGGGTATCATGATTAAGCTTTTTTCCACCATTTTCGCGGCTGCAATTATGGTTGCAGCACCTGCATTCGCACACCATCCCATGGGTGGTGCCGTACCCGGGACAATGCTCCAGGGGCTGCTTTCCGGGATCGGCCATCCGATCATCGGGGTTGATCATCTGGCGTTCGTTCTTGGCATCGGTCTTCTGGCCGCGTTTCAGCAGGCTCGTCTTGTGCTGCCTGCCGGGTTCATTGCCGGAACCGCGCTGGGAACGCTGCTGATCGTCGGCGGTGTCGTCCTGCCGATGGTTGAAGTGGTGATCGGCCTCTCGGTCCTCCTGATTGGCGGGCTGGTCATGGCCGGGCGTCGCCTCGGTGCGGGCGCGGCTCTGCTGATGGCCGCCGGTGCCGGGCTCTTCCACGGCTGGGCCTATGGCGAAGCCGTGATCGGTGCCGAAACAACCCCGATCATCGCCTATGTTGCCGCGTTCAGCGTAACCCAGTTCGGGATTGCCCTTGGTGCGATGCTGCTCGCCCTTGCTTTCAGCCGCAAGGCAGAAGACGGATATCCGGCACCAGCGCTCCAGCCGCGTCTTGCCGGGGCCATGATTGCCGGTATCGGCCTTGCCTTTGTGGCGGAGACGGCTGAAGCCCTCCTCCTTGCCGGTATCTGATCGCAGGTGACATGATTGCGGCGGCCGGGATCATGCCCTGGCCGCCCGGGTTTTCGAGGGCTTCTGGATGACTGGTGAGCGCATTCCGGCAACGGTGATTACGGGATTTCTCGGGGCGGGGAAAACCACCCTGATCCGGCATCTGATCGAGCATGCCGGCGGGCGGCGTCTCGCGCTCATCGTCAATGAATTCGGGGATGTCGGCGTTGATGGCGAGGTGCTGGCCTCCTGCGATATTCCGGGATGTTCGGCCGATGACGTGATCGAACTGGCCAATGGCTGTATCTGCTGCACCGTCGCCGATGATTTTCTTCCCAGCATGCAGCGCCTGCTCAGCCAGACGCCGCCACCTGAACAGATCATCATCGAAACCTCCGGCCTTGCATTGCCGCAACCTCTTGTCCAGGCTTTCGGCTGGCCCGATATCCGCTCCCGGGTCATGCTCGATGGCGTGATCACCGTGGTTGACGGGGCCGCGCTTGCGGCGGGGGATGTGGTGGCTGATGCCGAGGCCCTCGAAGCCCAGCGGCAGGCTGATCCGGAACTCGATCACCTGACGCCGATAGAAGAGCTCTTTGAAGATCAGGTCGCGGCGGCGAACCTGCTGGTGGTCAGCAAGGGTGATCTGATTTCAGCCGTGCAGCGCGCCGAAGTCGAGGCCCGGCTCAGGGCCCGGACCGGCGGCGGAACACCGATCCTGGTCACGGCAGGTGAGGGCGTGCCCCTGCAGGCGATTTTCGGCCTCGGCCTCGAAGATGAGGCCTTTGCCCGGAGTGAGCATTTCCACCACCATCATCACCATGATGATGACCACGACGATGATGACCATGACCACGATGATGACCATCATCACGATCACGGGCATGATGCTTTTGCATCGGTGGTCATCCGCCTGCCGGCACTCGGCGATGCCGACCAGTTTCTTGCCCGGCTTGGTGCCAGCGCAACGGCTTTCGGGCTCTTGCGTGCCAAGGGCTTTCTGCGGGTTGACGGCAAGGCCCTGCCGCTGGTGGTGCAGGCCGTGGGCGCACGCGTGGATTCCTACTATGGCGGCAAGCTCGAGGGCGATGAAGGCAGGCTGGTGCTGATCGGCCTTGCTTCGACCGATATGCCGGCGCTCGCCGACAGCCTTGGCGGCATTATCGTCCCCGGTCACGCCTAGATCATGCATCTTCTGCGAATTGAGCAATCCGGCGATCTCTACGCAACCGGGGAAGCGGTTGATCTTGGCCAGTCACCGGCAAGAATTGTTTTTCTTTCTGCCGCGGATACGGAAATCAGCCTCATCGCCGCGGCGGTTGAAACGTCAGGCCGCGACGGAACGGCGTTGCGGGCGGCCAATATCCTCAGCCTCAGCCATCCCTATTCGATTGATCTTTATATCGAACAGACCCTCGCGCATGCCAGCGCCGTGGTGATTCGCCTTCTTGGCGGGGTTTCCTACTGGTCCTACGGGATCGAACAGGTCACCCGGGTGGCACGGCAGAAAGGCATTCACCTTGCCCTTCTGCCCGGCGACGGCAAACCTGATGCCGAACTTGACCGGCTTTCGACGCTTTCGCCAGATCAGCTCAGCCGGTTCGGGGCCTATCTGGCGGCAGGCGGGATGACCAACGCGATGCGGTTTCTCGATGCCGTCGAGGATGTGATTGACGGCACCGACAAGGCCCTGCCGCCGGTCCCTTTTCTTCCCGCAGGGCTTCACGCGGCGGTATCGGCGACCCAAGGGCTTGAAGATCTTCGCCGCCGCTGGAATGCGGCCGGGCTTGCCGATGCACCGGTGGCGGCGGTGGTCTTTTACCGGGCGCAGGCGCAGGCTGGCGATACGGAACCGGTGGACGCGTTATGCGCAGCCCTTGAAGCTGAAGGCCTTGCCGCCATGCCGGTCTATGTTGCCAGTCTCAAGGATCCATCCAGTGCCGAACTGCTCCGTCGGCTGCTTGAGCAGGCCGAGGCGGATATCATCCTCAACCTGACGAGTTTTGCCGTCTCCGATCCGGCATCCGGCCAGAAGGACAAGGCAAGCCCGGGACCTTTTGGCGCGCGTGATGTGCCGGTTCTTCAGGTCATGCTGTCCTCCGGTACCGAGGCATCCTGGCAGGACAGTTCCGCCGGGCTCAACCCCCGCGACCTTGCGATGCATGTTGTCCTGCCCGAACTCGACGGCCGCATCACCACCCGTGCCGCGGGGTTCAAATCCCCACCCCGGAAAGACCGCCTGACCGAAGCCATGCTGACCGGATACGAGGCGCATCCATCCTCGGTTGCGTATATTGCGGCGCTGGCGGCTTCCTGGGTCAGGTTGAGGCAGTGCCCGATTGCCGAAACCCGTCTCGGGATCGTGCTGGCAAACTACCCGAACAAGGATAGCCGTCTTGCCAATGGGGTTGGCCTCGATACGCCGGAAAGCGCGGCCCTGATCCTCAATGCGCTGGCCGCAGAAGGGTATCAGGTCACATCCCCGCCCCGGGGGTCGGCTGATCTCATGCCACGTCTTGCGGCGGCCCCGACCAATGCCGGCTGGCAGGGGCGAGAAGTGGATGCCTGGTGTGATCTTGATCTCTATAAAGCACATTTCAACACCCTCGCTGACGCGATCCGGCAGGCGGTGACGGACCGCTGGGGCGCGCCCGAGGATGATCCGATGGTCGGGCCCGGGGGGTTCGCCCTGCCGGTGCGGCTCTTCGGCCATGTCGCGGTGGCGATCCAGCCCTCCCGCGGCTATAACATCGATCCCAAATCAAGCTATCATTCGCCTGATCTGCCGCCGCCGCATCACTATATCGCCTTTTACTTCTGGCTTCGGCATGTCTTCGGGGTTCAGGCGGTGATACATCTTGGCAAGCATGGCAATCTCGAATGGCTCCCCGGCAAGGCGCTGGCGCTTGACCGGTCCTGCTTTCCCGATGCCATCCTCGGGCCGATCCCCCATCTCTATCCGTTCATTGTCAATGATCCGGGGGAAGGAAGCCAGGCCAAGAGGCGGACATCGGCGGTTATTCTCGATCACCTGACCCCGCCGATGACCCTTGCCGACAGCCACGGCGTGATGGCGGAACTTGAAACCCTGATGGATGAATATTACGAGGCGATGGGGCTTGATGATCGCCGCACCGCCGCCCTGATGGATGCAATTCTGATGACCGCGGACCGGGCGGGGATTGCCGGAGACTGCGGCATTGACCGCGACGATGCGGCGGAGGAAAAACTGCTCAAGCTGGACAGTTTTCTCTGTGATCTCAAAGAGATGCAGATACGGGACGGGCTCCATGTCTATGGCAGGTCGCCCGAAGGACGAGGTGAACGTGACCTCATCACCGCGATTCTCCGGATTCCGCGCGGCGATGGTGAAGGCTCAAGACAGTCGATCCTGCGCAGTCTGGCGGCGGATCTGGGGCTTGATGGCTTTGATCCCCTCACCGCTGATCGTGCCCTTGCCTGGGAAGGGCCGCGGCCAGATGTGCTTGCCTCTCTCGATGCGGCATCATGGCGGCATCAGGGGGATACGGTGGAACGGCTCAACATTCTGGCAGGCCGGCTTGTCGAAGGCGCGGCCCTGCCTGCACCTGAATGGAAGCAGACGAAAGCCGTGCTGGATGAGGCCCTGCCATCGCTCAAAGACGCCATCGCTGTCTCCGGTGCCGAAGAGATGAAGCATCTCCTGAAAGGGCTTGGCGGCGGATATGTTCCCGCCGGGCCATCCGGTGCACCGACACGGGGCCGCCCGGAAGTTCTGCCCACGGGACGGAATTTCTATTCCGTGGACAGTCGCGCCATCCCCACCGAAGTGGCCTGGCGGATCGGCTGGGCTTCGGCAAGCATGATGATCGAGCGCTATATTCAGGATCATGGCAATTATCCGCGGGCGGTGGTGCTTTCGGCCTGGGGAACGGCAAATATGCGCACGGGCGGGGATGATCTGGCCCAGGCCATGGCGCTGATGGGGGTCCAGCCCAGATGGGATGGTGTCTCACGCCGGGTCACCGGGTTCGAGATACTGCCGCTGTCGGTGCTGGGGCGCCCGCGTATCGATGTGACCTTGCGCTGCTCCGGCTTTTTCCGGGATGCCTTCCCGCAGCAGATCGCGCTCATCGACAAGGTGGCGCGGGCTGTAGCCGCGCTGGATGAACCCCATGACCAGAACCCTCTGGCCGCGCAGATGAAAGCCGATACCAGCGCCCTCATCGATGCCGGTCTTGCGCCGGAAGATGCCAGTTTCCGGGCCGGGTTCAGGGTTTTCAGCAGCAAGCCCGGGTCCTACGGCGCCGGTCTCCAGACGCTGATCGATGAAGGGATCTGGAATGAACGCGGCGATTTCGGCGAGGTGTTTCTGGGCTGGAGCGGCTATGCCTATGGCGAAACAGCCCATGGTCTTGCGGATCGGGCCGGGCTTGAACGCAGGCTTGGTGCCGTTGATGCCGTCATCCACAATCAGGATAACCGGGAGCATGATATCCTCGACAGCGATGACTATTATCAGTTTGCCGGCGGGCTTTCGGCGGCGGTGGCGTCGCTCAAGGGAGGGGATGCGCCGGTTTATATGGGGGATCACAGCCTGATGGAACGCCCCGTGATACGCAGCCTCAAGGAAGAGATCACCCGGGTTGTCCGGGGGCGCGCCAGCAATCCCAAATGGATCGCCGGGGTGATGCGCCACGGCTACAAGGGGGCGTTCGAGATTGCGGCGACGCTTGATTATCTCTTTGCCTTTGCCGCCACCACCCGGCAGGTGCCGGACCATCTTTTTGATGCGGTTTATGATGCCTGGATCGAGGATGAAGAGGTCAGGGACTTTCTGGCCGAGGCCAACCCGAAGGCCCTTGAAGACATGATGGACCGTTTCGCCGAGGCGGTCACGCGGGGGCTCTGGCAGCCCCGCCGCAACAGTGTCCGCACCAGTCTTGTCGAGCGCATCCCGGATGCCTGAACCCACGGGTGGTTGAAATACTGGTGTTTGACCCATAAAACCGCCATGATATCCTCATCAATACTGGAGAACGCCATCATGACCGAAGAGCAAGACGATATCGCCCGCCATAACGCCAAAATGGCCAAGAAAAAACAGGCCCGCGACCGGATCATGGCCACCAAGACCGAAGAAAAGGGGCTGATCATTGTCCATACCGGCAAGGGCAAGGGGAAATCAAGCGCGGCTTTCGGCATGATCTTCCGCTGCATCGCCCATGGCCTGCCATCGGCGGTGGTCCAGTTCATCAAGGGCGGGCTTTCCACCGGGGAACGTGATCTCATCACCGCCCATTTTTCCGATCGCTGCCAGTTTTTCACCATGGGGGAGGGGTTCACCTGGGAAACACAGGACAAGGAACGTGACATTCAGGCCGCCCAGGCCGCCTGGCAGAAGGCAAAGACCCTTATCGCCGATGGCGGCATGCGCATGGTCCTGCTCGATGAGATCAATATCGCCATGCGCTATGGCTATGTGGACGAGGCCGAGGTCATCGCGTTTCTGCGCGAACACAAACCGCCCATGACCCATGTCGTGCTGACGGGGCGAAATGCCAGCGACGCGCTGATCGAAGAAGCGGATCTGGCAACCGAAATGACCCTGCTCAAGCATCCGTTCAGGTCCGGGATAAAGGCGCAGATCGGGGTGGAATTCTGACATGACCGGGGCCGTGATGGTCCAGGGGGCCGGCTCCAATGTCGGCAAGTCGCTGCTGGTTGCGGGGCTCTGCCGGGTCTTTGCCAGAAAAGGGCTGACCGTTCGTCCGTTCAAGCCGCAGAACATGTCCAACAATGCCGCCGTCACCCGGGAAGGCGGGGAGATCGGCCGCGCCCAGGCCTTGCAGGCAAGAGCGTCTTTTGCTGAGCCGAGCATTCACATGAATCCCGTTCTGCTCAAACCTGAAACCGATACAGGTGCCCAGATCATTGTCCAGGGCAGGCGCATCGGCTCCATGCGGGCCAGGGAATATGGCTCCCGGAAGGCCGAGCTGCTCCCCCGGGTGCTGGAAAGCTACGCGCATCTCCGCGCCGAGGCGGATCTGGTGATCATCGAGGGGGCCGGCAGCCCGGCCGAAGTCAATCTCAGGGCCGGGGATATCGCCAATATGGGCTTTGCCGACGCTGCCGATGTGCCGGTGGTGCTGGTCGGCGATATCGATCGCGGCGGCGTCATTGCATCGCTGGTCGGCACCGCAACGGTGCTGGAGGAGGCGGAAGTCCGGCGCATCAAGGGGTTTCTTGTCAACAAGTTCAGGGGGGACACCTCGCTTTTTGCCGATGGCATGGAAATCATCGAAAAGGCAACCGGCTGGCCCGGGCTTGGCATCCTGCCCTGGTTTGAAGGTGCCCGCGCCCTGCCCGCCGAAGATATTCTCGATCTTGCGGGCAAGGCTGACAACTCCGCGCAAGACCGCCCGTTTCATGTGGCGGTGCCTGTTCTTCGCCGGATTGCGAATTTTGATGATCTTGATCCGCTTTCGGGCGATCCGGCCATCCGGCTTACCCTGGTTGAGGCGGGCACGCCCCTGCCCATGGACGCGGATCTGGTGCTGGTGCCGGGGTCAAAATCAACGCTGGCGGACCTCGCCTTCATCTATGAGCAGGGCTGGGATATCGACCTTAAGGCAATTCATCGTCAGGGGGGGCGTATCGTCGGTCTCTGCGGCGGCTATCAGATGCTTGGCCGGTATGTCCATGATCCGATGGGGCTTGAAGGCGCGCCCGGCCGCATGGAAGGCCTTGGCCTGCTGGAGGTGGAAACCACCCTTGAAGCGGAGAAGACCGTCCGCTTTTCCGCCGGGACCGAGCTTCTTTCCGGGGCTGCTGTTGAAGGGTATGAAATTCATCTTGGCCGGACGGACGGGCCCGATACCAGACGGCCGATGCTCAGGCTCGAGGATGGCCGCGCCGATGGCGCGATCAGCGCCGATGGCCGGGTCATGGGCTCTTATATGCATGGTCTTTTTGCAAGCGATGCCTATCGTTCCTTCTGGCTCGATGGCGCGCATGGCAAGGCCAGCAGCCTCAATTTTGATCAATCCATCGAAGCGGGGCTGGAGGCGCTGGCCGATCACCTCGAAGCACATGCGGATATCCCTGCATTGGCCGGGATTGCCGGTGTAACCCTGCCCTAGCCCGGCAGGATCAGCGCAAGCCCCGTGATCAGCAGTATCAGGATGAAAAGGGCAATCGCGCGCCACATGACCTTGAGCCCGTCGAGCACATCCTGCGGCGTTGCCTCGCGCCTGCCCTCGGCATGCATCGGCCGGTCCGAGGTCATCTTCACGCCATAGCGGCGGGGACCTGCCAGCGCGACATCAAGAACCGCTGCCATCGCGGCTTCGGGCCAGCCCGCATTCGGCGACCGGTGGTGGCCGGCGTCACGCCACATCACCTTCACGGCCTGGGTGAGCCGGGAAGGGACAGCCATGGAAAGAAGACATCCGGTCAGCCGGGCCGGGACCAGATTGGCAAGATCGTCCATGCGGGCCGCCCCCCAGCCAAAGGCCAGATATCTTGCGGATTTATAGCCGATCATGCTGTCGGCGGTGTTGATCATCTTGTAGGCGAGTATGCCGGGCAAACCGCCTGCGAGATAAAACAAGGCCGGGGCGATGACGCCATCGGAGAGATTCTCTGCCGTTGTCTCAATCCCGGCCCGGGCGATGGCATGTTCATCAAGGCTGTCGGGGTTGCGGCCGACAATCATGGAGACCGCCCGTCTTGCCGCCTGTAAATTCCCCTCGCGCAGGGCCATGGCCACGGCGCGGACATGTTCATCGAGGCTGCGGCCGGCAAGAAGGATGGCGATGAGGAGCATTTCCACCATCAGGGTGAGTGCGGTGCCGCCGAGGGCGCTCAGGCTCATGATCGCAAGCCCGGCCATTAGCGAGAGAAGAACAAGCCCGATGATGCCGGAAAAACCGATCCGTCGCCGTGTCCGGGCGCGGAAGCGCCGCCGGTTTCCCCGGCGCTCCATCATCGAAATGGCCCGGCCGAACACCACCACCGGATGCGGCAGGTGCCGCCACAGCCAGGGCGGCTCCCCAAGGGCTGCATCAAGACCGAGGGCGATGGCAAGAACAAGGCAACGCGTGCCGATCTCATGCGGCAGGACCAGGGCAAGGAGGTTTTCAGTGAGACTCATCCAGGGGTGGTCCTGTTGCGGGTTATCGTTGTCAAATGGTGCGGAATCATATTATACCCATAGCCATTGGGTTCCTTGTTAACAAGGTGGAAGTGATTCCGGTGCGGCTGACCCAGCCAGGGGGCCAAGACCGGAAACCTCGATTGAAACGGCATCATCTTGTGCCGTCCTCTACACCTTCCCTTCTGGGCATGGGGCCGAACGCAATTCAGGTGAGCGGAAAGGTCTTGAAATGCCCCATGATACATCTGCCGGCCAGCCGGAAGCAAAATATGGTGTCATGATCTGCGGTCATGGCAGTCGATCGAAATCAGCGGTGGCGGAATTTGCCGTGCTGGCGGAAAAACTGGCGCCGCTGTTCCCGGACTGGCCCGTGGAATACGGATATCTCGAATTTGCCACCCCGGTGATCAAGACCGGGCTCGACAAGCTGCGTGCGCAAGGGGTCAACCATGTGCTTGCCGTGCCGGGGATGCTGTTTGCCGCCGGCCATGCGAAGAACGATATTCCCTCGGTGCTCAACACCTATGCGCTGGAGCATGGAATCACCATCCAGTATGGCCGTGAGCTTGCGGTCGATCTCAAGATGCTGGCGGCGGCGGCGGATCGTGTTCAGGCCGCGATGACGCGTGCCGATGCCGAGACAGGTCCGGTTGCGTATCACGATACCTGCCTTGTGGTGATCGGCCGCGGGTCTTCGGACCCGGATGCCAATTCCAATGTGTCCAAGGTTGCCCGGATGCTGGTGGAATCCCTCGGGCTAGGCTGGTGTGAGACCGGGTTTTCCGGCGTGACTTTTCCGCTGGTCGAACCCTGCCTTGAAAAGGTGACGCGGCTCGGCTTCAAACGGGTTGTGGTTTTCCCCTATTTCCTCTTCTCCGGTATTCTGATTGACCGTATCTACGGCTTTACCGATGAAGTCGCCGCCCGCCATCCCGAGATCGAGTTTGTCAAGGCCGGGTATCTCAATGATCATGATCAGGTGATTGCCACCTTTGCCGACCGGGTGCGGGAAATCCTCACCGGCAGCAACAACATGAACTGTTCGATGTGCAAATATCGCGCCCAGGTGCTCGGCTTTGAAGACGAGGTAGGCCTGCCCCAGGAAAGCCATCACCACCATGTCGAAGGCAAAGGCGTTTCCGCGCCGGGCAGCAATGTGGAAGACTGCACGCTCTGCACCACGTTCTGCACCGGGGAATGCCGTCTTGTGGCCGATCATCACCATCACCATCATGATCACGATCATCATCATCATGACCATCACCACGATCATGGCCATCATCACGGCCATCATCACCATCCCTACCCCCAGGCGGATCATCCCCTCGGGCCGAGATCGGTGTTGAACCGGCCGAAGACGAAAAATTGAGGCATGGCCGGGCTCTACACCTATATTCGTGATCCGGACGCCATCTACGCCCTTTCCTTTGAGCGGGTCAGGGCCGCGGTGGAGCTTGCGAGGTTTCCCGAAGATGTGGCGGAAATCGTCCTTCGTGTCGTTCATTCCTGCGGCATGCCGGAGATCGCCGAAGACATCATCTATTCCGAGGACGTGGCGAGACGGGCGGTGGCGGCACTGCGTCGTGGCGCGCCGATCATCGCTGACTGCGCCATGGTTGCTTCAGGCATCACGAGGCGGTTTCTGCCCGCGCAGAACGAGATCATCATGACCCTCAAGGACGGGGATATACCATCAAAAGCCAAGGCCCTTGGCACAACGAGGTCAGCGGCGGCGGTGGAATCCTGGCCCCCTTTCCTTGATGGGGCTGTGGTGGCGATCGGCAATGCGCCGACGGCGCTCTTTCATCTCCTTGAACGACTCGATGAGGGCTGGCCCGCCCCGGCGGTGATCTTCGCCTTTCCCGTCGGCTTTGTCGGGGCGGCGGAATCCAAGGCCGCGCTTGCCGCCAACCCGCCGCTGAATTCAGCCTTCATGTGTCTCAGCGGAACACGCGGCGGCTCGGCCATGGCTTCGGCGGCGATCAACGCGGCGGCGCTGCTGGCAGGGAGGGATGCATGATCTGGATCGATATCATCGGCCTTGGCGAGAGAGGCGTTATGGCCCTCGACAGGGAATGTCTTGACCGTCTTCGCCAAGCCGGTCTCGTGATCGGTGCCGAGCGCATGATCTGTGAACTCGCGGGGCTCGATGGGTTTAAGGGCAAGGCGATGCCCTGGCCACAACCCTTTCTTGAAATCATCCCTCTTATGGAAAAGCACCGCGGCACGCCGGTGGTGGTGCTGGCCACGGGAGACCCGCTCTGGTATGGCGCCGCCTCAACGCTGGTCAGGTATTTCAGCACCGATGAGATGCGGATCACCCCGGCGCCTTCCGGCTTCCAGCTTGCGGCAAGCCGCATGGGATGGCCGCTGCATCAGGTGGCAACCCTGACGGTGCATGGCCGCCCCCATGAAAGCGTGCGGCGATATCTCGCCCCCGGGGCAAGGGTGCTGGTGCTGGCGCATGACCGCACCAGCCCTGAACGGATCGGCGCCCTGCTCACCGAGGCGGGGTATGGGTCGGCAAGGATCACGGCGCTCGCCCATATCGGCGGGGCGGAGGAAAGCCGCGAAGAAGCGGCGGCAGATCGCTGGGCCGATGGCGGCATCACGGTGCCGGATTTTCATGTGATCGCGATCGAGTGCCCGCGTCAGGTGGACGGGTTCACCCCACTTGTGCCGGGCCTGCCGGATACGGCATTTGATTCCGATGGCAAACTCACCAAGGCTGAGGTGAGGGCCGCAACCCTGGCGCAGCTCCGGCCTTTCCGGGGCGGGCTTCTGTGGGATCTCGGCTGCGGCTCCGGATCCATCGGCATTGAATGGATGCGGGCAGCACCGGAGGCAAGGGCGATTGGCATCGACCTGCGGGATGACCGGCTCGCGGTGGCGCAGAAGAATGCGGAAAAACTTGGCGTGCCTGAATGGAAGGGTGTTTCCTGCAAGCTGCCTTCAGGCCTTGAGGGGTTGCCGCAACCCGATGCGGTTTTCATCGGGGGCGGGTTGAGCCATGAGCTGATTGCACGGGTTCTTGAACGCCTCCCCGAAGGCGGGCGGCTGGTGGCCAATGCGGTCACCCTTGAAAGCGAAATGGTGCTGCTGGCCGCCTCGCAGGAACTTGGCGGGCAGATGAGCCGGATAGCGATCAGCCGCATGGAACAGGTGGGCAGGCTTCACGGCTGGCGGCCGCTGATGCCGGTGACGCAATGGGCGCTCAGCAAGGGGGAGATAAAGCCATGACGGCAGGGGTGCTCTATGGCATCGGGACCGGCCCGGGAGATCCGGAACTGGTCACCCGAAAAGCCTGGCGGATCACCTCGGAGGCAGACGTGATCGCCTATCCGGCGCCGGAAGGCGGCGACAGTTTTGCCAGATCAATCATGGCCGGGGCAATCCGCCCTGATGCCGAGGAGATTGTCATGCCTGTCCCCATGGTGGCAGGACGTGCGCCCGCGCAGGCCATCTATGACGAGGGGGCCGGGCGGATCGCAGACCATCTTGACGCCGGCCGTGATGTGGTGGTGCTGTGCGAGGGCGACCCGCTTTTCTATGGCTCGTTCATGTATGTTCTGGCGCGGCTTCGTGACCGCTTCACCACCCGCATCATCCCGGGCGTCACCTCCATGACCGCGGCGGCGGCGGCCCATCATCACGCGCTGGTGGCGCGCAACGATATTCTGACGGTACTGCCCGGCACGCTGGATGACGAGATGCTCGAGCGACGTCTTGCCGGGTGTGATGCCGCGGTGATCATGAAAATCGGCCGCCATCTGCCCCGGCTCAAGATCGTGCTGGAGCGGCTTGGCCTTGCCGAAAGGGCGCTTTATGTCAGCCATGCCTCGCTTCCCCATGAGAAGGCATTGCGGCTGGCCGATGCCCCGGATGAAGCGCCCTATTTTTCCATCATCATCATCTACAAGGGGGATGATCCATGGATCTGATGTCACCTGTTTTTGTGGCGCTGACCTCAGGCGGGGCGGAACTGGCCTGGCGACTTGCCCTTGAAACAGGCGGCGTCTGGCACGGGCTTGCGGGGCGCACCGGCACCGGCCATGCGCCGGAAGAGCAGTTCGAGGATACGGTGGATCATCTTCGTGATCTTTTTTTGAGCGGCCGGCCTCTGGTGGGGGTCTGCGCTGCCGGAATCCTGATCCGGGCGCTGGCCGGGCATGTGCTGGACAAGAGAGCGGAATCCCCTGTCCTTGCGATCAGCGAGGATGGCAAGGTCATCATCCCGCTTCTCGGCGGCCATCACGGGGCCAATACCCTTGCCGAAAAACTGGCCGGGATTACCGGGGGGCTTGCCGCCATCACCACCGCCGGGGATCGCGCTTTCGGCCTTGCGCTGGATGAGCCTCCGGCGCCGCTTGTTCTCGCTGATCCGGACAAGGCAAAACCGGTGATGGCGCGGCTTCTTGCCGGTGAGGGCGCCCGTCTTGAAACAGATCTGCCCCCGGGGCTTGAGCATATTGACGAGCGCTGGCGTGCCTGGCTTTCCCCCCTTCCGGTGGATGCGGGCGGTGATGGGCCACGCCTTGCCCTGACCCTCAAGCCAGCGGCAGGCATGGAGGCGGATCTTGTCTTTCATCCGGTGGTGGTGACCCTTGGGCTTGGCGCATCGCGCGGATGCCCGGAAGCCGAAATGGCGGCACTTGTCGAGCGCGGCCTCAAGCAAGCGTCCGTTGCCAAGGCCGCTATCCGGGAGGTGGCCAGCGTTGATCTCAAGGCAGATGAGGCGGCGATGAACGTGCTTGCAACGAAATTCGGCCATCGGCTCAGGCTTTATTCGGCATCCCGGCTTGAAGAGGAAGCACCGCGGCTGGCCAATCCCTCCGAGGTGGTGTTCAACGAGATCGGGTGCCATGGTGTCGCGGAAGCGGCGGCGCTTGCCGCGGCCGGACCGGACAGCCGGTTTCTGCTCCCCAAGATCAGGGATGAGCACGCGACCATGGCGCTTGTTCTTGATCGCTCCGGGGAATTCAGGGACGAGACCGCCCGCCATGCCGGGCGGGTGATGCTGGTGGGTATCGGCCCCGGCCAGTCCATCTGGCGCAGCCCGGAGGCAACGTCGATGGTTGCCGCGGCAGATGAACTGGTGGGATATCATTTCTATATCGATCTTCTCGGGCCGGTTGCCCGGGGCAAGCCGCGGCGTGACTTTGCGCTCGGCGAAGAGGAAGCACGTTGCCGATATGCGCTGGAAGAAGCGGCAAAGGGCAGGGACATTGCCATCATCTGTTCCGGTGATGCGGGGATTTATGCCATGGGGGCGCTGGTCTATGAGCTGCTGTCGCGGGATGAGGCCAGCAAAGGGGTGAGCGCGGCGGCGCGGCGGGTTGAAGTGCTCACCGCGCCCGGCGTGTCTGCCCTGCAGGCCGCCGCTGCCCGGTCCGGGGCCATTCTCGGCCATGATTTCTGCACCATCTCGCTTTCCGATCTGATGACGCCCTGGGCCCAGATCGAAACCCGTATCGAAGCGGCCGGGATGGGGGATTTCGTCATCGCCTTCTATAATCCGGTATCGCGGCGGCGGCGTGCAGGGCTCGCCAAAGCCAAAGAGATACTTCTCAAATATCGCCCGGCATCAACGCCCGTGGTGCTGGCATCAAGCCTCGGCCGGCCGGAGGAAGAGATCCGCTTCCGTGACCTTGGCGGTCTTGAAGTGGATGAGGTGGACATGCTCACGGTGGTGATGGTCGGGGCGTCGAGCAGCCGGATCATCAATCACCGGGGCGGGAAGGCGGTCTTCACCCCGCGCGGATACGCAACACATCTCGACACAAAGGGAGACGAGACATGACGGTCTATTTCATCGGTGCAGGGCCCGGCGATCCGGACCTGATCACCGTCAAGGGCCAGCGGCTGATCTCATCCTGCCGATATTGTCTTTACGCAGGCTCGCTTGTCCCTCAGGCGGTGGTTGCGGCGGCACCGGCGGGTGCAGAAGTGGTGGATACGGCCTCGCTCACGCTGGATGATATCATGGCCATCATCCGCCGCGCCCATGACGAAGGCGAGGATGTGGCGAGGGTGCATTCGGGTGATCCTTCGCTCTATGGCGCTATTGCCGAGCAGATCCGCCGCCTGCGGGTGATGGATATTCCCTGCAAGATCATTCCGGGGGTGCCAGCCTATGCGGCGGCGGCGGCGGAAATGGGGGTTGAGCTGACCATCCCCGAAGTTGCGCAAAGCATTATCCTGACCCGCACGGCCATGAAGTCTTCTTCCATGCCCCCCGGCGAGGACCTTGACAGTCTCGGCCGGACCGGCGCGACGCTGGCGATCCATCTTTCGATCCGAAACCTGCGGGAGATCGAACGCGTGCTGACGCCATATTACGGGGCTGACTGCCCGGTGGTGGTGGCGTATCGGGTGGGCTGGCCGGACCAGGATTTCATCCATGGCACGCTCAGCACGATCCGGGGGCTTGTGCGTGAGGCGAAGATCACCCGGACGGCGCTGATTTTCATCGGCCCGGCTCTCGGTCAGGCGGGGGATTTCCGCGATTCCGCGCTTTACGACAAGGACCATGTTCATGTGCTCCGAACCTCGCGCGGCAACCTTGAGGAGCGGCAGAATTCCGGCTGATCAGGGGGCGGCGATCAGATGGGCGTAGGAGCCGAAGACCGATCCTTTCTGCAGTCCCATCGTGCCGAGATCGTTGTTGTCCCGGTCCCGGGCGGCAAAGGCCGGTGCGCCTTTTTCCGAAATGGCGGTGGTGTAGTGAAACTCATGGGCGGTGGCGTGAGATGGCAGCGGAATCCCGCCAAGCCGTTCCAGCCGGCGGTAGCCAAGGCTGAGCCGGCGGCGGGCAAAACTTGTCTCGCAATCCAGCAGCCCGGCCATGGGAACAGCCGTGCCATCGGCGTCGATGATCGACCGGCCCAGCACCATATATCCCCCGCATTCCCCGTAGATGGGGATATTCTTCCGCGCCGCCTTGCGGAGGCTTTCCATGAACCCCTTGGCGGCGGCAAGTTCAGGCAGATGCAGTTCAGGGTAGCCGCCGGGAAGAAAGACAAAATCACTGCCCATGGGCAGAGTTTCATCCGCCAGGGGCGAGAAAGGCGTGACCTCCGCGCCGGCCCGCTGCCATCCGGCGAGCAGATGCGGATAGGCAAAACCGAAGGCGCGATCACGGGCAACCGCAATCCGCTGCCCCGGGGGCGGGATGGCAATGCCCGGATTGCCGCCGTTTTCAGCATCACGCCGCAAGGGGCGGCCTGCGGCGATGATTCTGTCCAGATCCACCTGATCTGCCATCACTTCAGCCGCGGTGCGGATGATTGTTTCAGCACCGTTGAGATCTTCGGCCTGCACCAGCCCCAGATGCCGGGACGGCACCGACATTCCCTTATCTTCCATGACGGCACCGAAGAGAGCCATGCCGGTTTCAAGAAGGGCGGATGCCGCCATATCCCGATGACGAGGTGACCGGCACCGGTTGAATATGACCCCGGCCAGCGCCACCCCCATCGGCTTAAGGCTGTCCCTGATCCCGGCGGCCACGGCGGCCGCGGTTTCGGCCTGCCCGCTGATATCCATCACCAGTACTATCGGCACGCCAAGGGCACGGGCAAGCGCCGCCGATGAGGCATTGCCGCCATCATGGATGCCCATCACGCCTTCAATCATCAGGAATTCGCCGCCCTGACCGGCCGCAAGGGCGGAAAGGAGCGGCGGCGCCATGGCGAAAGGATCGAGATTGACGGAATCCCGGCCAAGGGCAACGCGGTGAAATCCCGGATCGATATAATCCGGCCCGGCCTTGGCCCCCCGGATATCAACGCCCCTCTTCTTGAGCGCCCGCATCAGGCCGAGGCTGATCAGGGTCTTGCCGCTGCCCGAGGAAAGGCCGGCAATCATCAACCCGTTTTGCGAGTTCATCTCCCCCCGGGGAGCTGGGCCGGGTGAAGGCATCAGGCCGTATCCCGGCGATGCCGGTTGCCGAGGGGATCAAGATCGCGGGGTGCCTCGCCTTCGGCCTGGCTCAGCCAGTCAAGGCACTGGCGCATCAGCACCACATCCCCGACGCAGATAATCGCGGGGGGCTCGATATTGTTCTCAATCACGTCACCCGGCGCCCGGCCAAGGGTTGTTTCAAGCACTTTCATATCCGGCAGGGTGGCGTTGCTGACCACGGCCACGGGTTCCGAAGGGCTGCGGCCGGCATTGATCAGGTTTTCGCATATTTCAGGCAGATGCTTGATCGCCATATACATGACGATGACCTGGCTTCCTGCGGCAATGCCTTTCCAGTTGACCGCGGCGGGGGTAAGGCCGGTGCGATCATGGCCGGTAAGAAAGGTCACCGCCTGATTGACATCCCGGTGGGTGACGGGAATTCCCGCATAGGCGAGCCCGCCGATACCGGCAGAGATGCCGGGCAGTATCCGGCAGCGTACCCCTGCCTGGATCAGGGTCTGGGCTTCTTCGCCGCCACGTCCGAAGACGAAGGGATCGCCGCCCTTGAGCCGCAGGACACGTTTATTCTCCCGGGTGAGTTCAATCAGGCGAAGCGTGATATCGCGCTGTTTCGGCGAAGGCTTGCCGCCGCGCTTGCCGGCGTATTCCACCTCGGCGCCCGGCCGCGCCCAGTCAAGGATGCGGGGATCGATGAGGGCATCGTAGACAATCACCTCCGCCTGCCGCAACGCATTGAGCGTGTGCAGGGTCACCAGCCCCGGATCACCCGGCCCGGCGCCGGCCAGCCATACCCATCCCGGCTCCATCACCGGCCATTCGGCGCCGGTGATCGGGGGCATCAGGTGAAGATTGTCTTTGGGTGACGTCATGGCCTTGCTGGAATTCCTGTTTCTCTTCATGAAGAATTGGCTGATAATACCCCAATAATCAATGCAGGAAAAAGAAAATGCAGAGCAGGCTCACCACATCCCTACGCTTTGGCTGGACCACCGGCACCTGCGCAACCGCGGCCACCTATGCAGCATACATGGCGATGGTGACAGGTGAGTTTCCCCAATCCGTCACGATTGATACGCCATCCGGCAAAACCGCGCATCTCGGCATCCATTCCGGCACCAGAACCCCTTCGGGCTGGATGGCCGGGGTGATCAAGGATGCGGGGGATGACCCTGATGTCACCCATGGGGCGGAAATCCGGGCGACGGTCTCCCCGGGGCAGGCCGGTGGCGGGGTTGTGTTCCGTGGCGGGGAAGGGGTTGGCGTCGTGACCAAATCCGGGCTTCCCGTCGAGGTGGGGGAACCTGCGATCAATCCCATTCCGCGGCAGATGATGCGCGAGATCATTGCCAATCTCTCGCGTGAGCTTGAAGGGCCGCCGGATGTGGTGATCACCCTCAGCGTGCCGGAAGGATCAGCGCTGGCGGAGAAGACGTGGAATCCGCGTCTCGGGATTGTCGGCGGAATATCCATTCTGGGCACAACCGGTGTCGTGCGTCCGTTTTCCTGCTCGGCCTGGATCGCCTCCATTCATCGCGGGATCGATGTTGCCCGGGCCAACGGCCTTGGCCATGTCGCGGGTTCCACCGGCGCCACTTCCGAGGCGGCGTTTCAGGGGCGGTATGATCTGCCCCAGATCGCGCTCCTCGATATGGGGGATTTTGTCGGCGGCATGCTGAAATACCTGCGCCGCCATCCGGTGCCGCGGCTGACCATCGCCGGCGGCTTTGCCAAAATGGTCAAACTTGCCCAGGGGCATGGCGATCTGCACTCCGCGCGCAGCCAGATTGATTTCGCCTCGCTTGCTGATACGGCGGCGGGGGTCGGGATGGACCGGGCCCCTGTGGCCGGGGCGAACACCGCCCTTGAGGTGCTGGATATGGCAGCGCCTGAGCAGCGGCTGCGGCTGGGAGAGGTGATCGCCCGCGATGCGCTCATCCAGGCAAGAGAGATCCTGCGTTCGGATGAGGTTGCGCTTGACGTCATGATCGTTACGCGGAGCGGTGAAATTCTGGCGGAGGCCTTCTGAGTGATGATGCGTATCCTGCTTCTGGGCGGCACGCTTGAAGCCCGCGAGCTGGCGGGCAGATTTGCGTTGCTGGATGATATCTCTGCCACCCTGTCGCTGGCCGGGGTGACGAGCGCGCCTCCCGATCCCGGCATTCCCATGCGGGTTGGCGGGTTTGGTGGCCCCGAAGGGCTCACCGCATATCTTGAAGCAGAACAGATCACCACCATTGTTGATGCAACCCATCCTTTCGCCAGCACCATCAGCGCCAATGCCGCCCGGGCGGCGGAAATGGCAGGTATCCGCCGTCTTGTTCTGTGGCGTCCCGCCTGGCAGGCCGGGCCCGGGGATGACTGGCAGGAATTCGGAAACTGGGATGATCTGATCCCGGCGATCCCTGACGGCGCGCAGGTCTTTGCGGCGGCAGGGCAGGACGGGATGCGGGCGCTCGGCCGTGAAACACGGTTCGGGATTCTCGCCCGCGCCCTGAAAAGGCCCGAAGGCCTGCCCGAACATATCCGCTTTCTTCGCGGACTTCCGGGGAAAACGGCGGCGGCCGAGGAAGATGTTTTCCGCGCCGAGAAGATCACCCATCTGGTGGCAAAAAACGCCGGCGGCGAGGCGAGCCGTGCCAAGCTCATCGCCGCCGGAAGGCTGGGGCTGCCGGTCCTGCTGCTGGCGCGTCCGGTACCGCCGCCGGGAGAACTCTTCGAGGATGTTGAGCGGCTTATCGCGGCGCTTTGAGGGTTGAGATTGCCGCGGCCATCCGGCCAAGCGCGGTGCTGAGATCCTCGCTCGAACAGGCATAGGAAATGCGGAAATGACCCGGTGATGCAAACCCTGACCCCGGGATGATGGTGGTATCGGCCGCATTCAGGATGAAGCGGCAGAAATCCTGATCATTCTCAAGCGGCTGGCCTTCGGCTGTGCGGAAACCCCTGAGTTTCTGCCAGGACGGGAAGACATAGAATGCCCCATCAGGGGTGGTGGTCTCAATCCCGTCCATATCACGAAGATATCCAAGCACGAGATCACGGCGTTTGCGGAAACTGTCCCGCCGGGTGGAGAGCAGTTCCTGCGGGCCGGTGAGCGCCGCAAGGGCCGCCGCCTGCGAGATGGTTGACGTGCCGGATGTACCCTGGCTCTGCACCACGGTCATGGCGCGGATCAGCTCTTCGGGGCCGATGGCAAAGCCGAGCCGCCAGCCGGTCATGGCATAGGCCTTGGAGACGCCGTTGATGATCAGGCAGCGATCCTGCAGCTTAGGCAGCGCATCATGGGCGGAGACGAACGGCATGTCATAGGTCAGGTGCTCATAGATCTCATCGCTCATCAGCCAGCATTGCGGATGGTGTTCCAGCACCTCGCCGATGGCGCGGAACTCCGCTGCTGTGAGGACGGACCCGGACGGATTGCCGGGCGAATTGAGCAAAAGCCAGCGAGTCCTGGGGGTGATCGCCTTTTCGATCGCATCCGGGGCAGGTTTGAAACCCGAGGCGGCATCGGTTTCAAGGATGACGGGCACGCCTCCCGAAAGGCGCACGATATCGCTGTAGGAAGTCCAGAACGGGGCGGGCAGGATCACCTCATCCCCCGGGTTGATGGTGGCCAGAAAAGCGTTGAGCAGGCTGTATTTCGAGCCGCTCGAGATCAGCACATTGGCGGCATCCCGCCCGGAATAGAGCCTTGCGACCGCCTCCCGCAGCTCAGGCTTGCCCGCGATCGGCGGATATTTCGTATCATGGGCATTGATGGCAGCAATCGCCGCCTGGTTGACATGCTCCGGGGTGGTGAAGTCAGGCTCGCCTATGCCAAGGCTGATCACGTCATGGCCTTCGGCGCGGCGGGCGCGGGCCGCTTCGGACATGATCACGATATCGGATACGGTCACGGTTTCAATGCGGCTGGCGCGGCGGAATTTCGGTGTTTTTTCCATCTTCATGCTTCCCCGGTCATGCTGAGTGGAACGCGCATCATCGCGTCGGCGCATGATTTTAACGATTACGGGAATTGGCAAGTCCTTGCAACTGGATTTCCGGGCAAAACGCATCTAGGATCGGGGTGATGATTCTTGGAGTTTGAACATGCGCTATCTGCACACAATGGTCCGGGTGACCGATGTTGAGGCTTCGCTCCGGTTCTGGTGCGATCTGATGGGACTTGAAGAAGCCACGCGAAAGGATGTTCCGGAAGGCAAATTCACCCTGATCTTCCTGACCGCACCCGAAGACCGGCAAGCGTTTGAAGAGGGCCGCGCCCCCGCCCTTGAACTGACCTATAACTGGGACAGCGATGAAGTCTATGAAGGCGGCCGGAATTTCGGCCATCTTGCCTATGAGGTGGATGATATCTACGCCACCTGCCAGCATCTTCAGGATAACGGCGTGACGATCAACCGCCCGCCCCGGGACGGCCGCATGGCCTTTGTCCGCTCTCCTGACGGTATTTCCATCGAGCTTCTGCAGAAGGGCGGCGCGCAGGAGCCCAAGGAACCCTGGGCATCCATGCCTAATACCGGGAGCTGGTAGGCTCCCCCGAATAAAGTATAGTAGTCATGCTTCACGCACTTGGTCGCAACGTCTGGCTGTTTTTTCTGGCCCAGGGGTTGTCGATGACGACGATCAATATCAATATCATCATTGTCGGCCTTGCCGGGCTGATGATCGCCCCTGAACCGTGGCTTGCCACCTTGCCGCTGTCGGTGCAGTTCATCGCCTCGATGCTCACCACCCTGCCGGCATCTCTCGCCATGGGGAGATTCGGCCGCAAGCCTGTCTTCATCACGGGGGTGTTTTTCGCGGCCCTGGGCATGTTTGGCCAGGGGATTTCGCTCATGGCCGGGAAATTCATCTGGTTTGTCGTCTCGGCGGTGTTCATCGGGATGGCGCATGGGATTGCCCAGTTCTACCGCTACGCTGCCGCGGACAGCGTGGCGAATGAGAAAAAACCGGTGGTGGTCTCGCTGGTGCTGGCAGGCGGTCTGATTGCCGCTGTTTTCGGCGCCACCATCGTCAAGGAGACAATCGGGCTTGCCTCCACCATCTATGTCGGATCCTTTTTCGCGGCAGGTCTGCTTCAGATTCTTCTTCTTGGCGTGCTGCTCTCGCTCAGGATGCCGGCTTTCGTCCGGCCGGAAGCCTCGGGTCGCCCGCTTGCCACGTTTTTCCGCATGCCCCGGTTCCAGACCGGGCTGGTGGGGGCGGCGCTCGGATATGGCGTGATGACCTTTCTGATGACGGCAACCCCGCTCCAGATCGTCAATGTCAGCAAACTTGGCGATGCCGCCAACGCGACGGTGATCCAGTGGCATGTGATCGCCATGTTTGCCCCTTCCTTTATCACCGGGCCTCTCATCCGCCGTTTCGGGGTGGAAAAAGTGATGGCGACAGGATTGCTGCTGTATCTGGTGGCGGTGCTTTTCCTGATCAATGGCAGCGGGTTCTGGAATTATTTCACCGTGCTGCTGCTGGTGGGACTGGGGTGGAATACGCTTTATGTGGGCGGCTCATCGATTGTGGCGGCGGTGGCCGAGCCGGATGAACGGCCAAAAGTGCAGGGCATTACCGATTTCATCATCACCTTTATCGTGGCGCTGGCCTCGCTTTCCGCCGGGGCGATGCATTACCTGATCGGCTGGCATGCCATGGGGATTGCCGTGCTCTTGCCCGTGGGGATTATCGCGGGGTTCATCATCATGATGATACTGGCCGAAAAACGGGATGCCCGCCTCGCCTGACACACCGGGTTAAAGCTGCTTAGCCGCCGGTCACGTTCATGTGCCGTTCCACGGCAGGCCCTTTGTTGCGGCGGTCGATGATGAAATCATGTCCCTTGGGCTTGCGGCCGATAGCCTCGAGAATGGCGTCATTGAGCCCGGCTTCGCCCCCCTGCCGCAGGGCCTTGCAGAGATCAGCGCTGTCATCCTGGCCAAGGCACATATACAGCATGCCGGTGCAGGTCAGCCGCACCCGGTTGCAGCTTTCGCAGAAATTATGGGTCAGCGGCGTGATAAATCCCAGTTTGCGGCCGGTTTCCTCAACCCGGACATAGCGGGCAGGCCCGCCGCTGGAATAATCGAGATCGGTAAGGGTGAATCTCCTGGCCAGACCGGCGCGGACAAGTGAGACCGGCAGATACTGATCCACCCGGTTCTCACTGCCGATATCCCCCATGGGCATGACCTCGATGATGGTCATGTCAAAGCCTTCGCGGCCGCACCAGGAGACCATATCGGCAAGTTCGAGATCGTTGAAGCCTTTGAGCGCCACCGCGTTGATCTTGATATCAAGCCCGGCTGATCTGGCGGCATCAAGACCGTCCATCACCTTGCCGAGATCCCCCCAGCGGGTGATCTCCCGGAACTTTTCCGTGTCCAGCGTGTCGATGGAGACATTGACCCGGCGCACCCCAGCACGATAGAGATCATCGGCCATCTTGTGAAGCTGACTGCCATTGGTTGTGATGGTGAGCTCATCAAGATTGCCGCGGCCGACCTCCGCCCCGAGATTGCCGATCAGCTGCATGATGTTGCGCCGCACCAGCGGCTCACCACCGGTGAGGCGAATCTTGCGTGTCCCCACCGCCATGAAGCGGCGGCACACCGTTTCCAGCTCTTCCAGCGTCAACAGATCGGCCTTGGGCAGAAAGGTCATCTCTTCGGCCATGCAGTAAACACAGCGAAAATCGCAGCGATCCGTTACCGAGACGCGCAAATATGTAATCGGCCGGCCATAAGGGTCAACAAGCGGCGAAGGCGTGGCCATGGAAATCCTCAACGTATCAAATATATCAACCCTGATTAGACGCGATCCAAACTGCCCGCGTCAAGATATTAACCTCATCTGTCCGGTTGATTGCCGCAGCGCCGGTCCCGGGGCACAAAACTGGGGGCACAAAACTGGGGGCAAAAAAAAGGCCGCGGGCGAACCGCGACCGAGTTTAGGGAGGAAACGTGCGCCATATGGGCGCAACACGCGTGTAATGCTCCTTTTTGCTTAATGTGTCAACAAGGCTGACCTAAATTTCGATTGAAAATTCTGTGGCAGAATGACGCAACATCATCTGCCGCCTTTCCCCGCTGATCTCGGCCTGAAAAAAGATCAGCCAGCGCTTTGTTTCGGGCCAAGTCTGGGCTGGTCCTGCATCAGGGAGATTACAGCCTCTTTTGTCATGCCGGTGGCGCGCAAATGGCGGATGGCCAGCGCATCATCACGTTTGGCGAGCCGCTTGCCGGCAGCATCGGCAAGAAGGGGATGATGTAGCCAGCGGGTTTCCGGCAATTCCAGCAGCACGCCAAGCACCCGATGTAGCGGTGTCGATGCCAGCAGATCAGCCCCGCGGGTGACCAGCGTTACCCCCTGGGCGGCATCATCCAGCACCACGGCAAGGTGATAGCTTGTACCGATATCTTTGCGCGCGATGACCGCATCACCGATCTGGTCCGGATCGATGCGCTGATCGCCAAGATGGATATCGTGAAAGTGAAGGTCACGGATCAGCGGGCGGACGGTTTCCATGCGCAGCCGCCAGGCCGGCGCATCCCCGCGCGCAATCCTCTCGGCCTTGAGGGACGGGTTGATCATGGTATCGGTATTGGCCGGTACCGCATGGGGAGCAGAAAGAAGCCCGTCAAGTTCAGCCCTGCTCAGATAGCATGGGTAGACCAGCTCCCGCCGTTCAAGCTCGGCAAGGGCCTCGCGGTATGAAGGCAGGCGTTCCGACTGGATGAGGACAGACCCGTCAACCCGGATACCCAGGAAATCGAGATCCTCGAGAATGGCAGACCTCAATTCCACCCGGCAGCGGGTATGGTCGATATCCTCAATCCTGAGGCGCATTTCACCGCCATGTGCATCGGCGATGCGCCTCGCTTCAAGGGCCGAGAAAACATGCCCGAGATGCAGAAACCCGGTCGGGCTCGGGGCAAAACGGGTGATGACATCGGGGGCACTCATCTGATCTGGATCTTCTGATGGCTCATTCGGCTGATGCGAGGTTGCGCTTACATGATCTTAGACCCAATATAAGAAGAAGGAACAGACTTTTGCACGCGAAAGGAACATCGCATGACGACAATCATCCGCGAAACAAAAGGCGGGCTTTCCACGCTTGTTCGCCAGCCGCAGGAAGAAGGTGATCCCAAGGGCGTGATCATCTTCCTGCATGGATGGGGGGCTGATGGCGCCGATCTGATGGATCTGGCGCCGGTGATGGCGCGCCGTTTTCCGCATCACATCTTCGCATCACCAGACGCGCCTGCGCCATGTTCCGCCAACCCGATGGGCCGCCAGTGGTTTGACCTCAATCAGGATCAGGCCGGGCTGGATAACGGGCCGGATGAGGCCCAGGGCCATATCAGGGACCTGATCGACGAGCTCTGCCGGGATCATGGCGTCGGGCTTGAGCGGGTTGCGCTGATCGGTTTTTCCCAGGGCGGGATGATGGCGCTTCACACCGGGATGCGCCTTTCATCACCGATTGCGGGTATTGTCAGTTTTTCCGGCGCGCTGCTGGCGCCCGACAGGCTTGAGCGCGAAAAGACCGCCGCGCCGCCGGTGCTGCTGGTTCATGGCCGGGAAGATCAGGTCGTGCCCTATCAGGCGCTGACGATCGCCGAAGCCGTGTTGAAACAGGCTGAAATCAAGGTCACCAGCGTAACCCGGGATGGCCTCGGGCACGGTATCGATGGCGAGGGCCTTGAAGCTGCGATGAGCTTCCTCGGTGAGATATTCCCCGAATAAATCAGGATTTGCTGATATTTTTTGTCTCACCCACAAGATCTTGTGGTTAAAGCCGCGCCCCGGGGTTGATTAGCGCCGGGTTTCGTGGTTTCATGCTTCCATGATGAGACGAAGGTTGAAATAATGACCAGCGGTTCCTGCCCAACCCCCTATGACGGATTGGCGCCGGCGCTGGCACTCAATGCAGATTTCAGGCCTTTGAGCTATTTTCCGCTGTCGCTGTGGTCCTGGCAGGATACCGTCAAGGCGGTCTTTCTTGATCGCGTGACCATCATCTCCGAATACGACAGTTATATCCATTCCCCCAGCCTGACCATGCGGCTGCCGAGCGTCATCGCGCTCAAGGATTATGTCCAGCAGAGCCCCAACCCGGCATTTACGCGGTTTAACGTCTTTTTGCGGGACCGGTTCAACTGCCAGTACTGCATGCAGGAATTTCAGGCCCAGGACCTGACTTTCGATCACGTCATCCCGAGGTCAAGAGGCGGGCGTACCACCTGGGAAAATGTTGTTGCCGCCTGTTCGAGATGCAACCTGCAGAAGGCCAATAAACTGCCCCGGGAATGCGGTATGCATCCTCGCAGGAGACCCGCGCAGCCGACGACATGGCAGTTGCAGGAAAACGGCCGCAGATTTCCGCCCAACCACCTGCATCACAGCTGGCGCGATTATCTCTACTGGGATAGCGAGCTTGAAAATGACGGCAGTCCGGACCCTGAGGATATCGTTGTTCCGGCAACTGCGCTTTCGATCTAGTAGCGTTCGGCAATCCGGATCGCTGTCCGGCACCCGGCCTGGATGATTTTTCGCATCACCGGATAACCGATGGCTTTTTCCCCATCATGGTCACGGGCGGTGTCACGATGTTCGAGTTCCTCATCACGGAACCGGGCAAGGGTGGCCTTGAGCTCGGCGTGGCTGTCATCAAGGGTCTTGACCTGCCTGTCGTAATGCTCCCCGATCACTTCCTCGACCGCGATGGTGCAGGCCATGGCAGCTTTCGGCCCCATGGCGGCGGTCACCGCGCCAAGGATGAAGCCCGCGCCATTCCAGAAAGGCGAGAAAACCGATGGCCGGACTTCGTGATCCCGAAGGAGGTTTTCAAACGTATCCAGATGATGCTGTTCCTGATCTTTCATATGTTCGATTTCAGGCGCAACAGGATGATTGCCAAGGACGGCAAGCTGGCCTTCGTAAATGCGTCTTGCCCCGACTTCGCCGGCATGGTCAACCCGAAGAATTCGATCAATTTGGCTTTCCTTGATATCCGTCATGGTATGTTCAGCTTCCCTGTGGTTTCCTGCCCGCAAAATGGCCAGGCTGTAAGGCAATGGCGATAAACCCTGCCAGACCGAGACTTGCGATACCGTTCCAGTTTGCCATCGAAAGGCCGAAGAGAGACCATGGCACCTCGTCGCACCGCACCGGCTCCGATGCCAGCAGGGCATCGAGGGCCGCGGCGGGATCGCCATCAAGCGGAACACCGCCACTGCAGGCGCTGGGACCCGGGAGAAGGCCCCATTCCACCCCGCTATGCCAGAAAGCGACGCCCGCACCGGCCAGCAGAACCACAAGGCCGCCGATCATCATGAGGCGAGCCCCGCCCGAAGGCAGAAGAAGCCCGGCCAGGCCAAGGCCCGCCATGATCCCGTGCGGCCAGCGCTGCCAGATGCACAAGGTGCAGGGCTCAAGACCCATGACATATTCAAAAAAGAAGGCCGCGCCAAGAAGAAAGGTCGAGCCTGCGGCGGCCATACCAAGGGTGATTCTCGGATCAGCACAGAAGATAGATGAAAAGTTCATGCTTTGATGTACCACCAGAAGAAGGCAAAAAGAACAAGCAGAAGGGAAAGGATCGACATGGCCTTGCCGGTATCCTGCCGATAACGGACAAGGGCGGCGATCAGCACGAATCTGCAGGTCCGGCCAATCAGGGAGGTGATGATCAGGGGAATGACCCCGATCCCGAGGAAGCCGGCACTCACCACCACCACTTTATAGGGAAGAGGGGTGAAGGCACCGACCAGCATCAACAGCCAGCCATGCCGGGCAAAGGCGGCCGCAACCTCGGCAAAGGCGCCCTCTTCACCGATCCAGCCAAGCCCGATCACCGCCTGGCCAAGCCAGAGCCCGATAGCCCAGCCCGCTACGCCGCCAAGGGTCGAGGCCAGCGCCGTCAGGACGCCAAGGCGGATATATTCACGCGGGCGCGCCAGCACAAGGCCGGCGAGAAGGGGATCGATGGGGACAGGAAAGATGATCGATTCCAGAAACGACAGACCCATCAGCCAGGGCAGGGCCGCCCGGTGGCTTCCCAGCCGGATCACCCAGTCCTGCAGCCGTGCCAGAAATGGGATGGCCGTGAGAACTCGATCATAAAGACCAGGGCGCTCGTTCACTTAAAGGTACTCCGGTTTTTGGGAACATGAATAGTTGAATTATACGTAAAGTCAGCAGAAAAGTCACATAAATCAATCTAGAACAAGTGATCACATCTGACGTATCCCTGATTTAGCCATAAAGAGTGTGTATTTATGTCACCATATTTCTGCCCCAGATATATCTTATAGCGTTTCTTTATTGACATTTTGTTTTCTGGGGAAAAAATGAAACTTAAAGAGGAATTGTGCGGTTTTACGATTTCTCAGTATAGGGAGCATGTGTTATGGGCATTCAATCCTTCTGGACTGATGATGCACGCTATGTAACTCTTGACCCAATGCGGGCCACGGAGGGCATGAAGATCCGCCCTGAACATTCATGGCTTTCGCAAATTGATGAGCTGCCTGCCACCATTGTCATCTCACTACTTGATTCCATTAATCAATCAGACGCTCTTCGGAAAATGAAAGTTGCGTCTGATGGCAAAAGCAAAGCATCGAACTGACAAAAAGATCATAGAAAATGCTGATATCCCGGCGCAGTCCGTGCGGGATATCTATGTAAACACCCAGAATATTCTTGCTCAATATCAGGAGAGGTCAGATTTGCTGATCGAAGCACTGGAAAAGCATGACCCTGGCTTTGTGCAACGCATGAACAAGATGACGGAAGAAAAAACCGCACGAAGTCATGAGTCAATCTTGAGATTTCATGAGCGTCAAGCTTACGTGATTATTGTACTTTCAGTTGTTGGGGTTGTTTTTCTTCTCGGTTTGTTTGCTGTTCTTGCGCTTCAGGGAAATATCGATTTCACCGTGGGATTATTGATCATCATTTTAATTTCGGTCATTCAATCAGGGCCAGGCGGATTAATGGCCATTGCCAGTGCCGTTGTCAGGTTGATCGACAGGATCAGAAAAGAATAGATAGCCGCAATTTGTTAAAGTGATCCACGCCCGGTTTTAAATTTGAGCACAATGGCGGTTAGTTATCTTTAGTATAGATAGAAAAACTGGAGATGGTGCGAGTGGAGAGACTCGAACTCTCAAGATGTTGCCATCGGTGGATTTTGAGTCCACTGCGTCTACCGATTCCGCCACACTCGCTTACTGCTGCACCTTAAGGCCAAAGCCGCTTGTGTTCCAGTTTTTTTTCCGCGCCTCTTCAGGACCCGGTATTGCCCTTGATGATGGCGCATAACTCGGCAAGATACCGATCACGTATCCCCAGCTCCTCGAGGCTTTCGCAGGTCAGTTCCAGATATTCGCGGCTGGTGCCGACAAACCCGCTTGCATTGGTGATCATCCGGGCCTTTTCATCGAGCGGCATGGCGGCAACATAGCTCGGGCTTTCCTCATTCATCACAAAGGTGATGGCGCTGATCTGTTTTGCCCCGCAATGCACCTGAACCCGTTTCGGATGATAGGACGCGTTCAGCATCTCCCGTTTCCAGAGCAGATCAAGCTCCCGAACCGCGATGGAACCGTCAATGCAGAGGGCAACCCCCATGCAGGAACCGCCACGCGCAAGGCCCAGGACAAGGCCGGGGTTTTCCGGTGTCCCCCTGCCGATGCGTGTCTTGAGGCAGAACCGGCGGTGATAGCCGTAAATCCGCCCCAGAACTTGCGTCTTGATTTCAACCACCGGATTCCAGATCAGCGAGCCGTATCCGAACAGCCACACATCATCCTTATTGTCATCCGCCACAAGGTTGCGCCGGGAAGATTTGAGCTGCTCTTCGTTCAGGATATCGGCACGGTCCCCGTCGCGTTGAAGCACCATCTGCTGAATGGTGCCATCTTCCAGCGTCTGGCGAGAGATCGTGTATTTCTGATCCGCCATGGCCCGGGTTTATCCTGAAATCTGCCTGTATTCACGCTGCGGGAAGGGAATCTCGATCGAGGCACGGTCGAGAACAGGTTTGACTTTGCGCATCAGATCCCAATAAAGCTGCCAGTACACGTCGTTGCGGGCATAAAGACGCAGCCGCACGACGATCGCGCTGTCCTCAAACCGGACCACCAGAAACTGCGCGGCGGGTTCCTTCAGCACCCGTTCATCTTCCGCAAGGCTGAGCAGGGTCTTTTCCGCAAGGTCAAGATCGGTGTTGTAGGCGATGCCGATATCGATATCCATGCGCCTTGTATCGTTGCGCGAATGATTGATGATCGTGTCGCTCCAGATCGTGGAATTCGGCACCGAGATGAACACATTGTCAAAGGTGGTGATAACCGTGGTGAAAAGCCCGACTTCGGTCACCGTCCCCGAATGGCTGGCGCTCTCGATCCAGTCCCCCACCTGGAAGGGCCGCAGCAGGATCAGCATGACGCCTGATGCGACGTTCGAAAGCGTCCCCTGGATGGCAAGGCCAATGGCAAGACCGGCGGCGCCGAGGACGGCGATGATCGATGTTGTCTGGATGCCGAAACTGCCGAGGGCAGCAACCAGCGCGACCAGCAGAATGGCATATCGCGTCACCGATGCCGCAAGCGGGATGAGGGTTTTGTCAAAGCCCTTGATCCGGCCCAGATTCTTTCTGAGTGCCTGATTGATCCGGCGGCTGATGAAAATCCCGATGGCCAGAATCAGAAAACCCGACAGAGCATTGCCTGTCCATCCCATCAGGGTACTGAAATCCAGCCGGTCCAAAACTCTTAAAAAAATATCCATATCCATGGGATTCTCCATTTCAATACCATGCCAGAGCATTAATCCCTGTCAACAGGTATCCCGGGAAAGGTTGGCGCCATGGCCTTACGGGAAATTCAGGGATGGGCGAGGTGAGGTATAGTCAAGCCGGTTCAATTTTGCTACATGATCTTTGCTTCTGCTACGGGTTTTTTCTCAATGGATCACGCGATGTCCAAGCCTTTTCTGTTCCCTGCCACCGATCAGGTGAACGCCATCCCGGTGATTGACTGGGCGGTGGGTGATGCGCCCCTTGCCGCAGATCGGGGCAGGGCGGCGGCCATCGGCAATTTCGACGGCGTGCATCGGGGCCATCAGGCCCTGATTGCCCGCGCCTGCGACATGGCAGGGCTTGATCCGGTGGTGATCACCTTTGCCCCGCATCCGCGGCTCTATTTTCGCCCGGATCAGCCGGGGTTTTTCCTGGCCGATGAGATCGATAAACACGCATTCCTCGCCATGACCGGAATTTCGGCGATCATCCGGCTCAGATTTGATGATGCCATGCGCGGGACCAGCGCGGAAGACTTCATCACCTCGATCCTGCCCGCGCTCGGCGTCAAGACCCTGCTGGCCGGGGCGGATTTCGCCTTTGGCAATGACCGCAGCGGTGACATGGAGATGATCCGCGAAATCGGTGCGCCGGTCGGCATTTCCGCCCGTTCGGTTGATCTGCTGGCCGAAGATGGTGATGCGGTATCCTCCACCCGTATCCGAAAAGCGCTGGCGCTCGGCGATGTCCCTTTGGCCGGGGCGATGCTTGGCCGCCCCTATGTGATCAGCGCCACGGTTGAAAAAGGAGATCAGCGCGGCCGGACAATCGGCTTTCCCACCGCCAATATCCGCCTCGGGATGATGCAGGAACCTGCCTTCGGGGTCTATACGGTGCTGGTGCGCCTTGCGGATATCCCGGGGACGCCGCTGGTGGCGGGTATTGCCAATATCGGACGCCGCCCTACCGTGGAAGACAGGGGTGTCTTGTTGGAAGTGCATCTTTTTGACTATGATGGGGATCTTTACGGGCAACGGCTTAATGTCATGCTGCTCGATTTTATTCGCCCCGAACAGGCCTTTGACGGTCTGGACGCCTTGAAGGACCAGATTGCCCGGGATGTGGAAAGTGCGCGCGCCTTCCATGCCCAGAACACAGGAATGATGTGATCATGACAAAGGATCTCAAAGCCACGGTATTTCTGCCGAAGACTGATTTTCCCATGCGTGCCGGCCTGCCCAGGAAAGAGCCGGAAATCCAGGCCATGTGGGATGAGATCGGATTCTTTGATAAACTCAGGCAGAAACGTCAGGGATGCCCCAAGTTCATCCTTCATGACGGCCCGCCCTATGCCAACGGCAATCTTCATATCGGCCATGCGCTCAACAAGATCCTGAAGGATCTGATCAACCGGTTTCAATCCGCCATCGGCAAGGATGCCAATTACGTCCCGGGGTGGGATTGCCACGGCCTGCCCATCGAATGGAAGATCGAGGAAAGCTATCGCAAGAAAGGCCTTGATAAGGATGAGGTGCCCATCGTCGAATTCCGCAAGGAATGCCGCGATTTCGCCGCCCATTGGCTCAATATCCAGTCCGAGGAATTCCAGCGACTGGGGGTGATGGGCAACTGGGCTGATCCCTATACGACCATGGCGCATTCTTCCGAAGCCGTCATTGCCCGCGAGATCGGCAAGTTTCTGATGAACGGCTCGCTTTTCCGCGGCTCCAAGCCGGTGATGTGGTCGGCGGTGGAGAAAACCGCGCTGGCCGAAGCTGAAATCGAATATTTTGACCGTACTTCGACGACGATTTTTGCCCGCTTCCCGGTGAAGACCGCAGGGCATGCTCTTCTTGAGGGGGCCAGCATTGTCATCTGGACGACCACCCCCTGGACGATGCCGGGCAACCGCGCCACCGCCTATGGTGAGGATATCGCCTACGGCGTTTATCGCGTCACCGGCATTGCCGACGGGTCTCTTGCAAGGGAAGGTGAGCGTCTTGTCTTGGCCGATGCGCTCAAGGACAGCCTGATGGATGAATGCGGGATCACCAGCCTTGAACATGAAGGCAGCGTGCCGCCTGCCGCTTTTGCGGAAACGGTGCTCATGCATCCGCTCCATGGCGAGGGCTATACCCATGAGGTGCCGATGCTGGCCGCGGATTACGTCACCACCGATCAGGGAACAGGGATTGTCCATATCGCGCCGGGCCATGGCGCCGAAGACTACCTGCTCGGCATTGCCAATGGCGTGCCGGTGCCGGAAACAGTCGGGGCAGATGGCCGGATCATGGAGCATCTGCCGCTATTTGCCGGCATGTCGGCGCTCAAGGATAATGAAGCCATCGCCGATATTCTGGCGGAAAAGGGCGGGCTGGTCGGGCGCGGCAAGATCACCCATTCCTACCCCCATTCCTGGCGGAGTCACGCGCCGCTGATTTTCCGCAATACGCCGCAATGGTTCATTTCGATGGAAAGCCACGGGTTGCGTGATACGGCGCTCAAAGCTCTTTCCGAAACCGTTTTCTACCCGCCGGCGGGGCAGAGCCGGCTGACCAGCATGATTGCCGGCCGTCCGGACTGGTGCATCAGCCGCCAGCGTGCCTGGGGCGTGCCTATTCCTGTCTTTGTCCATAAGGCCAGCGGTGAGCCGCTGCGTGATCAGGGCGTCATTGACCGGGTGGCTGAAGCCTTTGAACTGGAAGGCGCCGATGCCTGGTTCAGCAGCCCGCCTGAGCGTTTCCTCGGCCCGGATCATGATCCGGCCGAATACGAGCAGGTGACCGATATCGTCGATGTCTGGTTCGACAGCGGCTCAACCCACGCGTTTCTCCTCGAAGGCAACGAGGATATGTCCTGGCCCGCGGATATGTATCTCGAAGGCTCGGACCAGCATCGCGGCTGGTTCCATTCCTCGCTGCTCGAATCCTGCGGAACCCGCGGCCGGGCGCCGTATAACAGCGTGCTGACACATGGCTTTGTTCTCGATGAGCAGGGCAGGAAAATGTCCAAATCCCTTGGCAACACCGTCACCCCGCAGGAGGTGATCAAGGAGAACGGGGCCGATATCCTGCGCATCTGGGTGGCCAATTCCGATTATTACGATGATCTCCGGATCGGGAAGGAAATCCTGCAGCGGCAGGTGGATCATTACCGCCGTCTGCGCAACACTTTCCGCTATATTCTGGGCAGCCTTGACGGGTTCACCGAAGCCGAGCGGGTTGAACCCGAAGCCATGCCTGAACTGGAACGCTGGGTGCTCGATCGTCTTTATCAGACCGACAAGACCATCCGCAAGGCAATCGAAGGCCATGACTACCATCAGGTATTCACCACCCTGCATCATTTCTGCAATACCGATCTGTCGGCTTTCTATTTCGATATCCGCAAGGACATGCTCTATTGCGATGCAGATGACAGTATCGAGCGCCGGTCCTGTCGCACGGTCATGGACCATCTGTTCCATTGCCTGGTGCCGTGGCTGGCCCCGATCCTGTGTTTCACGGCGGAAGAAGCCTGGCAGACGCGATATGGCGACCCTGAAAGATCAGTCCATTTCGAGATCTGGCCCGTTCTGCCCGATAGCTGGGCAAGCCCGGATCTGGCCGAACGCTGGTCCCGGATCAGGGCCGCCCGTCTGGTGGTGACCGGCGCGATTGAAAAGATGCGCGCGGCAGGGGAAGTGAAATCCTCGCTCCAGGCCCATCCAAGGCTTTATGCTCCGGCTGAAATCATCGAGGCGTTTGCCGGGCTTGATGCGGCGGATATCTTCATCACTTCGGCGGCGGAACTGGTGGCAGGCCCGCCACCTCTGGAAGCTTTCCTTGCCGAAGATGATGCCCTGATCGGGGTGGTTGTCGATCTTGCCGAAGGTGAAAAATGCCAGCGCTGCTGGAAGATCCTGCCCGAAGTGCCGGCCGAAGAGGATGGACTTTGCGGCCGTTGCGCGGATGTTATCGACACCATGGATGCGGCCTGATGCCGGAACGGGGCGGAAGCCTTGCCCGGCTTTTTGTGCCGGTGGCGGCGATTGTCCTTGTTGATGTGCTGACCAAACAGCTTGCGCTCAATCACCTTTTCTTCCCGCCCCGAAGCATCGAGGTTCTGCCTTTCCTCAATCTGGTGCCGGTATGGAATCCGGGGATCAGTTTCGGCATGCTTCAGCATGAAGGCGGGTTCGTGCCTGTTCTGCTGGCGGCTTTCGCCTTTGCGATCGGGATCGGGCTGCCGTTTTACGCGCGGAACTGGGAGCGCCTTGCACGTCTCGGTGCCCAAGGGATGGCAGGAGGTGCTTTCGGAAATGCTCTTGATCGGGTATTCTATGGAAAAGTTGTCGATTTTATTGATCTTTATGCTGGCCAATGGCACTGGCCAGCCTTTAATGTAGCGGATATGGCTATCACCGGCGGGGCTGGGTTGATCCTGCTGGCAAGCCTGCTGGAAAGACGGCGCGATCATACCGGCACCAATGCCGGTGACGGGGCCAGCGAAGGAGATGGTAAGGAATGAAAATGCCACATGGATTCCTCGTTATGCCAGTGCTTGGTGCAAGCCTGATGCTGGCGGGATGCACAAGCTTTGATGAAGCGATCGGCAAGGCCAAGAAGTCACCGGATGAATTTCAGGTTGTCGTTCGCCCGCCGCTGACCCTGCCGCCCAATTTCAATCTTCGTCCCGGCGATGAAGAGATCGAAACCGCGGGCCCCGCCACCAATGATGCGGTGAGCCAGACCGACAAGATCTTCACCAGCACCGCCCGGGCAGATGCCTCTTCGTTTGATGCGCTCTTCGGTACCGACGGGGTGGATCCCGATATCCGGGAGAAGATCGATGAGGAAACCCTCGGCGTTCAGCTTGATCGCCGCCTGCCGATACAGATTCTCTTCGGTGGCCAGCCCAATGTCGGGCCCAATCTTTCGGCCGCCCAGGAAGCGGAGCGTATCCGCAAGGCCATCGAGGCAGGGGAATCGGTAACCGCCACGCCGACGCCTGCGGTTGATCCGGTGGAAAAGACCCCGATTGCCATTGAGTAGGTGATGGAATCCCTGATCCGATTGCTGCCTGACACGATCGTCAACCAGATAGCCGCCGGTGAGGTGGTCGAACGTCCGGCAAGCGCGGTCAAGGAACTGGTCGAAAATGCCATCGATGCCGGGGCCAGCCGGATTGAGATCCATCTGCGCAATGGCGGGCTCGACGGGGTCAGTGTTGACGATAACGGCATGGGGATGGATCAGGAGGCGCTCAGCCTGGCGGTGCAGCGCCATGCCACGTCCAAACTGCCTGAAGATGATATTGCCAAGATCGCGTTCTTCGGTTTCCGGGGGGAGGCGCTGCCATCGATCGGCTCGGTGAGCACCATGACGCTGATCAGCCGTGCCACTGCCAGTGATCAGGGATGGATGATCACCGTGGATAACGGCACGGTGCAACGCCCGGAGCCGGCCTCGCGATCCGCCGGAACACGGGTTGAAATCCGCCATCTCTTTGCCGCCGTGCCGGCGCGGCTCAAGTTTCTCAAATCCGCCCGCGCCGAAGGGGCGCATTGCGCCGATATGATCAAGCGGCTGGGCATGGCGCATCCGGGTATTGCTTTTATGCTGCTTGAATCCGGCCGCACGGTGCTTGACCTGCCCGCCCGGACCAATCTTGATCCGGCCGAAGCCTCCCGGCTGCGCATGCGTGATATCATGGGGGCGGTTTTCGCCGATGAAGCGGTGCGTATCGATGCCAGGCGGGATGAGGTGAGGCTCCAAGGTTTTGCCGGTCTGCCGACGTTCAACCGCCCCACCACGGCGGCGATGCATCTTTTCGTCAACGGGCGTCCGGTCCGGGATCGCCAGTGGCTGGGGGCGGTGCGCGCCGCCTATGGAGATACCCTGCCCCGGGGCAGGCATCCGGCGGTGGTGCTTTTTCTTGATCTGCCGCCGGGTGATGTGGATGTCAACGTGCATCCGGCCAAGAGCGAGGTTCGCTTTCGTGATGCCGGGCATATTCGCGGGCTTGTCATCGGGGCGCTTCAGGCGGCGCTTGCCGGGGCAAGCCAGCAGGCGACGGCGGCGGGTGGCGGCGAGATGCTCGAACGTCTCCGCGCCGGGACCACGCGGCCGTTTCCATCCTGGGGAGGCGGAGGGGCGCGATCTGGCGGGTCGGCCGGATCATGGCAATCCTGGAATCCCGCGAGAGCGGAGAGTTCCGGCCAGACTTCAGGGCTTGCCGAAGGCATGCAGGCCATGCCCGGTGCTCGCCCGCCCGCGGTTCCAGATGCAGGTGATGAACATCTCACAGATCAAGGGAAATACCCGCTTGGCGCTGCCCGGGCCCAGATTCACAAGACCTATATCGTGGCGGAAACCGGCGACGGGATTGTGCTGGTCGATCAGCACGCCGCCCATGAAAGACTGGTGCTGGAAAAGATGAAAACAGCACGGGCCGAGGAAGGAATTGCCCGCCAGATTCTGCTCCTGCCTGAAGTGGTGGAACCGGGCCGGGCGGAAGCCGCCTTGATCCTTGATCATCAGGAGATGCTGGCTGATCTCGGCCTGGTGGTGGAAGCCTTTGGTGATGGCGCGGTGCTGGTTCGTGAAGTGCCGGCCCTCCTGGGGGAGGGCAGCGCCAGCGCCATGCTCCTTGATATCGCCGAAGAACTCGCGGAACTCGGCAGCAGCACCATCCTTGAAGAGAAGATCAACCATGTGCTTGCCACCATGTCCTGTTATGGCTCGGTGCGGGCGGGACGTGTTCTCACGGCAGATGAAATGAACGCCCTGCTCCGGGAAATGGAAATCACGCCACGTTCAGGCCAGTGCAATCACGGCCGGCCGACGTGGATTTCCCTCAGCCTTGGTGAGATTGAGACGCTGTTCCGCCGCCGCTAGATCTCTAGCCGTCATAGCGGGCGATGGTGCAGGCGGATTTCCCCCATTTCCGGGTTTCAAGCAGGCTTATCCTTGCGGGCAGATCCGGCGGGGAGCGATGATCATGCTCAATGCTGATCAGGGCCGCAGGCGCAACCAGTCCGAGCTGGATGAAATTTTCAAGCGCCAGCCTCGCCAGATCCGGATCATCCGGGGTTTTTCGCCAGGGGGGGTCAAGAAACAGAAGCCCGGCAGGCGCGGCGGGCCAGGCCAGTTTCCGCGTCGCATCCCGGGGGAGGACAAAGGTCGCGTCGTTCGTGTTGCATTTCTCGATATTGCGCCGCAATGCTGCCAGCGCTTCGGTGTTGTTCTCAACGAACATGACCTGCCTTGCGCCACGGGACCAGGCTTCAAGCCCCATGGTGCCGGCGCCGGCAAAGATATCCGCGACCACGGGAACATCAAGGGGTTTGCCGAAGCGTCCGCCGAGAAGGGTGTTGAAAAGACCTTCACGCACGCGATCCGCCGTCGGCCGGACCGCCCCGCCTTCAGGTGCCGCGAGGATGGCGCCGCGGCGCTTTCCGCTGATGATCCGCATTGCTGCGATCTCCTCTTTGGGGGTTTCCGGGCTTGTTCCGTCTTGAACCGGGCCCTGATCCGGATGATGATCCGGCAGATGACCGCCCCGGTGCTTTTGCCGGTGATCCTTTATCTGGTCTGGAAGGGGAGTTTTTTTCAGCTTCGGTGATGCGCGGCAGGCCGAGCTGATCCCGGAGTATCGCCGGACGCACCTCTTCAAGGCTGCCTTCTTCGAGCGTGTTGAGCGTGAACGGCCCGTAGGAAATCCGAATGAGGCGGCTGACACTGTATCCCAGATGGTCCATGATGCGCCGGATTTCCCTGTTCTTGCCTTCCTTGAGCGCGATGGTCAGCCAGGCATTGCTCGCGGCCTGCCGGTCCAGCTGGGCCAGTACCCCGCGATAGGACACCCCGTCAATCGTGATCCCGTCCCTGAGGGCGGCAAGCTTTGTGCTGTCAACCTGCCCCCGGACCCGGACCCGGTATTTCCGTGTCCATCCGGTATCGGGCAATTCAAGATGGCGGGCAAGATCGCCGTTATTGGTCAGAAGGATCAGGCCTTCGGAATCAAGATCAAGCCGCCCGATGCTGATGAGCCGGGGCAGATGATCCGGCAGATGTTCAAAAATAGTCTTCCGCCCCTGTTCGTCCCGGTGGCTGACAATCAGCCCGCGTGGTTTGTAATATCGCCACAGACGCGGCGTGTCGGGAGGATTGATCGGGGTGCCGTCAACACGGATTTCATCATCGGCCGTGACGTTCAACGCCGGCGACAGTTGCTGCCTGCCATTGACTTCAACCCTGCCGGCGGCGATCCAGCTTTCTGCATCCCGGCGTGAGCAAAGCCCGGCGGCGGCCATCGCCTTGGCCAGCCGTTGCGGGCCGGCATCTTCGCTTCCGAACAGACGCGCCAGTAAAGACGGGACCGGTGTGCGCGGGGATCGGGCAGATTTGCCGGATGTTCTGGTCTTTGGCTTGCGGCCGCGTGAAATATTCTCGCTCATCATGATATCCTTGCCTTGACCACAGCCCTTTGACCATAGTTCCCCGACATAGCCCCCCCGACCATAGCCCAGGTTGAAAAAATATGCGATGATCTTTGTTCTCGAAAGGGGCCTTTCATGACCGGCAGCCAGTATCAGAACAACGCCATGGCCACCGCGCTTGACCTCGCGCGTCAGGCTGCATTGAGCGGTGAAGTGCCGGTGGCGGCGGTGATCACCGCAACGGATGGGGCCATTCTTGCCGCCGAGGCAAACCGTGTCGAACGTGACAAGGACCCGACCGCCCATGCCGAGATTCTCGCCATCCGGGCTGCGGCTCATGCCCTGGGTTCAACGCGGCTGGCTGAATGTGATCTCTGGGTGACGCTCGAACCCTGCCCGATGTGCGCCGGGGCAATCGCCCAGGCCAGACTCCGGCGTCTCTATTACGGCGCCGATGATCCGAAATCCGGCGGTGTTGCCCATGGGCCCCGTGTTTTCAGCCATCCCACCTGTCATCATGAACCGGAGATCTATGGCGGCATCAAGGCAGAGGATTCTGCCCGGCTCTTGCGTGAATTTTTCAGGGCGCGCCGCTAGCCTGCGGCGATGTCGCGGCGATACATGACCCTGTCCCAGGTGATCTGGCCGAGCCGGTCATAGGCGTTCTGTCTTGCTTCTGCCGCATCCCCGCCAAGCCCTGTTACCGCCAGCACCCGTCCACCTGTTGCGATGATCTGGCCTTCCTCATCTCTATCGGTGCCGGCATGAAAGACCATGGTATTTGCCATCTCGGCCTCAAGACCATGGATCACGGCGCCCTTGTCGGTATGGCCGGGATAGCCGCCATTGGCCATGATCACGGTCACCGCCACCTTGTCTTCAAAGCGGAGATCGGCATGCCTCAGGCCGGCTTCCATGGCCGTCAGCATGGCCGACAGCAGATCAGATTTGAGCCGCGGCAGTATCACTTCGGCTTCGGGATCACCGAAACGGCAATTGAATTCGATGACTTGCGGGCCTTTATCCGTCAGCATCAGCCCGGCATAGAGAAAGCCGCGATAGGGCCTGCCTTCGGCTTCCATGCCCCGGACCACCGGCAGGACGATCTTCTCCCACGCTTCCTGCTGCAGGGCAGGGGTCAGTCTGGGGGCAGGTGAAATCGCCCCCATCCCGCCGGTATTGGGCCCCTTGTCGCCGTCATAAGCGCGTTTGTAATCCTGGGCGCTGCCGAGAAAAACCGCATCATGCCCATCGACAAGGGCAAAGAGGGAAGCTTCGGTGCCGGCAATACGCTCTTCGATGAGGATGGCGCTTCCGGCATCGCCAAAACCCGCATCATCGAGCATCATCCGCACGGCATCCTCGGCCTCTTTCAGGGTATCAGCCACCACGACGCCCTTGCCCGCGGCAAGGCCATCGGCCTTGATCACGACCCCCTGGTCCGGACAGGTCTCCTGCAGATGGGCGAGGGCGGCGGCGCTGTCCGTGAACCGGGCAAATCGTGGCTGGGGGATGTTGTGGCGGGCGCAGAATTCCCGTGAAAAGGCTTTTGAGCCTTCTAGTTTTGCGGCCTCGGCGCTTGGCCCGAATGTCGGGATCCCGGCCGTGTTGAGCGTATCGGCGAGACCCGCCACCAGGGGCGCTTCGGGGCCGATGACCACGAGATCGACGGCTTCGGCACGGGCAAAGGAGATGATGGCCTCAGGATCATCTGCCTTGAGATCCGGCCGTTCAGCCATGGAAATCATCCCCGGATTGCCCGGGGCAACACTGATCCGGCTGGTGAGGGGGGAACGGTCGATCGCATCCACCAGCGCATGTTCACGTCCGCCAGAACCGATAACAAGCACATGCATAATTTTCACTTTCCTGTCGTTTACCCTGGGCCTGTCGTTGACCTTGGGCTGGAATTGCCTATTCTTCATATCATGCAGGACGATGCGCTTCCACCCACACCGGACAATCAGGCCGTTTTTTCGCTGAGCGAGCTTTCCCGGTCTCTCAAGCAGACGATCGAGAGTGTCTTTGACCATGTTCGTGTGCGGGCAGAAATATCACGTCCCACAAGGGCGGCCTCTGGTCATGTCTATTTCACCCTCAAGGACGATACCGCAACCCTTGATGCGGTCTGCTGGAAAACCATGGCAGGACGGCTCAGGGTCGAGCCTGAAGAAGGGCTTGAAGTGATTGTGACGGGCAAACTCACCACCTATCCCGGGCGCTCGAAATACCAGATCATCGTTCAGGATATCGAGCTTGCCGGGGAAGGGGCCCTGCTCAAGCAGCTTGAAGAACGCCGCCGGCGTCTCGCCGCCGAAGGGCTGTTCGATGACGGGCTGAAAAAACCCGTGCCGTCCCTGCCCGGGGTGATCGGGGTGGTCACCAGCCCGACCGGGGCGGTGATTCGCGATATTCTGCATCGTCTGGAAGAGAGGTTTCCGGTGCGGGTGCTGGTCTGGCCGGTGCTGGTGCAGGGCCAGCGTGCTGAAGAGGAAATCACCGCCGCCATCAACGGGTTTGACGCGCTCATCGATACACCGCGGGCTGATATTCCCCTGCCGGATCTGCTGATTGTCGCAAGGGGAGGCGGGTCGCTTGAGGATCTCATGGCATTTAACGCCGAAAGTGTTGTCCGTGCCGTTGCCGCCTGCCGCCTGCCGGTGATTTCCGCGGTCGGGCATGAAACCGACACAACCCTGATAGATTTTGCCGCCGACAGGCGGGCTCCGACGCCGACGGCGGCGGCCGAAATGGCAACCCCGGTGGCATCCGAACTCCGCGCCCGCCTGAGCGACAGCGAAGCACGCCTTTACCGCTCCATGGGGCAGATCATCGAACGTGCGCGTGAACGGACGCAAAGCCTAAATCGCGCGCTTGGTGATCCGGATATGCTTTTGTCAACGAAAAGCCAGCAGCTTGACCTTGCGCTGGCGGCGCTTGACCGGACCATGATGGCGCAGCTTGCCGATCGCAAGGCCGCGCTTGACCGTCTCGGCGAAAGGCTCATCTCGCCTGAACGTCTGCTTGCTTCGGCGGCAGACCGGCTGGCGCGGCTTGATGACCGGTCCATCGATGCCATGGGGCGGCGGCTCACCTCTCTTCAGGCGCGGTTGACGAATATGGCGGAACGCCTGCCGGCTCCGGCGGTGCAGATTGCGGCGGCAAATACAAGGCTTGATCTTGCTGCCCAGAAAATCGATACCCTGATCGCCAGCACCCTGAGCCGTGCCGAATCACGTCTTGGCCAGGCCAGCCGCCTGCTCGACGCGTCATCCTTCCAGAAAGTGCTTGATCGGGGATTTGCGCTGGTCACCGGCCCGGATGCCCAGGTCATGAAATCCTCAAGCCAGTATGAAGACGGAACGGAAGTTACGCTCCGGCTCGGGGATGGGCAACGTCAGGCGGTGCTGGGCGGCGATATCTCCGCCCCGTCTCCGGAAGGTGACCTCGGGAAAAAACCGAAGCCGCGGCCGAAAGGCGGCAAGGATGATGGCGGCCAGCAGGATCTTTTCTAGCCGCCCGGGTTATTCCGTCATGTCCGGTGTTTCGCCCTTGCTGGCGGGCCAGCGGCGATGTGGCCACAGCCATTGATCCGGGCATTGCCTGATCCAGTTTTCTATCTCGGTATTGATGCGGGTGGCGATGGAGGCGACGTCATCGCCGGGCATGACCTCAAACGGGGAGACGATCACCCGGAACCGGCATCCGTTGCCGCGCACCACCCGGACAAGATAGATCGGTGCCTTTTCCTTGAGCGCGATCTTGACATGGGCCACCGGCGTCGAGGCTTTATGGCCGAAAAAATCAAGCATCATGCCTTCGCGGAGTTTCTGGTCCACCAGGATCGCGAAAAAGGCTTTCTGCCGGATGGTTGCGTTGATGCCGCGGGCCCCGGGGCGGCCTTTTTCATACATCCTGTGATAGACCGCGTTCCGTTGCCGGAGCAGGCGGGCCACCAGCGGGTTGTTGGTTGGCCTGAAAACCGCGCTCACCGGCAGGCCCAGTTTCATCGGCGGGGTGCCGACGAGCTCCCAGTTGGCGAGATGGGCACCGATCAGAAGCCCGCCCCTGTCCTTGTTGGCCTCGATATGCTCAAGCCCTTCATAGATGACGCGGGGTGAATGGATCAGATGATGGATATGGAAAAATTCCCCGACCACGCGGCCGAGATTGACCCACATCTTCCGGTTGATCTGGCGGCGTTCTTCCGCGGTCATCTCCGGCATGGCGTAGCTGAGGTTGAAAAGACTGCGCCAGGACCAGGATGAAACAGGCCCGAAAATACCGGCGATCGCGCCGCCTAATGCCGAGGCAACCTGCGCCGGCAGCAACCGTATCACCCCGGCAAGGGTGTAGACAAAAACCGCCTCGATGGGCCAGCCAATCCATTGCCGAAATCGTTTGATCAGATCATGACGCATGATGTTGTTCTAGCGGCGCGGCAGCAGCTTGTCTATCAGTTGCGGATCAGGCCGTGTTTCAAGGCGGACAGAGCGGATGTTCTGCCGGGCCGGTGGCGGCAGCCGCATGAAATCCTTTTCCGTGGTTGCCAATATGCCCCCGTGCTCTTTCGCCAAGGCTTTGAGACGGGTGATGTCATCGTCAGGGAAAGGATGGTGATCGGGAAAGCTTCGGGTTGCCGCAAGCTCAATGCCAGCCGCGGCAAGCATGTCAAAAAACCCGTCGGGATCGCCGATGCCGGCAAAGGCGATAACCTTGCGGCCCGTAAGCGCGGCGCAATCCCCGGCGCATAAGGAACGGGTGATGGTGAATAAGGGAAGATCAGGGGCAATTTCGCGGATTCTGCCGATAAGTCCGGTTTCATCCGGGCCGGTCATGGCGACGGCATCGACGCGGGCAAGCCCGGCGCGCAGCGTCTCGCGCAACGGACCTGCCGGGATGATCTGCCCGTTCCCGACCCCGAGACTGCCCTTGAAGACAAGCACGGCGGCGCGGGGCCTGATCGAGGGGTTCTGAAGACCGTCATCCATCAGGATCAGATCACCGAGGGCCTGATCTTCGATCAGCCTTGCGCCTGCGGTGCGGTCACGGGCAATAACAACAGGCGCGAGTTCACTCAGCATCCGTGCCTCATCCCCGATCTCGGTGGCGGTGTGGCGTCGGCCCGCAAGCACCGGCCCGATGAGAGTTCCGCCATGCCCGCGGGTCAGGATGACCGGCCGGTATCGACGTTTGCGGGCCGCAACGGCAAGAGCTGCCACGAGGGGGGTTTTGCCGGTGCCGCCTGCGGTAATATTTCCAATGGCAATCACCGGCAGCGGGGAGGTGTAGGGATGTCTTCCGGCGCGCCGCAACAACGAGGCTGCCCGGAAGAGGAGGGCCGCGGGCATGAAAAAGAAGCTCACCAGCCGGGCCGCCAAGTCCCCGCGATACCAGAAGAAAGGTGTTTTCGGCATCATTCGTCCCCCTTCCGGACAAGTTGGAGGATTTGCCCCGCCAGTTCATCGGCCTTTCCCGCCACCATACGGTAGGCGTTTACAGCCCCTTTATTGAGGCTGGACCGGCGGGTTGCCGATGAGGTGAGGTCGGTAATAGCGGCGGCGATATCCTTTGCCGTATCCGCAAAGATCACGCCGCCACGGTCTTTGAGAAGACGGAAGGCAGCGGTGTTCTTGAACACATGCGTCCCGCTGATCACGCCTTTGCCGAGGGCTGCCGCCTCCATCGGGTTATGCCCGCCAAGCCGGGCAAAGGCGCCGCCCAGCACGATCACGTCGGCTGCCCGGAACAATCCTCCCATCTCGCCCATCTGGTCGGCGATCCAGAAGCGGTGATCACGTTCAGGCCAGCGCTGCTGTGAGCGAAGATTTGCCGCCTCGCCCCGGGCAGTGATCTCGGCATGGATGGCTTTGGCGCGGTCAATATGACGAGGCGCAATAATGCCGAGAAACTGATCTGGCCCGCCAAGCCTTTCCATGACCTCAAGAAAGAGGGTTTCCTCACCTTCATGACTGGATGCAAGCAGGATGATCTGTCGTCCGTCAGCGCATCTGTTGAGCGCATCCTGAAGGAGAGGGATATCCGGCAGCGGCCCGGCGGCGGTTTTCATCGATCCCATGACCTGCACCCGCTGCGGCGGATTTTCAAGGGATGAAAACTTGCTTGCATGATGCGGATCGACGGCAAAAACCGTATGAATTTTCGGGAAAATCACCCGCGCAAGCCGTCGCCCCGCCCCCGACCACAGACGGAAGGATCTGGCGGAAAGCTGGGCCGAGGCGAGCAGAACAGGAATACCGGCATTGTCGGTTTCGACAATCAGCGAAGGCCAGATTTCGGTTTCAAGGATAATGGCAATGTCAGGACGCCAATGGCGCAGAAACCGCCGGACCCAATGGGGCACATCAAGCGGAATATATTGATGGATGACCTGCGCCTCCATGCCCATCTGGTGGAGTCTTTCCTCAACCATTTCAGCCGAGGTAACCGTCCCTGAGGTGATGAGGATCATGGCGTCCGGCCTTGCTTTCAGCACGGCCCGGGCAAGGGCAAGGGAGGAGACGGTTTCACCGACGCTGGCGCCATGGAGCCAGAGCAAAACCCCGTCGGGGCGCGGCTGCGAAGCTTTGCCAAACCGTTCCTGAAGCCGCGATTTATCTTCCTTGCCCTTGAGGGACCGCAGCCACAGATAGATCGGCAGCAGCGGGCTGATCAGCGTCACCAGAAAGCGATAGCCATGAAGGGCAATTGCATTCATCCACGTTTTTCCTTGCTGATACCATAGCGGTGTTCCGCATCATCCCGGGGGTGCCCGAAATGGGCATCGGCGCTTGCCGTGATGTCGTTGAGCCTGTTTTCAAGATCGAGTCTGGCATCCTCAAGCCTGGCGGGTGATGCGTCTTCCGGCAGGCGGAATGCCTCCCCCCAGCATTGCACGCCGGAACTGAAAGCTCCGGGGATCGCCAGCCTGTCCCAGGTGTCGAGCCGCCGCATCCGCCGGGTGGACCAGGCGACAGGGATGATCGGCGCCCCGCTTGCATGGGCAAGGGTGATGGCACCGGCGGCAGCTTCCCGGGCCGGACCGCGTGGGCCATCCGGGGTGATGCCGACATGTTTTCCCGAAGCCAGCCGCCGCCGCATCTCCCGGTAGCCGGTGATCGCCCCCTTGCTGCGTGAGCCCCAGATCGTCTCAATGCCGAGGCCTGAAACCGTGCCGGAGATCAGCTGGCCGTCGTTCGAGGCTGAGATGATATAGGCGGTGGGAAAGCGGTGGCCAAGCATCGACGGAATGGCCAGAAGCCGGCAATGCCAGTTGACGATGATCGCCGCCTCGCCGGAGGTTTCAAGGAAAGCAAGCCCGCCCTGATCAATCTTCTGCCAGCGGATGGTTTTCAGCAGCATCCCAAGCGCAAGACCACTGACGCGGGACGTTGTTCTGATACCCTGGGGGCTTTTCAACCATGATGCCATCAGCGAACCTGCTCGACCAAAACAGGGCGTAATCTGCCCGGATCAGGCAAACCTAGCACGAATTCCCCCAAAGCTTGAAAAGAATTGCCGCCTTCGGCCGCATGAGATAGAAAAACAGAAATACGAGTGATTTTTCAATCTATTTGTTGCTGAGATGGATAATTTGCTCCATGCATGTTCAGGCTTTTATCATATGTTTCAAAGAGAACAGCGACCGCCGCAACCTGTTGAAAGAGAGGTTTCTTGGCATAGGCTTTGATCCTGTCTTCATTGACGCCGTGCGGGGATCAACCTTAAGCGACGCCGAAAAATCACCCTTTCTGAATTCCGGGCGTCAATATATCACCGCCTCGATGATGCAGGATAATGCGATGGGATGTACGCTCAGCCATTTCAAGGCATGGGAAGCGCTTCTGGCCGGTGATGCGCCCTTCGCGTTCATTTTCGAAGATGATGCCGGGCCGATACAAGACGATATCATGCCTCGCATTAGGGGGGTGGTGGAGATGGCCGATCAGCTCGATGTGGTCATCCTCTCAAACCGGCGCGAAAACCTCAAACGTGTCAAGGTGAAGGATATGGCCGGGGATGCGGGATTGTATGCCATGCGGTATAACGATTTTGGTCTGGAAAGCTATTTTATCACGAAAGAAGCCGCCCGGACTTTTCTTGATCATCCCCACCGCTTCAGCACGGAAGTGGATTTCCTGATACATCACTGGTGGCACCATGACCGTCAGGTCCTTCACCTCCTGCCGCCTCTTTTTGCCGAAGATGGAAGGACCTCAACCATCGGATATTCAAATGTCCCCCTCTGGCCCGATGACCGGATCCGGCACCGGATCTCCCGACGTTTCATCCGGGCCAGCGACTCGATGCGAAAGCGACTTTGCTTCCCGGGTTATGTCTCCCGCATCAAGGCGCGGCTGGCTCATGGAGGAAGCGCATGAACACATGACCAAAGAATAGTCCCCCTCAGGGTAAAAATGGAATAGGGTATCTATCACGTCTGATCAGGTTTAATTCAGTTTTTGCAGTTTTTGATGCGTTTGTTTCAAGTATCACATTGGTTTTCGTTGCTGTTTGCGCCCGCCCGTCTTTTTTTCAGGCGATCTTCCGCAGGTCAATCACCCCGTCTTCTTATCCTTCAGCCCATGGTGGGGATTGGTGACATGGTCTGGCACAAGCCCTGGCTTGATGCCGCCATCACCCGCCTTCCCGGGAAAGTGATGCTGATGGCCAAACCGTCATCGCAGGCTGGAATGGTGCTGGCGGAACATGCGGGGCTTGAGATTTTTCCGCTGCTCCGGTCCGAACGTGGCCGCAAAGGCCGGCATGATGGCGTGATCGGGTTTTTCCGGCTGGTGCTGGCCTTGCGGTCAACCCGGGCCGATGCCGTCTGGATTCTGCACCGCAGCTGGCGTTATGGCGCCGCGGCCTGGCTTGCCGGAATCCCCGAACGGTCCGGGTATGGTCTGGGCAAGCAGCGCTGGTTTCTCAATAAGGGTGAGGGCCTTGACGACTCGTTTCGGGGCGCACATCCCCGGGCGTCGGCGTCGGCATTTTTTGCTGAACAAGGCATGGTGCTGACAGATACGCATCCCCGGATCGTCCCTGTCGATGCCGCCATCGCCCGGGCTTCCCGGATTCTTGAAGGGGCGGGGCCGCTGATCATTTTCGGCGTTGGCGCGGCGGATGCCCCCCGCCGCTGGTCGCCGCTTCATTTCGCCGCCCTTCTGGACAAGCTTGCCCGGCGATATCCCGGCTACAGTTTTGCGCTCTGCGGCAGTCCGGCCGAAGCCGGTATCGGCGATGAAATTTGCGCCGCGTTATCTTCCGCAACCCCTTCACCCATGATGGTTTTTGACCAGAAGATTGACACGGTGATTGCGCTCCATGCTGCCGCGAGGCTCTATGTCGGCAATGATACCAGCCTGATCAATATCGCTGCCGCCGCGGGGACGCCCGCGGTGCGGATCTTTGCCAGTACGCTTTCGGTGCTGGACTCGCCGCTGATCCGGACGGTTCTTCCGGCGGATAGAGCGAGGCTTGATATCCCCGGCAGTATCAATGACATTCTGCCCGATGAGGTCATGCCCGAAATCGCGCATGTGCTTGAGGCATCTGCACCTCACATGTCTGCTCGATTGTCGAAATCCAAAAAACGGCGTAAAACAGACGCATGACGATTGCATCGCATCAAGCCGCCGCCACGGGCCCCGTTCTCTCGCGCTTGTGGCGTGACTGGGTACGTCCCCACTTAAAGGCGCTTGTGGTGGCGCTCATCCTTATGGCGGTGGTGTCGGCGACGGCTTCGGCCTATCCGGCGCTGATCCGCCATGTGTTTGACGGGCTCGGCGCTGCCGATCCCGACCTGATCTGGCAGATCCCTCCCCTGATCATCGCGATTACCCTCATCAAAGGGCTGGCGATGTATTTTCAGGTCCGGCAGGTGACGAGACTTGCGCTCCGGATCACCACATCGATCCAGAAAAAGATGGCCGCGCATCTGATCGGCGCTGACCTGGCCCTGATACAGGCGGCGCCTGTCGGGGAATATGTCAGCCGCGTGATGAACGATATTCTGGTCATCCGCGAAGCCCTGACGCGTCTGGCCAACAATCTTGTGCGCGATACGCTGATGATCGTGGCCATGATCGGCATGATGATCTGGTTTGACTGGCTGCTGACGGTGGTGGTGCTTCTTGTCTATCCGCTAGCCATGCAGCCGATCCTTTCCATCGGGCGTCGCCAGCGCAGGCAGACAGGGGCGCTGCAGGAACATATGGCGGATGTCACCGCGCTGATGAACGAAACCCTCCAGGGAAGCAGGATGGTGCGGGCCTATTCGCTGGAAGATCACGAAAAACGGCGGGTATCGATTGCCTTTGACGATCTCTTTGAGAAACTGTTTCAGCTGGCGCTCGGACGGGCGCGGATTGATCCTATTCTTGAAGTCCTGGGCGGCGTTGCCGTTGCGGGGGTGATCGCCCTTGCCGGCTGGCGCGTGGCCAATGGCGACATGCAGGTCGGTGATGTGGCCGGGTTCATCACGGCCCTCCTGATGCTGGTCCAGCCGATCCGCGGGCTGGGGACGCTGAACGCCGTGGTGCAGGAAGCCGTGGCCGCGGCCAGCCGTATTTTCGCACTGCTCGATATCACCCCGGCGATTGCCAGCCCGGCGCAAGCCCTGCCGCTGCCCGCCCCGAAGGGGGACGTTGTCTTTGACAGGGTTTCCTTCCGCTACGGCGATACCGTTGCCGTTGACGAGGTGAGTTTCACCGCCCGCCCCGGTGAGGTGGTGGCGCTGGTCGGGCCAAGCGGTGCCGGCAAGACAACCGTCATCAATCTCCTGCCCCGGTTTTATGATTGTTCAGCCGGTGAGATCACCATTGATGGCCAGCCTGTTTCGGCAACACGGCTTGAGGACGTGAGGGCTGCCATCGCGCTGGTCGGGCAGGATCAGGTCCTGTTCAATGACACGATCCGCAACAATATCCGCCTTGGTCGGCTGGATGCCGATGATGCGGCCGTGGAAGATGCCGCGAGGGCGGCGGCGGCCGATACCTTCATCCGCAACCAGCCCCAGGGGTATGATACGGTGGTGGGTGAGGGCGGCGGACGCCTTTCCGGCGGCCAGCGGCAACGCATTGCCATTGCCCGGGCCATCCTGAAGGATGCGCCGGTGCTGCTGCTGGATGAGGCGACAAGTGCCCTTGATGCCGAGGCAGAAAGCCAGATTCAGGAGGCGCTGGAGGGGCTGGCCCGGGGCCGGACAACCCTGGTGGTGGCGCATCGTCTTGCCACCGTCCAGAAAGCCGACCGGATTCTGGTCATGGAAAAGGGACGGATCGTGGAAACCGGAACCCATGCCGAACTCATCCGTCAGGATGGTCTTTACGCCCGGCTCTGCGCGCTCCAGCATTTCACGGAATAGCTACTCCCGCCTGAGCAGCTGATCAACAAGACGTTCGGCCCATGTCGAGGAATGGAAATTTGCTGCAATGGCCTCAGGATCAAGGTCATGTCTTGCCCAGTCAAGAAAAGAGGTGCCGCTGGCAGCGGCAGGTGCATAGGCCGCAACAAACGCATCGAGAAGCCCTGTCTTGGCCTGCCGGACATGCAGATATCTTAAGGACAGCATCTCCGCCGCCGTCGCGGGGTCAGCGTCTTCCATCAGCAAGAGATAGAGGGCGGACATGATCCCGGCACGATCAGCCCCGGATTTGCAATGCATCAGGATCGGGTATTCCACGGACTGAAACAGCTCACGCGCGGCCAGCACAGTTTCACGATCAGGCACGGCGCGGGACCGGATGGTGAAATCTACGAGCGTGATACCAGCGGCATCACAGGCCTCTTTTTCCAGCCGCCAGCCACCATCGCTGCGGGGCCCCCTGAGGTTGATGATGGTCTTTATTCCTTGCGCCGCCGCCACCTTTACCCGGCCGGGGGTGGGCTGATTGCTGCGCCATATGCCGGGGCGGAATTCATCAAGGTTATGCCACCACAGACGCAGAAACCCGTGATCTTTCAGCATCAGATCCAGCCAGTCCCTAAGACCGCGGCGTGGATGCTGGGCCGTCATTGGGTCAGGCTCCTGCCACGGTCATGCCATCGATACGGAGGCTCGGCGCGGCGGTGGATTTGGTCAGGTCCAGATCATCGGCAAGGGTGATATGCATGAGCATATCCTTGAGATTGCCGGCGATGGTCGCTTCGGTGACCGGATGGCTGATCTTGCCGTCCCTGATCCAGAAACCGGCAGCACCACGGCTGTAATCCCCGGTAATGAGGCTGACGGAAGACCCGATCATCTCGGTGACGAGAAACCCTTCTTTAACCCCGGCGATAAGCTCATCCCGGCTGATCTCACCTGGCTCCATGATCCAGTTGGACGGGCCGGGTGCGGGGGGGCTGCCCACCCCGCGTCCGGCATTTCCTGTCGGCTCAAGCCCGAGCTGACGTGCCGCGGCAAGATCGAGAAACCAGCCTTTGAGGACGCCTCCTTCCACCATCACCCGCCGTCGCCGCGCCAGACCTTCGCCATCAAAAGGGGATGACCCCATGCCGCGGGGGCGGAGCGGATCATCCACCAGCGTGACACCGCTTGCGGCAATCACCCCTTGCATCCTGTCTTTGAGGAAACTGGTGCCGCGGGCGATGGCGCTGCCATTGATCGCGGATGCCACATGGCCTGCGATTGAGCGTGACACCCGGGCATCATAGATCACCGGATAACTGCCGGTTGGCGGCCTGGTTGCGCCAATGCGGCTGAGGGTGCGTTCGGCGGCACGGCGGCCAATGGTGGCCGGAGATTCGAGATCCTCCCGCCAGACCGCGGCGGTGTAATCGTAATCACGTTCCATCACGCCGTTTTTTTCAGCCAGAACCATGGCGGAAATGCCGTTTGTGCTGCGCTGGTATCGCCCGGAGAAACCGGTCGAGGTTGCTATCATGACATCAACCATGCCATGGGACGCGCTGCCGCCTTCGGAATTGGAAATACCGGGCACGGCCCTTGCCGTATCCTCGGCTTCGAGGGCGGCGGCCTTGAGGGTTTCGGCATCCGGCTCATCTGGATCGCAGATATCGAGATCAGGTATCCGGGTGGCCAGCTGATCTTTATCGGCAAGACCGGCATAGGGATCTTCGGGGGCGCATCGGGCCATGGCAACCGCACGTTGCGCGAGACCGGCAATGCTGTCTTCGTCGAGACGACTGGTCGAGATGCTCGCATTGCGGCGGCCGACAAAAACCCTGAGGCCGATATCATGATCTTCGGACCGTTCTATCGATTCCACTTCGCCAAGCCGGACCGAAACCGAATGACCAAAGCCGCCCGCAACCACCGCATCAGCCGCATCAGCGCCAGCCTTCTGCGCCCGGTCGAGCAGCATATCCATTAATTTTGGTAATGTATCAGACATGATTTTCACATAGCGTTTTGAGCGGCAAAGTACAACCTCAACCACGGGAAAAGATGCGTCCGGGGCAAAAAAACCGTTTGCCCGCTGCCCGGGGGCGGGAGTAAAACTCCTAGAATGACTTATCAGGTTTTCATCGATGGCGAGGCGGGGACGACGGGATTGCAGGTCCATGCCAGACTTCAGGCCCGGGACGAGATCCGTCTCATCCGTCTTGACGATGCAAGGCGCAAGGACAGATCTGCCCGCCGGGAGGCGATGGCGGCGGCTGATGCCGTCATTCTCTGCCTGCCCGATGACGCCGCCATCGAGGCGGTTGATCTGGCCGAAGGACTTGACTGCACCATCATCGATGCATCAACGGCGCATCGCGTGGCCGAAGGCTGGGTCTATGGCTTCCCTGAACTTGCCCCCGGCCAGCGTGAACGTATCAGCTCCGCGAGGCGGATTGCCAATGTCGGCTGCTATGCGACGGCGATGATCGCGCTTCTGCGGCCGCTCATCGATGCAGGTGTGCTTGATCCGGATCAGGTGCTGTCGATCCCGGCTGTCAGCGGCTATACCGGCGGTGGCAAGGCCCTGATCGAGTATATGGAGAAAGATGCCGGGCCGAAACATTTCGGCTATGCGCTTGATCTTGCCCATAAACATATCCCCGAAGTGATGCATCACGCCGGGCTTTTGCGCAAACCTCTGTTCATGCCGATGGTCGGGAATTTCCCCTGCGGCATGCTGGTTGAACTTCCGCTCGCCGCCGATCAGCTGAAAGGCGGCACCAGCGCGGCGGATCTTCACGCGATTTATGCCGCGCACTATGAGGGCGAGACCTTCATCGATGTCCATGCGCCTTTCTCTTCTCTGGGCCTGACGGACAAGGGATATCTTGCCGCCGACGCGCTCCGGGGAACAAACCGGCTTGAGATATTCATTTTCGGCCATGAAGGCACGTCCGGTGAGCCCGGCCAGTATCTTTGCGCTGCCCGGCTTGATAATCTCGGCAAAGGCGCATCCGGCGCGGCGGTGCAGAATCTCAACCTCTGCCTCGGCCTTGACGAGACGGCCGGGCTGATGACAGCGCCGGAGGCCTGATCTTGCTGCCAGACCAGTGGTTTCCAGACCATATTGATGGTACGATTGCCCCGTTGTCCCAGGCCAAACTGTACCCGTATCCGGCGCCGGAGGGGGATTTCTTCATGCGGGAAGGGCTGCCCCGACTTGCGGCAGAAGGGATCACCGCCGATCATCTCAACGGCCGGATTCCCGTCCTTTCGGTGGGGTCGAACCGGGCGCCGCTTCAGTTGCGCCGTAAATTCGGTACCGATGCCCTCATTCCGGTCACGGCCTGCATTCTCAAGGATTGCGATATCGTCTTTGCCGCGGCGATCTCCTATTACGGGGCGGTGCCGGCCACCGCCTGCCCGTCTCCCGGCACGCGGGTTCGGCTCAATGTCGCCTGGCTTGACCCGGTGCAGCTCCGCCATATGCATGATACCGAAGCGCTCGGCATTGCCTATGATTTCATCTGCCTTGATCCCGGGCAGGTCGATCACGGCCCGCGGGCGGATGGTGATGATCCGGTCTTTGCTGCCCCTGTTTACGGCTATCAGTCACGGGCAGGGCTGATTGACGGAAAGCATGGCCCCGTCGCCCATGCCGATATCCCCGCAACCGGCCGCAGGTTTGAAGACATGAACGAGGCGGCGATGCTGGCAGAGGTCATGAAACGCAACTCAGGCGGGGATGATCTGGATGCCTGGATCATGCGCATGCGAGAGGAACGCCCGGCCCGGGAAGAAGTGGCAAGGACGCTTGCCGAAAGTTCGATTTCAATGCCCGAAGGGCCATGGCAGCAGGTGCCGGCGACGGCTGAAAATGCCCAGACCTATCTCTGATGGGAATTGATCCATGGATCATTTAAGATGATGCCTAGAGCAGGGTTCGTTCGATATAGAAAGCCAGCGCCGCCCCGGTCAGTATCAGGCCCGTATCACGATTTGATCTGAAAATCCGCCCCGCGAGGCCGGGGTTTTCAGGGTCGAGCCTTGAGATCTGCCAGCGGCAATGGATCGCTGCGATCGCGACGCCGGCCATCCATCCCCAGCCGGCGTCGATCAGGGCGCCGAGCGTCAGCAGCAAGAGGATCATTGCTCCGTAGACGAAGGCCACCACGGGCCGGACCATCCCGCCGAGCGTCAGGGCAGAGGAACCTATCCCCAGTTTTGTGTCATCGGCCATGTCCTGCACCGCGTAGATGGTATCATAGCCGAAAACCCAGAAGGCCGAGGCGATGTAAAGAAGCCCGGCTTCCCAGCCCGGCCATGTACCCACCGCCGCCCAGCCAAGCAGCGCGCCCCAGCTGAACGTCAGGCTCAGGGCCAGTTGCGGCAGCCCCATCACCCGCTTGGCCAATGGGTAGACAACAATCAACGGGAGCGAGAACAGGCCGGTGATGATCGCTTCACGGGGCAGGAGGAAAAGGACGCCCGCGCCGATGGAGGCGAGACCGGCAAGAAAGATCAGCGCCCCGCGCATCGATACCTGCCCCGAAGCAAGAGGCCGGTTGCGCGTGCGTTCAACGGATTTATCAAGATCACGATCCCACCAGTCATTGATGACGCATCCCGCCCCCCGCATCACCACGGCCCCGATGAGGAAGAGCAGCATCAGGAAGAGAAGGTGAAGAAATTCTTTCTGCTGGAGCGTGCCGGCGATAAGGATGGCCTGCCATCCCGGCAGCAGCAAAAGCCACCAGCCGATGGGACGGTCAAGCCGGGCCAGGGTGACAAAAGGATGCCAGCGCACCGGCAGGGCAGCCCAGATACCATCAAGGCCGATATCATCAAGGTCGGTGTTGGATGTGTCTGCCATGCCCCAAGCGATACCGTGTTGACCGCAAGCTTGCAAGCCTCCTGATCCTCGCGGGATTTATGCAGGGGCATGGCATCGGGTTTTTGCCTTGCGAAGGTTACCCCCGGGGAGTATGGAGAAAGAATGAATACCCGTGCACGACATCGTCTTTTTGTCCCCGATGATCTGAAATCTGATGCCGACCTGATCGTATCGCATGATCAGGCGCATTATCTGTTGCAGGTTCTCCGGCTCGGGGCGGGGGATAAGGTGCGCCTTTTCAACGGCCGCGATGGCGAATGGCTGGCCGAGATCACCGAGGCGGGACGCAAGCAGGCCGTGCTGACGCCGCGGGAGCAGACCCGCGCGCAGGACAAGGCGCCTGATCTGATGCTCATATTTGCCCCGATCAAGAAGGCGCGTATCGATTATCTGGCCGAAAAGGCGGCTGAACTCGGGGTCGGGATCCTGCAGCCGGTGATCACTGCCCATACCCAGATGACCCGCGTCAACACCAGCCGAATGCGGGCCAACACGATCGAAGCGGTCGAGCAGACCGGCCGGACAACGCTGGTGGATGTGCGCGAGCCGATTCCGCTTGAGAGATTGCTTGATGAATGGCCCGGGATGCGTCATATCATTTTCTGTGACGAAAGCTCAGCCGGTATACCCGGGCATGCCATGGCCGAGAAGGTGGCCGGGCTCAAGGGGGCGGCGGCGATCGTCATTGGCCCGGAAGGCGGGTTCTCGCCGGTTGAGCGAGCACGTCTTTCTGCCATGCCTGGTGCTGTTGCCGTGTCGCTCGGGCAGAATGTGTTGCGCGCGGATACCGCGATGGTGGCGGCGTTGGCCATCTGGCAGGCGGTGGCTGGCGAATGGAAAGGGAATCAACATGGCGCATGATCCATCACCGCAAATCACCGGCAAGGAAGATCTGGTCGCCTGGTTTGAATCCGGCGAAACACCGGCAGATCAATGGCGGATCGGCACCGAGCATGAAAAGCTGCTTTTTGCCCAAGACACTTTCCGGCGTCCTTCCTATGAAGGGGAAAAGGGCATCGGCGCGCTGTTGAGCGGCCTTGCCGAAAGCCATCACTGGACGCCGATCCTTGAAGGTGATGTCATCATCGGCCTCAAGGACAGCCATGGCGGGTCGATCACGCTTGAGCCGGGGGGGCAGTTCGAGCTCTCCGGGGCGCCGCTTGAAAACCTGCATCAGACCTGCCAGGAGACCAACCGGCATCTCAAGGATATGCGCAAGGCAACAAACACGCTTGGGCTTGGCATGCTGGGGGTGGGGTTTGACCCGGTCTGGCGACGTGAGGATATCCCGTGGATGCCAAAGGGCCGCTACGCCATCATGCGCCGCCATATGCCGAAAGTGGGCAGCCTTGGCCTTGATATGATGCAGCGGACGACGACCATTCAGGTCAATCTCGATTACGCGTCTGAACGTGACATGGCACGGAAATTCCGTGTCTCTCTTGCGCTTCAGCCTCTGGCCACGGCGCTTTTTGCCAATTCCCCCTTTCGTGAGGGCAGGCCGACGGGGCTGCTCTCGACACGGGCCGAAGCCTGGACCGATACCGATCCTGCCCGCTGCGGGATTCCGGCTTGTGTTTTTGATGCCGGGTTCGGCTATGAACAATGGGTGGATTATCTACTTGATGTGCCGATGTATTTTCTCCATCGCGGCGACAGTTATGTCGATGTGGCGGGCCATTCTTTCCGGGATTTCATGTCCGGGCGGCTGCCTGGCCATGAAGGCGAGTTCCCCACCATGGCGGATTGGGAAGATCACGTGACCACGGCCTTTCCGGAAGTCCGCCTCAAGCAGTATCTGGAAATGCGCGGTGCTGATGGCGGGCCCTGGAACATGATCTGTGCCCTGCCGGCATTATGGACCGGGCTTCTCTATGATGCGGATGCGCTGGACGCGGCGGAAGAACTGGCCGGAGGCCTTGAGGCCGTGGATGTTGCCGCCGCCCGGATGTCGGTGGCCCGGCATGGGCTGAAAGGCCGGCTCGGCAAAAGGGATGTCGGGGAGATGGCACGATCGATGGTGGATATCGCCCGCCAGGGCCTGCATCGCCGCCGTATCACGGACAGCGCCGGAAATGATGAAACCGGCTTCCTTGATCCGATCCACGCCATTGCCCAAAGCGGAACCACCCGGGCTGAGGCCATGCTTGAGCTCTTCCATGGCAAATGGGGGGAAGAGATGACCCGCATTTATCCGGAATTTCAGTTTTAACATGTTGTTTTATATAGGTGCCGAATGAAGGGCCTGCTGCTTGTTGTCTTTGTGAATTTTGTTGGCGTCGGTGCGCTTATCCCTGTTCTGCCCTATGCGGTGATTGATGAGGCAGGGGGCAGCGAGTTCAGCATGGCCATGCTGATGGCATCCTTTGCGCTGGCCATGTTCGTGGGCTCCCCTATCCTTGGCAGCCTGTCGGACAGAATAGGCCGCAAGAAAGTGCTGATCACCTCCATCCTCATCACCACGATCGGGTATATGATCTTTGCGCTGACAACAAATCTTGCCCTGATGTTTGTCGCCCGGATCATCTCCGGCCTCGCTTCGGGGAATATCAGCGTGGTCCATGCTATTATCACCGACAACACAGAGGCCGATCAACGCGCCCGCTGGATGGGGCTGATGGGGGCATCGGTGGGGCTTGGATTTGTCGCCGGACCCGCCCTTGGCGGGCTGCTTTCGGGGGTTGGCGGTGCCGTGCATACAGCACCTTTTCTGGTCGCGGCGGCGCTGGCTTTCCTCGGGATGATGCTGTGTCAGTTCTTTGTTGAGGAAAGCATCAGGCCTGATCCGAAAATGCGCCTTCCCTTTGCCGAAAGATGGCGTGATTTCATCGCAAGCGGGCTTGGCGGTTTTGCGGTGGCGGTCTTTCTGCTCAACCTCGCCTTTGCCCAGGTGGAGGTGTCCTTTGTGCTGGTCATGAAGGATGTGCTGGGCTTTACCAGCATGAATACGGGCTGGGTCTTTACCTGGATCGGGGTGCTGATCGTCATTATTCAGGGAGGACTGATCGGCCCGATCACCAGCCGGATCGGGGATATGGGGGCGGCACTTGCGGGATCGGTCTTCCTCGGGGCGGGCCAGTTGATGACCATGGTGATGATACCGCTGGGCTTTCTCGTGGCAGGCTCTTCCATCGCCGGAATCCTTCTGGCAACAACCTTTGTCTGTGTCGGTTTTGCGCTGACCAACCCGACCCTTGCTTCGGCCTCCAGCAAACGTGCCCGTCAGGGCAAGATCGGCGGCAGTATCGGCCTTGTCCAGGGATTCGGCTCGCTCGGCCAGGTCAGCGGGTTGATCCTCGCCGGCCCGCTTTATGAGATCGGCGGCGGCGGCCTGACCTTTGGGGCAGGTAGCCTTATCTGTTCGGGTCTTGTCCTGTCCAACCTTTGGATCATGCTGCGCGGAAAACCGGCCCATTCGGGCGGGTGATTTTCCCCGATGGATCCGGAATAATGGGGATATCAGCCGCCATATCCGCAGAACTATTTAATTAAATTTTTATAATATATCATGCGGGATACCTCAGAACCGGTACAGGAAGGTATGATATGTTGAGATTTGGCCTGATTGCGAGCATCCTGCTGCTTGTTTCAGCGAATGCAGCGATAGCATCGGAAAACTTTGTTCTGATCAGCGAGAAGATCCGGATAGTGGATGGCGATACGATCACCCTTGATGGAAAAAAGATCAGGCTTCTGGGGATTGATGCGCCGGAACTGCAACAGCAATGTCAGGATGCAGAAGGCAACCCCTGGCATTGCGGGGCGCGGGCGCGGGACATGCTGGTCGGCATGCTCGCCGCAGCGCCGTCCCCGGTTTCGTGCCGGATTACAGGACAGGATCGATACAAGCGTCTGCTGGGCCGGTGCTATGCCGGCAGCGAAGATGCCGGCCTCGATGTGCAGCGGGCGCTGGTGCGATCAGGTCTGGCGGTGGCGGAATACACCAGAGATTATCTCACCGAGGAAGATCAGGCGCAAACCGGGAAACTCGGGCTCTGGGCGGGAAAATTCGACCGGCCGAAAGACTGGCGCCAGTCCCGGCGGCAGAAGAACGAAAGCGGCGGCTAGGGTTCCGTTCAGGCAGCTTCGGTGCCGCCGATGGTGATGCCCCCCATCTTGAGCGTGGGCTGGCCGACACCAACCGGCACGCCCTGACCGGCCTTGCCGCAGGTGCCGATCCCGTTATCGAGCGCCAGATCATCGCCGATCATGGTGATCTTGCCCATGGCATCGGGGCCGTTGCCGATCAGCGTTGCGCCTTTGACCGGCGCGCCTATCCGGCCATGTTCAACCATATAGGCTTCGGAGGCCGAAAAGACGAATTTGCCGCTGGTGATATCCACCTGTCCGCCACCAAAGTTGACGGCATAGATCCCTTTCCTGACGCTGGCGAGAATTTCTTCATTGCTGTGCGAGCCATTGAGCATGAAAGTATTGGTCATGCGCGGCATCGGGGTATGGGCATAGGACTCGCGGCGGCCGTTTCCGGTAGGGTCAACGCCCATCAGGCGGGCGTTCTGGCGGTCCTGCATATAGCCTTTGAGAATACCGTCTTCGATCAGGACATTGCGCCGCGACGGCGTGCCTTCGTCGTCAATCGTGATGGAACCGCGGCGGTCATCCATGGTGCCGTCATCCACCACGGTCACGCCTTTTGCGGCAACCCGCTCACCTACCTTGCCGGAAAAGAGCGATGTGCCCTTGCGGTTGAAATCTCCCTCAAGCCCGTGGCCCACCGCCTCATGAAGCATGACCCCGGGCCAGCCCGGCCCAAGCACGACTTCAAGCTCCCCGGCCGGGGCGGGGATCGATTCAAGGTTGACGCGCGCGACCCGGATCGCTTCGTTGACCTCAGCTTTCCAGATCTGCGGGTCAAGCCATTTGTCGAGCATGACCCGGCCGCCTGCGCCGCTGGAGCCGGATTCCATGCGTCCGTCCTTTTGCATCACCACCGAAACATTCAGCCGTACCAGTGGCCGGATATCGGCAACCTGATACCCGTCAGGCCGCATGATACGGATCGCCTGCCAGGACGCGGCCAGCGATACGCTGACCTGGGAGACAGCCGGATCGGCGGCGCGGGCATAGGCGTCGATTTCCTGCATCAGGGTGACTTTATCGGCAAAGGCCGTTGCCTCAAGCGGGTTGGCGGAGGTGTAGAGCGCCCGGTTGTTGCCGGCAGCGGGAGGCAGGGCAAGATGGCCATCATGCCCTGACGTGACCGCGCGGACGGTGTTTCCGGCACGGCGGATGGCATCAAGGGTCATTTCGCCGGAATGGGCGTAGCCATGGGCTTCGCCTGCAATGGCGCGCAGCCCGAAGCCGCTGGAATTATCGTAGCTCGCGGATTTCATCCGGCCGTCATCAAACACCATCATCTCGCTGTGGCGTTCTTCGAGAAAGAGCTCACCATCATCGCTTCCGGCGAGGGCATCGCGGATCGTGGACAGGACCGTATCCTCATCAAGGCCTGCCCGGACGAAGAAAAGATCGCGGGTGATATCCAGTGGATCCGACATGTGCTTGCTCCGAAAGATGGCGGGGTTGGCGATTTGCCTTATGATACAAGACATGGCACAAGAGGCGGTGGACTTCAAGATCGCGGCGCAATATTCAAAACCGGCCCCGCCGTTCCTGCGACCACCTGCCGCAAGATTCTGCCAAGAGGTCTGGTTCAGGTACGAGATCTTTATGTTATAAGGATATGGCAGTGATTCTGCGTCAAGATTGCTGTGCCGCAAGGGTATAGCCACGTCGACTCTTTAAGGGGGAGTAATTCATGAATCCGTCCCGACTGGCCGAAAAAGCCAAAAGTCTGTTTGCCACCCTGGGAATTTCTGTCTTGGGATTCGTCCTGCCGCTGCTGGCCGGGGTGAACGCCGCTTCCGCCGCTGAGCCTGCTCCATGGCAGATGGGGCTGCAGCCTGCCGCCGGAACCGTTGCCCAGAAGGCAGCCGACCTGCACAACCTTCTCCTGGTGATCATAACAGCGATCTCACTCTTTGTGCTGGCGCTTCTGATCTATACCTGCATCCGGTTCCGCGCCTCCCGCAACCCGAACCCTTCCCGGACGACGCATAACACCATCATCGAGGTGCTGTGGACGGTGATCCCGGTGGTCATTCTGGTGGTGATTGCCGTACCATCGTTCAAACTGCTCTATTACATGGACCGGACCGACGAAACCGACATGGTGATCAAGGTCACCGGTGCCCAGTGGTACTGGAACTACGAATATCCGGAAGAAGAGATTGTCTTTGACAGTTACATGATTGCCCAGGAAGATCTGCAACCTGGCCAGAAGCGTCTTCTCGATGTTGACAATCCGCTGGTGGTGCCAGCGGGGACTCGCATCAAACTGCTGATCCAGGCAAACGACGTGATGCATTCCTTCTTCGTTCCGTCGCTGGCCGTGCAGGTCTACACGGTTGCCGGGCGCACCAATGAGGCATGGATCGACGTGCCGGAAGGTGAGCAGACCTATTATGGTCAGTGCAACCAGATCTGCGGGATCAACCATTCCTTCATGCCGATTGTCATCAAGGCGGTGTCAAAGGAAAACTATCAAGAATGGCTGAAAACTGCGCGCGACAAATTCGCCAGCGCAGACAGCGCGCAACCCATCAAGCTGGCACAAGCACAGTAAGCCAGGTCAATACGTGAGGAGCGATAAGATGTCAGCACAAGCAACAGATCATCACGATCACCACGGCGCCCCAAGCGGGTTTGTCAAAAGGTGGCTCTATTCGACCAACCACAAGGACATTGGCACGATGTACCTTGTCTTTGCCATTCTGGCGGCGTTTATCGGCGGCGGGATGTCGGTCTTCATGCGGATGGAACTGATGGAGCCCGGCATCCAGTATATGGAAAGTGGTCATGTCTGGAACGTCTTCACCACCGCCCATGGACTCATCATGGTCTTCTTCGTGGTGATGCCGGGCCTGATCGGCGGATTTGGCAACTGGTTTGTGCCGATCATGATCGGTGCGCCGGACATGGCGTTCCCGCGGATGAACAATATCAGCTTCTGGCTGCTGCCGCCGGCGTTTCTGCTGCTTCTTCTTTCAGCGGTATCTGATGGCGGCGCCGGTGTTGGCTGGACGGTCTACCCGCCGCTTTCCGGCAAGGAAGGCACGCCGGGCATGTCGATGGATCTGGCGATTTTCTCGCTTCACCTTGCCGGTGTCTCCTCCATCCTCGGGGCGGCGAATTTCATCACCACGATCTTCAACATGCGGACGCCTGGCATGACGCTGCACAAGATGCCGCTCTTTGCCTGGGCCATGCTGATCACGGCTTTCCTGCTGCTGCTGGCGGTGCCGGTGCTGGCCGGGGCGATCACCATGCTGCTGACCGACCGGAATTTTGATACGGCCTTCTTCGTGGCCGCGGAAGGCGGGGACCCGATCCTCTTCCTGCATCTGTTCTGGTTCTTCGGCCATCCGGAAGTGTATATCATGATCCTGCCGGCCTTCGGGATTGTCAGCCATATCATCTCCACCTTCAGCCGCAAGCCGATCTTCGGGTATCTCGGCATGGTCTATGCGATGGTGGCGATCGGTTTCGTCGGCTTCATCGTCTGGGCCCACCACATGTATACGGTGGGGATGGACGTGGATACGCGGGCGTATTTCACCGCCGCTACCATGGTCATTGCTGTTCCGACCGGGGTGAAGATCTTTTCCTGGATCGCCACCATGTGGGGCGGTTCCATCAAGTTCGAAGTGCCGATGCTCTGGGCCATCGGGTTCATCTTCCTCTTCACGGTAGGGGGAGTGACCGGTGTTGTTCTTTCGAATGCCGGGCTCGATCAGGTGCTGCATAACACCTATTATGTGATTGCGCATTTCCATTACGTGCTGTCGCTTGGGGCGGTCTTCGGGCTGTTTGCCGGGTTCTATTACTGGTTCTCCAAGATGACCGGGTATGAATACAACCGCGGCCTTGCCTACCTGCATTTCTGGATCACCTTTATCGGGGTCAACCTGACCTTCTTCCCGATGCATTTCCTCGGCCTTGCCGGCATGCCGCGCCGGTATGTCGACTACCCCGATGCCTTTGCCGGCTGGAACATGGTCGCTTCCATCGGCTCTTATATCGGGGCTCTTGGTGCGGTGCTGTTCCTGGTGGTGATCCTTGAAGCGTTCATTGCCCGCCGCCGTGCCGCGATGAACCCCTGGGGTGAAGGCGCCAATACGCTGGAATGGACGGTCGCATCACCGCCGCCGCATCACACGTTTGACGAGCTGCCCAAAGTCAAGCTTTAGGGCAGAAGGAAGGAACAAAGGCTGATGGCTCAGACTCTGGTGACATCACCGCCAATGGCGGCGCCGGGCGATTTCATCGCCCTGATGAAGCCACGAGTCATGAGTCTGGTGATCTTCACCAGTTTCATCGGCATGGCCCTTGTTCCATCCGCACCGCACCCGCTGCTGGCGATGATTGCGCTTATTGCGATTGCCGCCGGTGCCGGTGCTTCAGGTGCCATCAACCAGTGGTATGACCGCGATATCGATGCGGTGATGATGCGGACATCCCGGCGGCCAATTCCCGCTGGCAAGGTGCTCGCCGAAGAGGCGCTCAGCCTCGGGATTGTGATATCTGTTCTGTCTGTTCTGGTGCTGTGGTTTGCAGGCGGCATGATGGCGGCGCTGCTGCTGGCCTTCACGATTTTCTTTTATGGCGTGATCTATACCATCTGGCTCAAGAGATCGACGCCGCAGAATATCGTCATCGGCGGGGCGGCCGGGGCATTTCCTCCGGCCATCGGCTGGCTTGCGGCAGGCGGCGGGCTGACGCTTGAACCGTTGCTTCTCTTTGCCATCATCTTCATCTGGACCCCGCCGCATTTCTGGGCGCTGGCGCTGGTCAAGAATGAGGATTACACCAAGGCAGGTATCCCGATGCTGCCGGTGGTGGCGGGGCGCAAGGCGACCCGTAACCAGATCCTTGCCTATAGCCTTATCCTGGCGCCTCTGGCCGTGATGCCTGCTTTTATCGGCATGGCAGGCATGGTCTATGGGATGGTGGCCGGGGTGCTCGGGCTCATGTTTGTTTTCCATGCCGTGCGGTTGTGGCAAGATGACCATGATGCCAGCGCCATGCGGCTTTTCCGGTTTTCCATTATTTATCTTTTCCTGATCTTTCTGGCGCTCGGCCTCGATGCACTTGCCGGGCCGGTGGCCAAATCGCTGGGGATTGGCTGATGGCAGATGATATGAAAAACACATCAGACCAGCCGACGCCGGAACAGTTCATCGCCCTGCGTCGACGCCGGAATCTGGCGGTCTTTGGCGGGATTGTCCTCTTGTGCGTGATCTTCTATCTGATCACCATCATCCGGCTCGGGGGTGCGTCATGACGGTTGCGCCAACTAGCTATGACGTATCGCTCCACCAGAAGAACCGGCGGATCGGGATCATCGCCGCGATGGTGGTGGCGGGGATGGTCGGGCTTGCTTACGCATCGGTGCCGCTCTACAAGCTCTTTTGCCAGGTGACAGGTTTTGGCGGCACCACCCAGGTGAGCGACGCCGCCCCCGGGGCCAGCGCCGGGGCAAGCATCAGGGAAGTTCGTTTCAACGGGCATGTCGTGCCCGGGCTGGACTGGCGGTTCTCGCCACCGGCAGAACCGGTCCGGATCAGCCCCGGTGAAGAAATCCGCATCATCTATACCGCAACCAATCTTTCGGACCGGCCAACCACCGGCACGTCGACATTCAACGTGACGCCGAACAAGATCGGCCCGTATTTCATGAAGATTGACTGTTTCTGTTTTGTCGAGCAGACACTGGAGCCCGGGCAGACCGTGGAAATGCCGGTGCTGTTCTATCTTGATCCGGAGATTGACGACGATATTAACACAAGGGCAACGCCGGAAATCACGTTGTCCTACACATTTTTCCCCGTTAAAACAGACAGGGAATAAGACAGCCGATACCATCGGCTTACCGGATGGGAGATCAGGGAGAAGACTATGAGTGGGGAACAAAAACATCCGTTTCATCTTGTGGAGCCCAGCCCATGGCCGGCCCTGGGCGCGCTTAGTGCCTTTGTGCTGACCGTCGGTGCGGTTCTGTTCATGCATGATCATCAATATGGCAACGCATCCATGATTGTGGGCCTTGCCCTGGTGATGGTTACCATGTTCTTCTGGTGGCGTGACGTCATTCGCGAGGCGGAATATCAGGGGCATCACACCCCGGTTGTCCAGATCGGCATGCGCTACGGGATGATGCTTTTCATCAGTTCAGAAGTCATGTTCTTTGTGGCGTTTTTCTGGGCCTTCTTTGATCGGGCGCTGTTTCCGGCAGGTGGTATCTGGCCGCCGGAAGGAATTATCACCTTTGATCCTTTTGATCTGCCGCTGATCAACACCCTTGTTCTCCTGCTTTCAGGATGTACCGTGACCTGGGCGCATCACGCGCTGGTCCATGGCAATCGTCGAGATTTCATGCTTGGGCTGGCGATTACCATCGGCCTCGGGGCGCTGTTCACCCTTCTGCAAGCGATCGAATACAGCCACGCACCTTTCGGGTTTACCGATGGGATTTATCCGTCGGTCTTCTTCATGGCAACGGGCTTTCACGGCTTTCATGTGATCATCGGAACGCTGTTCCTTGCGGTCTGCCTGTGGCGTGGGTCAAAAGGTCATTTCACCCCGCAGCAGCATTTCGGCTTTGAAGCGGCGGCCTGGTACTGGCATTTTGTTGACGTTGTCTGGCTGTTCCTTTTCGTCGCTGTCTATATCTGGGGACGCTAGGAAAGCATGGGGCAATCCCGATCAGACCACGGCCCGCTTCGCCGGGCGCTCAATAACACTTGCCCTGGCTGCGGTCAGGGCAAGCTTTTTCAGGGCCGGATTGCGCTGGTGGCGGAATGCGATACCTGCGGTCTTGATATCGGCCGCTACAATGCGGGGGACGGGCCGGCAACCCTGCTGATTTTCGTCTATGGCGCGCTGATCGTTCCGCTTGCCTTTGTGCTTGAATCCCT